>NZ_JBWKUK010000007.1:119847-185891 GCF_059420805.1 Erwinia sp. GW821-FHT03D09
GTTCACCAATCTCTATCCCCGTTTATTCTGCCGTTCTGCTGAATTTAAAATACCCGACCGGCGTTTCTGACTGAAATAGTGAATGATGATTTTTGGATCGCGATCGGTAATTTTTAATACCGAAAACATGCCGTTGCAGAAAAAAAGGAACGGCTGCCGCAGGCGCAGAGAATAAATATAAAATACCCTTTCCCGCTTCTGTAAAATACATCATTTTGCGGTGATAAAAGGAACTCAAACGCTGCACGATGCGATTTTTAAAAAGATATTAAGCCACCCGAATACCGCGTGTGATTTTTTCAAATCCATTTACCGGTAGATCTGCTGAGTATGTGTAGTCTTGATACTCTCGCACTGGAATCAGGGAGTTTTATTGAAGAGGATCTGCGTGCCTGTTATTCCGACGTGCTTTTTCGGTAATTACCACTCGGGGAGAGGGCTATATTTATACGTTGATTGAACATCAAAGCACGCCCGACAGGCATATGGCCTTTCGATTAATGCGTTATGCCATTGCTGTCATGCAGCGCCATCTTGATGCCGGAAATGAACAGCCGCCGCTGGTGGTACCGATACTTTTTTATCACGGTCGGGTTACACCTTATCCCTATTCAATGAGCTGGCTGCAGGCGTTTAGCGATCCGGAACGGGCGGCCCGTCTCTACGGTGGCGATTTCTCTCTGGTTGATGTGACGGTTATTCCGGATGATGAAATCATGCAACATCGCCGAATGGCAATACTGGAACTGCTGCAGAAGCATATTCTCCAGCGCGATCTCGTGGAATTGCTGGAGCCGCTGGTCACACTGTTATTCGCTGGCTACATTGAACAAGGCATGGAAAGGGGGCTGAAAAAAGGCCGCCTGGAAGCTGCACAGGATGTAACAAGATCGGTGGCGAGAAAAATACTGGCGAAGGGATTCGAGCGTCAGGCGATAGCAGAAATTACCGGCCTGTCGGAAGATGAGCTCGCCGAAATGGATCATTAATCCACCCATCAAGGCTCGGCCTTAGCAACAACGGGGCAGGCATACGGCCCGCCCCTGTCGCCATCAATTAATGCCCTTTGCCGCCTTCAATACCGACGCCGGTTTGTGAACGGACAAACTGGGCCTGGAAGCGCAGGCGCTCCTGTGCCCCTTCCGCTGAGTTATCGGTGATGGAGGATAGCCAGGTGCCGATAAAGGCTGCGAGCATTGAGAACAGCGCCGGATATTCGTATGGATAAACCGGTTTGTCATGCCCCAGTACCTGCACCCAAACGGTTGGGCCGAGGATCATCAGCACAACGGCGGTAATCAACCCCAGCCAGCCGCCGATCATCGCGCCACGGGTGGTCAGTTTTGACCAGTACATCGACAGCAGAATGATCGGGAAGTTACAGCTGGCGGCAATCGAGAAGGCCAGCCCAACCATAAAGGCAATATTCTGCTTCTCAAACAGTATCCCCAACGCAATTGCCACCACGCCAAGCACCAGCACGGTGATTTTGGATACTCTCAGCTCCTCGCGCTCGGTCGCCTGACCTTTGCGGAACACGCTGGCGTACAGATCGTGGGAAACCGCCGATGCGCCTGCGAGGGTCAGCCCGGCGACCACGGCGAGGATGGTGGCAAAGGCTACCGCTGAGATAAAGCCGAGGAACATACTGCCGCCAACCGCGTTGGCCAGATGAACCGCGGCCATATTATTGCCGCCAATCAGTGCACCGGCGGCGTCTTTAAATGCCGGGTTGGCACCGACCAGCAGGATCGCACCGAAGCCAATAATAAAGGTCAGGAAGTAGAAGTAGCCCATAAAGCCGGTGGCGTAAAAGACGCTTTTACGCGCCTCGCGGGCATCGCTGACGGTAAAGAAGCGCATCAGAATATGCGGCAAGCCTGCGGTACCAAACATCAGGCCAAGGCCAAGCGACAGCGCCGATATCGGATCTTTCACCAGCCCGCCGGGGCGCATAATCTCAATGCCTTTCGGATGGACCTTCATTGCTTCGGTAAACAGATTATTGAAGCTGAAGCCGACGGTTTTCATCACCATGATGGCCATAAAGCTGGCACCGAACAGCAGCAGTACGGCCTTGATAATTTGCACCCAGGTCGTGGCCAGCATGCCGCCGAACAGCACGTACATCACCATCAGAATCCCGACCAGCACGACGGCAACGTGGTAGTCCAGCCCGAACAGCAGCTGGATCAGCTTACCGGCTCCAACCATCTGTGCAATCAGATACAGCGCCACTACCACCAGGGAACCGCAGGCGGAGAGGGTGCGAATAGGTTTTTGCTTCAGGCGGTAGGAGGCCACATCGGCAAAGGTGTAGCGGCCCAGGTTACGCAGGCGTTCCGCGATGAGAAACAGAATAATCGGCCAGCCGACCAGGAAGCCGAGTGAATAGATCAGACCATCGTAACCGGAGGTATAAACCAGCGCGGAGATCCCAAGGAATGAGGCGGCAGACATAAAGTCACCGGCCATCGCCAGTCCGTTCTGAAAACCAGTGATATTGCCGCCGGCAGTGTAGTAATCACTGCGCGAACGAGTGCGTTTTGAGGCCCAGTAGGTAATGCCCAGCGTGGCGGCCACAAAAATCAGGAACATGACAATGGCTTCAACGTTGGTGGGCTGGCGCTCAACCGCACCGGTAATCGCATCGGCAGCCTGCGCGCCAAAAGGCAGCAGGACGGGGAGAGTCAGGGGTAGAAGGCGAAGTTTCATTCTTTCACCTCGTTCAGCAGTTCACGGGTCAGGCGGTCGAACTCGCCGTTAGCGCGCCAGACGTAAACGCCGGTCAGCACGAAGGAGATAACGATCAGCCCGATTCCGATGGGAATACCGCGCGTGACGTTAGTACCGTCATGCAGCGGCGTGCCCAGCCAGCCGGGAGCAAAGGCAATCAGCAGGATAAAACCGACGTAGAGCACCAGCATAATCATGGACAGCAGGGTGGCAAAGTTCTGGCGTTTTCTGACCAGTTCTTTAAATCGGGTGCTTTTCTCTATGCGTTGATAAATGACATCGTTCATCACAGCGTCTCCAGAGGTAGAGTTATACCGGGATAGCAGAAGCACGGCTTCGGCGGCCTGGTTTCCTTGTTGTAACTTCATGGTGCTGAAAATTAAGACGAAAGATGACGGGCTGCTCTGCGGCAGTTAAGCAATGGGGGCTCTGGGACCCCCATCGGATTTACGGCATTTTAATGGCTTGTTTTTCTTCCAGCAGTTTCTCAACGACGCCCGGATCGGCAAGCGTTGAGGTATCTCCGAGATTACTGGTATCCCCGGTGGCAATTTTGCGCAGAATACGGCGCATGATCTTACCGGAGCGGGTTTTCGGCAGGGAGTCGGTCCAGTGCAGTACATCCGGCGTGGCAATCGGGCCTATCTCTTTCCGCACCCATTTACGCACTTCGGTATACAGCTCCGGCGTGGGTTCCTCTCCGTGATTCAGGGTGATATAGGCATAAATCGCCTGGCCCTTCAGGCTGTGAGGAATACCGACCACGGCGGCCTCGGCAATTTTTGGATGCGATACCAGCGCGGATTCGATCTCGGCGGTCCCCAGGCGGTGGCCGGAAACGTTCAGCACATCGTCAACGCGGCCGGTGATCCAGTAGTCGCCGTCGGCGTCACGGCGCGCACCGTCGCCGCTGAAATACATATTCTTAAACGTTGAGAAATAGGTCTGTTCGAAACGCTCATGATCGCCGAACAGGGTTCGTGCCTGGCCCGGCCACGAATCGACAATCACCAGATTGCCTTCGGTCGCGCCTTCCTGCGGGTGGCCCTCGTTATCGACCAGTGCAGGCTGAACGCCAAAGAACGGTTTGGTGGCCGAACCCGGTTTCAGGATGGTTGCTCCGGGCAGCGGGGTGATCATAAAGCCCCCGGTTTCGGTCTGCCACCAGGTATCGGAGATTGGACAACGGCCGTTACCAATCTTTTTGTGGAACCACTCCCAGGCTTCCGGGTTAATCGGCTCGCCGACCGAGCCCAGAATGCGCAGCGAAGAACGGTCGGTGCCTTCAATCGCCTTATCGCCTTCAGCCATCAGCGCACGCACGGCCGTTGGCGCGGTATACAGGATGGTCACTTTATGCTTATCGACCACTTCCGCCATACGGCTCGGTTTCGGCCAGTTTGGCACGCCCTCGAACATCAGCGTCGTTGCGCCGCAGGCCAGCGGCCCGTAGAGCAGATAGCTGTGGCCGGTGACCCAGCCGACATCGGCGGTACACCAGTAAATATCTTCCGGGTGATAGTCAAATACGTATTTGAACGTGGTCGCTGCATAAACCAGGTAGCCGCCGGTGGTGTGCAGTACGCCTTTCGGCTTGCCGGTCGAGCCGGAGGTGTAGAGGATAAACAGCGGATCTTCGGCGTTCATTTCAACCGGCTGGTGCTCGCTGCTGGCATTAGCCACCAGCTCGTGCCACCACAGATCGCGTCCGCTTTTCCAGCCGCTATCGCGACCGGTGCGGCGAAATACCACTACATTTTTCACGCCGGTAACGGCGGGGTTATTCAGCGCGTCATCGACGTTTTTCTTCAGCGGGATGCTACGGCCGGCGCGAACACCTTCATCGGCGGTAATCACCAGTTTGGCGTTGCTGTCGATAATTCGTCCCGCTACGGCTTCTGGTGAAAAGCCACCGAAAATCACCGAATGGATCGCGCCAATTCGCGCGCAGGCCAGCATGGCAACCGCCGCTTCCGGCACCATTGGCATATAGATAGCAACCACATCACCTTTACTGATGCCCAGATCCTGCAGCACGTTGGCAAAGCGGCACACGTCACGATGCAGTTCACGATAGGTGAGGGTTTTACTTTCGCTGGCGTCATCGCCTTCCCAGATGATAGCCGGATGGTCACCGCGCGTTTGCAGGTGGCGATCCAGGCAGTTGGCTGCCAGATTCAGGGTGCCGTCTTCAAACCAGCGAATAGAAATATTTCCCGGGGCGAAAGAGGTGTTTTTCACCGTACGGTAAGGCTTGATCCAGTCAAGTATTTTGCCTTGCTCACCCCAGAATGCATCGGGGTCCAGCACTGATTGCTGGTACATCGAGTGGTACTGCTGAGCATTAATCAGGGTATTTTCCGCAATATTCGCGGGAACAGGGTACGTATGTATTTGGCTCATGGCTGCCCTCCTTGAAGATGTTAATAATATGTCAATCAATGGTTAAGTGAAGATGCCCGCAAGGCTTTGTTTTCTTTTTGAGCGGCAGATCACGCCATAACCCAGCGTAATGAAACCGGGGTGAGACATTGCCTTAAAGAGAGGGAAGCGATAGGAAAAAGGCTAATTTACGCCTGCATAGTGTACAAAAAAAACGCAAGCAGACCTTTGATTTGACATGACTTACGGTAAGGTCGTGCATAATTATGTTGTTTTAATGATTTAATATTGTTAATTATAACAATGACTTAGTTTGTTTTGGTTAAAATTAGAGCTTTATTCTGCCTGGAATTAACAAAGTAGATACATATTTCTCGGACTTGCATTAATGTCGCTTAAAATGGTACTGATTACGCGCCTGAATACAGGTATCAACCATCCATTGCCTGTGAATTGACCGGTTTCGGTCTGCCTCCCTTGAGTGTCATTCACTCCGCAAGCTCCATGCGGAAAGCAGGTCATGTTAAGGAAAAGACTCGTTATGAAAGCAATAAAACTCAGCCTTGCCTGGCAAATACTGATTGCGTTGGTACTGGGGATCGTCGTTGGGGCGGTTCTGCATAATCAACCCGGGGAACGCGAATGGTTAGTCACTAACATTCTCAGCCCGGCCGGTGACATCTTTATTCACCTGATCAAAATGATTGTTGTACCGATCGTTATCTCCACGCTGATTGTCGGCATCGCCGGCGTTGGGGATGCCAAGAAACTCGGACGTATTGGCGTTAAAACGATCGTTTATTTCGAAGTGATTACCACCATTGCCATTGTGACAGGTATTACTCTGGCGAATGTATTCCAACCCGGTTCCGGCATTGATATGTCGACGCTGGCAACGGTGGACATCTCTAAATATGAAGCCACAACGGCACAGGTTCAGGGCCAGCCTCACAGCCTGGTCACCACCATTCTGTCGCTGATTCCGCAGAATATTTTCGCTGCTATCGCCAAAGGTGACATGCTGCCGATTATCTTCTTCTCTGTGCTGTTTGGTCTGGGCCTCTCGTCGCTGCCGTCTGAACATCGCGACCCGCTGGTGAAAGTGTTCCGCTCCACCTCGGAAGCGATGTTTAAAGTGACCAGCATGATCATGCGCTACGCGCCGGTTGGGGTATTTGCGCTGATCTCGGTGACGGTGGCCAACTTCGGTTTTGCTTCGCTATGGCCGCTGGCCAAGCTGGTGATCCTGGTGTACGCCGCTATCGCCTTCTTCGCCTTTGTGGTGCTGGGAGCCGTAGCGCGTATCTGCAACCTGCGTATCACCGTGCTGTTCCGCATCCTGAAGGATGAGCTGATCCTGGCTTACTCCACCGCCAGTTCGGAAACCGTACTGCCGCGTATTATGGAGAAGATGGAAGCCTACGGTGCGCCGAAGTCGATCACCAGCTTCGTGGTCCCAACCGGCTACTCGTTTAACCTTGACGGTTCAACGCTGTACCAGAGTATTGCGGCGATCTTTATTGCGCAGCTGTACGGCATCAACCTGTCGCTGGGCGATGAAATCATTCTGGTGCTGACGCTGATGGTGACGTCGAAAGGGATCGCTGGCGTACCGGGTGTCTCGTTCGTGGTGCTGCTGGCAACGCTGGGTAGCGTAGGCATTCCGCTGGAAGGTTTGGCGTTTATTGCTGGTGTTGACCGTATCCTCGACATGGCGCGTACTGCACTGAATGTAGTGGGTAATGCGCTGGCGGTGCTGGTTGTCGCCAAGTGGGAGCATCAGTTTGATACGAAGCAGGCCTCTGCCTATGAGGCACAGCTGAAAGCCGCTCATTCCTGATAGTGCCCATATCGGGTGGGCCGTTCGCGGTGCGCCCGATTTCTTTCCTGTTCTGCCGCAGTCTCTCATTTCGTCCCCTATTTTTCTCCGTTTTCTGCCCGCGTCTTTGTTAAGCTTAAATTCTTGCCAACTTCAGGAGACACTATGTCATCCTCCGTTGATTTTTCTTTTGCTACCCGTCCGCTGGTGCCTTACGCCCATGATTATCGCCACGGCGACAGTGAGCCGAGGCATCATCATAACTGTGCACAGCTGGTCCATACGCTGAGCGGCGTGGTGCGCATTGAAACGGATCTGGGCCACTGGATTGTACCGCCGGGGCGCGGCGTCTGGCTGCCTGCTGGTGTGCCGCATGCGCTGCAAATGACCGGTAATGTGGCGGCGCGCACGCTGTTTGTCGATCCGCTGGCGCGTGCCGATCTGCCCGCCAGCTGCCAGGTGGTACAGGTCTCTCCGCTGTTACGCGAGCTAATCGTCAGCGCGCTGACACTGCCGGAATCCTATGCCCCCGCCAGTCGGGCGGAGCGTATTTATGAGCTGATACTGGACGAGATTCGCGTGATGACCGAACTGCCGTTCAGCCTGCCTGAGCCGCAGAGTGAGGCGCTGATTTCACTATGTAACGCCTTGAGGGCCGAACCCGGAGAGAGCTGGACGTTGGAGAACAGCGCCCGGCGCATCAACGTCAGCAGCCGTACACTGGCCCGCCGCTTCTATCAGGAAACCGGGCTGCAGTTCAGCGACTGGGTAAGGCGCGCCAGGCTGATGGAAGCGCTGGCGCGTTTAGCGAGAGGGGACTCCGTGCTGACGGTATCACTCGAGCTTGGCTATGAAAGCCAGAGTGCGTTCAGCGCGATGTTCCGCCGCATTATGGGCGTGGCGCCCAGCGACTACTTCCCACCCGCCAGCTGACCCTGCGCCAGCGCGTTCAGCAGCGCCTGCAGCGAAGCGCGGGAAATGTCGCTGTCGATACCGACGCCCCAGGCGCTGTGATTGCCGGCAAAGGTGCAGTGCAGATAGGCGACCGAGCGGCTGTCGCTGCGCTGGCCCAGAGTGTGTTCATGATAATCCTGAATGGTAAAGGAGACGTCAAACGCCTGGCGCAGCGCATCGACCGCGGCGGAAAGCAGTCCGTTTCCTCTTCCTGCGACGGCATGGGGCTGTTCTCCGCGTTGCACGCTGGCCTCAAACTGCAGCTGTCCATGGCTGTCGCTCTGGCTGCGGTATTCCCCCAGCAGTAGCTCTGGTGAGCTCAGGCCATACGCCTGACGGAACAACTGCCAGATAGCGGCCTGGGTCATCTCTTTGCCTTCGCCGTCGGTGACCTGCTGTACCCGCTGGCTGAAATCCTGCTGCAGTGCTCGTGGCAGGACCAGGCCGTGATTTTGCTCGATCATCCACGCCGCGCCACTTTTCCCCGACTGGCTGTTAACGCGGATCACCGCCTCATAGTTACAGCCGATATCCGCCGGGTCCAGCGGCAGATAAGGCACTTCCCAGACGTTATCCTGCTGCTCTTTGCGGGCGGCAAAGCCTTTCTTAATCGCATCCTGGTGCGAACCGGAGAAGGCGGTAAATACCAGCTCGCCGGCATAAGGATGGCGCGGATGCACCGGCAGCTGGTTGCACTGCTCAACCAGATCTACCACCTGCTTCATCTGGCTGAAATCCAGCTGGGGGTTGATGCCCTGGGTGTAAAAGTTCAGTGCCATGGTCACCAGATCGACGTTGCCGGTACGCTCGCCGTTGCCAAACAGGCAGCCTTCCACCCGATCGGCTCCGGCCAGCAGGGCCAGTTCGGCGGCGGCGATGCCGGTGCCGCGGTCGTTGTGCGGGTGGACGCTGATGCAAACCTGTGGACGCCAGGAGAAATGGCGGCAGAAGTATTCGATCTGATCGGCATAGACATTAGGCGTGCTGACTTCCACGGTGGCGGGAAGATTGACGATCATTGGCCGTTCCGCGCAGGGCTGCCAGACGGCGGCGACCGCTTCACAGATTTCCAGCGCGAAGTCGAGTTCGGTAAAGCAGAACGTTTCCGGTGAATATTCGAAGGTCCAGTTAGTCTGCGGCTGTTCCTCACAGCGCTGGCGGATCAGACGGGTGGCATTCACCGCCAGTTCGATAATCTGCTCTTTGCTCTGGCGGAATACCAGGCGGCGGAACACCGGTGCGGTGGCGTTATAAAGGTGTACAGTGGCATTTTTTGCTCCTTCAAGGGATAAAAAGGTGCGGTCGATTAGATCGCTACGCGCCTGGGTCAGCACCTGAATCGACACATCATCCGGGATCATGCGCTCTTCGATCAGCTCGCGAACGAAATTAAAATCGGTCAGTGAGGCGGAAGGGAAAGCCACTTCAATTTCCTTAAATCCACACTGCAACAGCAGCTGCCAGAATAGCTTTTTGCGCGTGCTATCCATTGGCTCGGCCAGCGACTGGTTACCATCGCGCAGATCGGTGGAGAGCCAGCGCGGTGCCTGAGTCAGCGTTTTGCCCGGCCACTGGCGATCGCTCAGCGTGACCTGTGGAAACGCGTGGTATTTGTCGTTGGGTTGTTGCAGCATAGTCATTCCTCCTTGTTGATAGAGGTTCTATTCTGCGTTGGCATGGGAGGCGTTGACTGACGCAAAGCTGACAACCTGATGCTGAAAAGTGACAGGTCAAAAAAAAGGAACAGATTACTTCATCTGCCCCTTTTGACGCCCTGGTGTTAGCGTTTATATACGATGTCCTTTCAGAATATTACCTGCCTTTTTCTGCGGTAAACCGGCGGCTTCGTTAATAATTTGCCAGGTTGATAACAATCTTATCCGGGCATCTGTCATTATTTGTAGACTCTTTTAGATTATTTTTCATCTTAATTAACCGAAATTGTGATTGATGCTGCAGTTTCAAGTGGTATTTGCCGTATGCAAAAAGCGAATAAGAATGAATAAACAAAACGGATGTAGGCATTTCAATCTGTTAGCCTTTCTTTTTGGTTAAATATTGTAATTAATTATGGATAAAATTACCATGCGATTATTTAAATTTACGCCGCCATTATTACTTAGATAACTAATCAGAGTTGATAACGTTTCTGCTAACGGATGAAGGCAAAAGATTATTTCAGCGCTTTTAGAGCGCTGGGAATGTAATGCGCCGTTTGCGTAACGATTGTTTTAGGGTTTTTTACTACAGTTATAGCATCGCACAGGTTGCCACCTGTGCAGAGTGCATGCCCGAGATAAGGAGATAAGATGAGTCAGTTTTTTATGAACGACAAGCAACATCTGGTCAATGAGGCGATAGAAGGCTCGTTGTTAAGTACGCCTTTTCATAATCTTAGCCGTCTCGCGCTGGGAGAAGATTTGCGGATTGTCGTGCGCAGCGATTGGGACCGTTCGAAGGTTGCGCTGATTTCCGGTGGCGGTTCCGGCCACGAACCTGCTCATATCGGTTTTGTCGGCAAAGGGATGCTGACTGCCGCGGTGTGCGGTGATGTTTTTGCCTCACCCAGCGTGGATGCGGTTTTGCACGCCATTATTAACGTGACTGGTGAGGCAGGCTGCCTGCTGATCGTGAAGAACTATACCGGCGATCGCCTTAACTTTGGTCTGGCAGCGGAAAAAGCTAAGCGGTTGGGGTATCGGGTGGAAATGGTGATGGTCCAGGATGATATTGCGCTGCCGGACAATCCTCAACCTCGTGGTATTGCAGGTACGGCGCTGGTGCATAAAATTGCCGGTTACGCCGCGGAGCAGGGGAAAAGTCTGGCCGATGTCATCGCATTAGCACAAAGAGCCATTGGGATGACCGCATCAATCGGCGTTGCCTTCAGCAGCTGTCATATTCCCGGGGAAGCACGTGACGATCGCGTCAAGCCCGGTACCTGTGAGCTGGGGATGGGGATTCATGGCGAACCCGGTGCATTGACGTTGAAAACGCAGAACAGTGCTGAGGTTGTAGCCCAGATGGTGCAGCGTCTGGCTGCACGCGCCGGTGACGCTCCGCTGGCACTGATGATCAATAATCTTGGCGGTTTTTCAATGCTGGAGATGGCAGTGGTGACGCGGGAAGTGCTGCGCTCGGCCATTGGCAGGCAGGTTCGGCTGCTGTTGGGGCCGGCAACGCTGGTCAGCGCACTGGATATGAAAGGATTCTCTTTATCTGTTCTGAGGCTGGATGATGTATTTGAGAAGGCACTGTTGGCGAAAGTGGAAGCTTCGGGTTGGACGGTGGCCCTCCCTCCGCCAGCTCCGATTGAAGCCCCGGCGAAAACGCTCGATCGACAGCTGACTTTTACCCCTTCAGCGAACGATAAAGTGGCTGCACTGTTGACCACCGTTTGCCGGACGCTGATTTCGCAGGAAAGCGAGCTGAATCACCTTGATGCGAAGGTGGGGGATGGCGATACCGGTTCAACGTTTGCCGCCGGAGCCAGAAGCATTCTCAACGCCTGCGAAGCGCAGGCGCTGCCGCTCGATCGTACCGGCCAGTTGCTAAACGTTATCGGCGAAAAGCTGGCGACGGTAATGGGAGGATCTTCCGGCGTGCTGATGTCGATTCTGTTTACTGCCGCCGGTCAGCGTCTGGAGCAGGGCGAAACGCTGCCGCAGGCGCTGAAATACGGTCTGGAGCGTATGCAGCATTACGGCGGTGCGAAGGTCGGGCAGCGTACGATGATTGATGCGTTGAACCCCGCATTTACCGCTCTGGTCGAGGGAAAAAATCTGGCCGCCGTGGCTGAAGCCGCGCGCGAGGGGGCCGAGAGCACCAGCCGGATGCGCAGCGCCGGAGCGGGGCGTGCTTCCTATCTGAATGCAGAAAGTCTGGATGGGGTGAAAGATCCCGGTGCTTATGCGGTAGAGAAAGTGTTCGCCGCACTGGCCGGAAAATAGCCTGGTTGTTGACGATGGCCGCCCCGAGCGGCGGCCATCACGCCAGACGCCAGACGCCAGACGCCAGACGCCAGACGCCAGACGCCAGACGCCAGACGCCAGACGCCAGACGCCAGTATTCCATCAGATAGCGTGGCTTTCCGCCTCCGGCAGCGTATCCAGCGTATGTTCGAAGCTGCGCAGACGCTTGTAGATCGACATCAGTTCAACCAGCGTGGTCCAGGAATTAATCAAATACTGGAACGAGCCGCGCACCTGGTCGAACACGTTGGTAATCTGCGTGAGCAGCCCGAGCGTAATGGCCCCGCTGACAATCGACGGGAACAGGACAAAAATACTGAATACCGCATCCAGCTGAATATAGAAAATGCGCACGATATTAAAATAAAGGTAGTGAAAATAGAGGCGGAAATAATTGACCCGCACGTTGTAAAACAGCGTCTTCACCGTCGGCGGCTGCGCGCGCTGCGGATCGTCTTCGCCGTAGACCAGCTCTTTACGGTAGGCGGCCTCCACCCGCTGATTGCGGAATGACAGCCCCGGCAGCTTAATCCCCACCACCGCCAGCAGCCCGGTACCGAGTATCGACCACGCAACGGCGGCGATCACCAGCGCATAAGGCACATTGCCGATAATCGGCACGGTTTTGACATGCACCGACAGCGCGACCAGCACCGGCAGGAAGGCGATAAGCGTCATTATTGCGTTAATAAAGCTTACCCCCATATCTTCCAGCGTGGAGGCAAAGCGCATGGTGTCTTCCTGCACACGCTGTGCTGCGCCCTCAATCCCGCGCAGGCGCGGCCAGTGGGACATATAGTAGTGGTTCATCGCTGAACGCCAGCGGAAAACGTAGTGGCTGATAAAAAACAGGTTCAGGACGTCGATCACCACGGCAATCAGCGCAATACTGAGGAAGCCGCCAATCTGGCCGTAGAGCGTGTCGATTTTTACCGTATTCGGATGCGCCATCGCCCGTTGAACGAGGTCATAAAAGGGTTCATACCAGCGGTTGATCGCCACGCCCACCTGCACGGAAAACCAGGTAACAAAAATAATCAGCGCGCTGCCGAGCACTGACCAGCGCTGCCACGGATGCGGGCTGAAAAGTGCCCAGAAGCCGGCAAACAGCAGCGCCGCCAGCAGGTAGTAGCTGTAGAAACCGAGTTCGGTGGGAGCAATAAAACAGAGGGCGTTGTTTGGCAAAGGGCCAAGAGCCACCGGGGAGAACTGCATCATGTGCGCGAGGTGACTGCCGGCATAGCCGAACCAGAACAGAATGGCCATCAGGCTCCACAGCGCTACGCTGCTGAAAAACAGCAGCGGCCGGGGGAAAAAGGATTTGAACATAGAAACTCCACAGCGAATTTGTAACGGTTATACCGTGATTGTTTGTGAGGAATCTCACTAACAGTGTTTCCATAAATTTCCAGGCCAATTCTCAGGGTGAAAAATTATCGTGTATGCTGATTTTCTGGCTGACTACTCTATTTTCCCTGCCCGAAGTCCCCTATTTACTAACAAATGAAGTCAGATTAATGAAAAAACGCGATTTGCATTTTGAATGTTTATTCAACAAAGCAGATAATGGACGCCGACGGAGTGACAGGTGAACCTGCCTGAGCACGCAGCGGTTTTCGTCCTTCCCCAGGAGACTGTTCGTCACAGGTACGACAGGAGTTGTGTTCACACAGGATGTGGGCAGGATCAGCGTGTGCGCCATTCAATGGCGTATTGATTGCATGCCGGCAGTATCTTTCCATTGAAGAGAAATAGCTGTCAGCAACCGGGTGAAAACAATAATGAATGAAAACTCAGATGTAATGTATCGGCTTCTGGTTCAGAGCGTGGTTGACTACGCTATTTATATGCTGAAACCGGATGGTACCGTCGCGAACTGGAATACGGGTGCCCAGCGGGCCAAAGGCTATCTGCCGGACGAAATCATCGGCAAAAATTTTAGCTGTTTTTACAGTGACCAGGATCAGAAAAAGGGTTTACCACAGCACGGGTTGGGCATTGCCCGTGAAACCGGTCGTTACGAAAGCAAAGGCTGGCGATACCGTAAAGACGGTACTGCCTTTTGGGCACACGTGATCATTGATGCTATTCATACCGACAGCGGTGAGCTGCTGGGCTTCGCTAAAATCACCCGCGACTGCACCGAACTGCGCGCGCATGAAGAGCAGATGCGCGAAGCCCACGAGCTGGCGGAACGGCACAGCGAAAAAATGGCGGCACTCTCGACGTTTCTCGATACTATCGTCGCTAACATTCCGTCCAGCGTTATTGTGGAAGATGTGGTTACGCGTGAAATCCTGCTGATTAACAATAAAGCACAGCAGTTGCTTGGCGGCGTACAGGAAGACTTCGTCGGCAAGAAGCTGTCGCAGTGCATGACGCTGGAAATGGGCGAATATTTTATACAGCTTTCCGACGCAGCCCAGCGTAAAGGGGGCATGCACCGCAGCGAGCGCCTGCTGGACAGCCACGGACGCGATCGTATTATCAACGCCACGGCCTCGATTATTCGCGGTAACGATGCTACGCATAACTACGTGCTGCTGATCGCCGATGATGTCACCGATCAGCGCGCCGCCGACGCGCGCATTCATCATATGGCGCATCACGATAATCTGACCAGCCTGCCCAACCGCGTGTTGTTCAGCCAGCGGATCAACGATGCGCTACGCGCCGATCGTGAAGATCGCAAAATTACCGCCACGCTGTGCCTCGACCTGGATAACTTCAAAAACGTTAACGATGCGCTGGGCCACCAGGTGGGCGACGATCTGCTGCGGACCGTGGCGGTGCGCCTGCACAGCGTGCTGCGCGAGCAGGATACGCTGGCGCGTACCGGTGGCGATGAGTTCTCTATCGTGCTGCCGGGTCTGAAGCAGGCGGAAGAGGCGGAGATCGTTGCCAACCGCCTGATCGAAACGATTCGCCCGCCGTTCAACGTTGACGGGCACAATCTTTCCGTCGGTTTGAGCATTGGCATTGCGATTGCCGAACGTGGGATCAGCACGCCGGAGCACCTGCTGCGCTGTGCCGATATGGCGCTGTATGAAGCCAAGCGTAATGGGCGTAACCGCTTCGAATACTTTACCGAACAAATGGGCGAGCTGGCGGCGAAGCGGCGGATGATTGAAAACGATCTGCGCGAAGCGATTAGCTGCCGCCAGTTGAGGCTCTACTATCAGCCGATCACCAATAATCAGCACCAGCATATTATTGGCTACGAGGCGCTGATGCGCTGGCATCACCCGGAAAAAGGCATGATTATGCCAATGGACTTTATTCCGATCGCGGAAGAAACCGGTCTGATCCATAGCCTGGGTGCCTATGCATTGCATGAGGCCTGTCGTGAAGCGGCCAGCTGGCAGGAGGGGCAGAGTGTGGCGGTGAATCTGTCGCCGGTGCAGTTCAAAAACAGCGCGCTGGTATCGGTAGTGGAAGCGGCACTGAAAGAGTCCGGCCTGGCGCCGCATCGCCTGGAAGTGGAGATCACCGAATCGGTGCTGCTGGATAACACCTCGGTGAATATCGATATCCTGCAGAAGCTGAAGGCGCTGGGCGTGCGTATCGCGCTGGATGATTTCGGCACCGGCTACTCATCGCTGAGCTATCTGCGCTCGTTCCCGTTCGACAAGATCAAGATCGACAAGTCGTTTATCAACGATATGAAAGACAGCCGCGAAGCGCTGGCGATTATTCGGGCGATTACCGGTATGAGCCGCAGTCTGGATATTCAGATCACCGCCGAAGGGGTGGAGAGCAACGAGCAGTTTGAACAACTGAAGGCAGAGGGCTGTACGCTGTTCCAGGGCTACTATTTTGGCCGCCCGCAGCCCTCTGAAGACCGTCTGAAAGAGTTCTGATCCGCAGGTGAACGTCAGGGGCGACGCCGTGTCGCCCCTGTGCCTGGATCAGATATCGTCCAGGTTAATGCCGCGCGTCTTCGGCCCGAAGATGCCGATGGTCAGCATAACAATCAGCATGCTGACGACGATAAAGGCCACGACGCCCTGAGTGCCCGCCACCTGCAAAATCATCCCGATAATAATGCTACTGAACACCGTTGAAAGGCGGCTGAACGAGTAGCAGAACCCCACGGCGCGTGCGCGAATAAACGTAGGAAACACTTCGGTCTGGTAGGCGTGATAGCTGAAAGTCAGCCAGGCGTTTGAGTAGATGATGCAGAAACCGCAGATGATTAGCAGCAGTGGATTGCTCTGCAGGGCAAACAGCGTGCCGAAGACCACGGTCATCAGCGATGACAGAACGATCTGCCACTTGTTCTCGATTTTATCCGCGTAGCGGCTGCAAATCAGCGAGCCCAGCGGGTAGGCGAGGGTGATAAAAAACGCGTACAGCAGGCTGTGAGTGATGCTGGCACCCTTGCCCGACAGCAGCGCGGGCAGCCAGTTGCCAAAGCCGAAGAAGCCGATTGCCTGGAAGATATTCATCACCACCAGCATCAGCGTGCGCTGGCGATATTCCGGCCGCCAGTTATCACGGAAGCGCCCCTGTGGTTTCTGTGTGGCTGCCGTGTCCATATCGGCCACGGCAGGGGCGGTCACCGGCACACCGCAGCGGATTTCCAGGCTGCTGACCACCTGATGCGCCTCCTGATGTCGCCCCTGCTGGGCCAGCTAGCGCGGCGATTCCGGCAGGTTTTTCCTTACCAGCCAGATAATCATTGAGCAGACCGCACCGGCGATGACTACCCCGCGCCAGCCGGTCAGGCCGAGAATGGTCTGCGGCACCAGCCACCAGGACATCAGCGCCACGGCGGGGACCGAAAGAAACTGCACAAAGAAGGCAAAGGCGAAGGCCTTACTGCGCAGCCGCGAGGGGACGCATTCGCTAAGGTAGGTATCGATAGTGACCAGCTCAATACCCAGGCCGATGCCCACCAGGAAGCGGCAGAAAATAATCCATTCCGCCTGGCTGCTCAGTTAAAACCATCAGCACAGCTCCAGATGCACTTCATGTTGCTCAATGGTTTTCATAATTTCCGGCGGCGGCGCTTCATCGGTAAACAGATAGTCAATCAGACTCATGCTGCCCAGATTCACCATCGCATTACGGCCGAACTTGGAGTGGTCGGCCACCAGCATTACGCAGCGGGAGTTCTCAATAATTGCCCGTTTGGTCCGCACTTCGTGGTAGTCGAAGTCCAGCAGCGAACCGTCCAGATCGATGCCGCTGATGCCCAGAATGCCGTAATCCAGGCGGAACTGGGAAATATAATCGAGCGTGGCCTCGCCCATAATGCCGCCGTCGCGGGTGCGCACTTCTCCACCGGCGAGGATCAGGCGGAAATCAGGCTTGGCCATCAGCAGCACCGCCACATTCAGATTGTTGGTCACAATGCGCAGGTTGTTGTGGTTCATCAGCGCATGGGCCACCGCTTCCGGCGTGGTGCCGATATCGATAAACAATGAAGCGCCGTCGGGGATCTGGCTGGCGACCCGCTGGGCGATCCGCGCTTTTTCCGCAGACCACATCATTTTACGGTCCTGCCAGGCGGTATTCTCCGAGCTGGACGGCAGCGCTGCACCACCGTGATGGCGATGGATTTTATTCTGCTCGGCCAGATCGTTTAAATCACGGCGGATGGTTTGCGGACTGACGGCAAAGTGCTCCACCAGCTCTTCAGTACTGACATATCCCTGGCGACGCACCAGCTCGATAATCGCGTCATGACGCTGTGTCTGCTTCAAAAGAGTTCCCCTGTTATCGTTTTTTCTGACGGGTGTCTACAAACGCCATGGCCAGGCCAACCAGCAGCCCGGCAACATGGCTTGGCAGGCCGGTGTTAGCACCGAAGACGCCCGTGGCTTCCAGTATCACCCACACGACAAATATCCCCATCAGCCCGCCGCCAATATTCAGCGGGCTGCGCTCATCGCGCATCGCATGCAGCCAGGCATAGGCGACCAGCGCATGGTCCACGCCCGAGAGTCCGCCGAACCAGAAGCCGTTAAATCGGGACTGCGCGAAGCCGCACAGCAGCGCGGAGATCAGCGCGATGGTAAACAGCTTACCGCTGCCGAGCCGTTTTTCGATGCGCCCGCCAATATAAAACCACCACAGCAGGTTAACCAGCAGCGCCAGTAGTGAAAAGTTCATCAGCACGTGGCTGAACCAGCGCCACACCTGGAAATGCTGCATGCTGTCCTTCGGCCAGCCGAGCCAGGCAATTGCCTGTGCATAGCCGCCCAGCGCAATCAGCAGGTAGACCAGTATTGATGCGATACTCACCCCAATTGTTAGCGGCCCGGCCATTTCCTTCATTCTTTCCTTTAGCGGTGTGCCGGGAGGAGTGACGTACTTGATCCCGCTGTCGGTATTTTCCGTTTTCCAGCTGGCTGCCTGATAGCGCGGGTGATCCGGTTCGCGTATAAACTGGTTAAGTTCGTTTTCGACCACGCTTAACTGAGATTCATCATCCAGCCACAGCGTGTAGCTGCCTTCCTGCTCAATACGCAGCGTAATGCCGCGCGTCGCCATGTAGTCAACAAACGCCTGCGCCATGCGCAGATGGGTAAATTGGGTGATGCGCATAATAGAAGGCTGATTCCCTGTGGATTAAAACGAGAGCGGCAGTATACCCCGTCACATCGAAGCTTGCAGGATCAAAGGCTTCCACTGCCGCACATCGGTCAGCGTACGCCGGATTCTACCTGCTGCGGGAACGCAGCGTACCAGGCATCAAAGCCGCCGTCGATGCTGTAGGCCGCCGCAAAACCCTGATTCAGCAGATACTGGGCCGCACCCTTGCTGCTGTTGCCGTGGTAGCACATCACCAGCACGGTACCGCTCAGGTCCGCGCTGGCCATCAGGGCCTGCAGCGAGTCGTTGGTCAGGTGAAATGCACCGGTGGCATGTGCCGCAGAGAAGCTTTGCGGATCGCGGATATCAACCAGCAGGGTTTTGCCATCGGCCAATTTCTGCCGGGCTTCCTGGACGTTGATACACTCAAATTGTTCCATGATGGGGTCTCGTTAACAGTCAAAAGTCGTCAGTCAAATCCTATTGTAGCCTGAAGTGGGTAGGGTTTAACCAGAGATGGTCTGAGTAATTTGCGTAATTGTTAAAGAAATTATGTTACCTGCATCACGCATAAATGTTTTTATCCGGTTAACGCTGGCATCAATGTTGGTTTACTATTAATATAATGCTCGAAAACGAACATTATTGAACGATTCCGAACATCGGAGGAGATGACGTGGAAATCAAAGACCTGATCGTAATCGGCGGCGGTATTAACGGCGCTGGTATTGCGGCCGATGCAGCCGGACGCGGATTGTCGGTGCTGATGCTGGAGGCTCAAGACCTCGCTTGCGCCACCTCCTCCGCCAGTTCTAAATTGATCCACGGTGGCCTGCGCTATCTGGAACATTATGAATTCCGTCTGGTGAGCGAGGCGCTGGCAGAGCGTGAAGTGCTGTTAAAAATGGCTCCGCATATCGCTTTCCCTATGCGTTTCCGCCTGCCGCACCGTCCGCATCTGCGCCCGGCCTGGATGATCCGCATTGGTCTGTTTATGTACGATCATCTTGGTAAGCGTACCAGCCTGCCGGGAAGTAAAGGTTTGCGTTTTGGCGCAGACTCAGTGCTTAAACCTGAAATCGTGCGCGGTTTCGAATATTCCGACTGCTGGGTGGACGATGCGCGCCTGGTGGTTCTTAACGCACAGGAAATTGAAAAGCGCGGCGGTGAAGTGCGTACTCGTACCCGCGTGACCAAAGCCTGGCGTGAAAACGGCCTGTGGACCGTAGAAGCTGAAGATATCGACAGCGGTAAAGTGTATACCTGGCAGGCGAAAGGCCTGGTCAATGCCGCCGGTCCGTGGGTCAAGCAGCTGTTTGATGACGGACTGAAGCTGAAATCGCCTTACGGTATTCGCCTGATCAAAGGCAGCCATATCGTAGTGCCACGCGTACACACCCAGAAGCAGGCCTATATTCTGCAGAACGAAGACCATCGTATTGTGTTTGTTATTCCGTGGATGGATGAGTTCTCGATTATCGGCACCACCGACGTGGAGTACAAAGGCGATCCGAAAGACGTCAAGATTGACGATAAAGAGATCGACTACCTGCTGAATGTTTATAACACCCACTTCAGGAAAACGCTGGCCAGGGACGATATCGTCTGGACCTACTCCGGCGTTCGTCCGCTGTGCGACGACGAGTCCGACTCTCCGCAGGCGATAACCCGCGACTATACGCTGGACGTGCATGACGAGCAGGGCCAGGCGCCGCTGCTGTCAGTGTTCGGCGGTAAGCTGACCACCTATCGTAAGCTGGCCGAGCATGCGATGGAAAAACTCAGCAAATATTATCCGGGTATCGGCGCGGCATGGACCAAAACCTGCGTGCTGCCGGGCGGCGATTTTGCCGGAAGCCGTGAAGATTACGCGGCCAGCCTGCGCCGCCGCTATCCGTTTATCACCGAAGAGATGGCCCGTCACTATGCCCGCACCTACGGCAGCAGCAGCGAACTGTTCCTGAAAGAGGCGAAAAGCCTGGATGACCTGGGCGAGCTGTTTGGTCACCATTTCTACGAGGCGGAACTGCGTTATCTGGTGCAGAAAGAGTGGGTTCGCACGAAAGAAGATGCTATCTGGCGCCGCACCAAAGAGGGTATGTGGCTGAACGAACAGCAACAGGCGCGCGTCGCTGAGTGGCTGCTTCAGCACGCCAAGCCGGTGCTTTCACTGGCATCCTGATCGTTGACGGGAGCCACCGGCTGCTGCTCCTGTCTGCAATACCCCGATATATCAGGAGCACATCGCGGTCCCCGAAGAGGGCGTGGTTGAACGGCACAAACAAAAAGGGCGACCGCCAGACAGCGGTCGCCCTTTTCTATTTATTTATCACCTACAGGCGAATAGGCTGAATGCCCCAGATTTCGTCCGCATACTCCTGAATGGTACGATCCGAGGAGAAGTAGCCCATACTGGCAATATTAATCAACGCGCGGCGCGTCCACTCCTCCTTGTTACGATACAGCTTATCCACTTCGTCCTGCGTATCAACATAGCTGCGATAATCCGCCAGCAGCTGATAGTGATCGCCCAGATTCACCAGCGAATCGAAAATATTACGATAGCGGCCAGGCTCCTGCGGGCTGAACACTCCGGTGGCGATCTGCGTCAATACCTGATGCAGCTCGGCATCCTGCTCGTAATATTTATGCGAGCTGTAGCCGTTGCTGCGCAGCTCTTCAACCTGTGGCGTGGTGTTGCCGAAGATAAAGATATTCTCTTTACCCACGTGCTCCAGCATCTCAACGTTAGCACCGTCCAGCGTACCGATGGTCAGCGCACCGTTCAGAGCGAACTTCATATTACTGGTACCGGAGGCTTCCGTACCGGCCAGCGATATCTGCTCGGAGAGGTCGGCCGCTGGAATAATGATCTGCGCCAGGCTGACCCCGTAGTTTGGAATAAACACCACTTTCAGCCGGTTTTTCACCTGCGGATCGCTGTTGATCACCTTTGCGACATCGTTAATCAGATGAATAATATGTTTGGCCATATAGTAGGCCGAGGCGGCTTTGCCGGCGAAGATGCAGACGCGCGGTACCCACTCAGCATCCGGATCGGCTTTGATGCGGTTGTAGCGGGTGATCACGTGCAGGACGTTAAGCAACTGGCGCTTGTATTCGTGTATGCGCTTGATCTGCACATCGAACATCGCATTCGGATCGACAACAATATCCAGCTTCTGCGCGATGTAGATAGCAAGACGCTTCTTGTTCGCCAGCTTGGCATCGCTAATTTTGCTAATAAAATTAGGATAATCAATATGCTGCTTCAGCTCATCCAGCTGGCTGAGCTGGGTGCGCCAGGTGCGGCCAATCGCTTCGTCCAGTACGCCGGATAACGACGGGTTAGCCAGCGCCAGCCAGCGGCGTGGCGTAACGCCGTTAGTTTTATTGCAGAAGCGGCCGGGGAAGAGTCTGGCAAAATCAGCAAACAGCGACTGCACCATCAGATTCGAGTGCAGCTCCGATACACCATTAACCTTGTGGCTGACCACTACCGCCAGCCAGGCCATACGGACCTTACGGCCGTTATTTTCATCAATGATCGAGATACGCGACAGCAGTTCCCAGTCTTCCGGATATTGCTCCTGAATAGTTTTCAGAAAGTAGTCGTTGATCTCAAAGATAATTTGCAGATGGCGCGGCAGAATTTTGCCAATCATATCCACCGGCCACGTTTCCAGCGCTTCCTGCATCAGCGTGTGGTTGGTGTAGGAAAATACCTGGCAGGCCACGCCAAACGCGTCATCCCAGCTAAACTTGCTCTCATCGATCAGCACCCGCATCAGCTCGGGGATCGCCAGTACCGGATGGGTATCATTCAGGTGGATAGCGATTTTGTCCGCCAGATTGTCAAAGGTCTGGTGCATTGCCCAGTGGCGATGGAGGATATCCTGCACCGTTGATGAGACCAGGAAGTACTCCTGACGCAGGCGCAGCTCCCGGCCTGAGTAGGTTGAGTCGTCGGGATATAGCACGCGGGACACGTTTTCTGAATGGTTTTTATCTTCTACCGCCGCGAAGTAATCGCCCTGATTAAACTTACCGAGGTTGATTTCATTACTGGCCTGCGCGCCCCACAGCCGCAGAGTATTGGTGGCGTCGGTATCAAACCCTGGGATGATCTGATCGTAGGCCATCGCCAGTACTTCTTCGGTTTCTACCCAGCGCGCACGGCTGCCTTCCTGCTGGATACGGCCGCCGAAGCGCACCTTATAGCGGGTATTAAAACGCTGAAATTCCCACGGGTTGCCGTATTCCAGCCAGTAGTCCGGTGATTCCGCCTGCTGACCGTCAACGATATTCTGCTTAAACATACCGTAGTCGTAGCGAATACCGTATCCCCGACCAGGTAAACCGAGCGTGGCGAGTGAGTCCAGGAAACAGGCCGCCAGACGCCCCAGGCCGCCGTTGCCCAGTCCCGGGTCGTTCTCTTCTTCGATCAGTTCCTCAAGGTCGAAGCCCATCTCTTCCAGCGCCGTCTGCGCATCCTCATAAATTCCCATTGCCAGCAGGGCATTGGACAATGTGCGACCAACCAGAAACTCCATCGACAGGTAGTAAACCTGTCGAACATCCTGCGACAGCTGGGCACGATTTGAACGCAGCCAGCGCTCCACCATACGATCGCGTACCGCCAGTAATGTGGCGTTCAGCCACTCGTGTTTATTCGCAATGGACGGATCTTTACCAATGGTAAACATCAGCTTGTAGGCTATCGAATGCTTGAGGGCATCCACGCTGAGCGTCGGTGAAGTATAAGAAAAAGGTGCGTTCATATCAGTTTCCCATCGTCAGGTTACAACAAACGTTGATAGAGATCGCGGTAGGCCACAGCAGCCACCTGCCAGCTAAAATCCATCCCCATAGCCTGCCGCTGAACATAGCGCCAGAGCGAAGGACGGGACCAGAGGACGAAAGCACGTCGGATAGCGCGAAGCAGTGACCACGCGTTGCTATCTTCGAACACAAAACCGCTGGCGATACCGTCTGCGAGGTTTTCCAGCGAACAATCATTAACGGTATCGGCCAGACCACCGGTACGTCGCACCAGCGGCAGAGTGCCGTACTTCAGGCCGTAAAGCTGGGTGAGTCCGCAGGGTTCAAAACGGCTGGGCACCAGAATCACATCCGCGCCGCCCATGATGCGGTGTGAAAACGCCTCGTGGTAGCCGATCTGCACGCCGACCTGGCCGGGATACTCGGCTGCTGCCGCCAGGAACCCCTGTTGAAGAACCGCATCTCCGGCCCCCAACAGCACCAGCTGCCCACCCTGCTCCAGCAGGCCAGGCAATGCTTCCAGCACCAGATCCAATCCTTTTTGTTTAGTCAGGCGGCTGACCACGGCGAAAATCGGCGCTTTTTCGTCAATTTTTAGCCCCATAGTGATTTGCAGCTGGCGCTTGTTCTCAACTTTGGTGTCCAGGACATCACGGTTATAGCGTGCCGTCAGCAGCGGATCATGCTGTGGGTCCCAGATGGCTGGATCGACGCCGTTAAGAATACCGCTCAGTCTTCCCTCCAGCTGGCGCTGCTTGAGCAGGTCTTCCATACCGTAGCCAAACTCCGGCTGGGTGATCTCCTGGGCGTAGGTCGGGCTGACCGCCGTAATATGGTCGGCGTAGTACAGGCCCGCTTTCAGATAGGAGATCTGGCCGTAAAACTCCAGCCCGTACATATTGAAAAACGAGCGCGGCAGTTGGATCTGCTCCATGTGGTGCGCGTTAAACAGCCCCTGATATGCCAGGTTATGCACGGTAAACACCGACTTTGCCGGACGCCCGCGCGCGGCCAGATAGGCACAGGTCAGCCCGGCATGCCAGTCGTGCGCATGAACCACATCCGGACGCCAGAAGGTATCCAGCCCGCAGGCCATTTCGCATCCCATCCAGCCCAGCAGTGCGAAACGCAGATAATTATCGGTATAGGCAAACTGTGATTCATCGTGATACGGACTGCCGGGACGATCGTACAATCCCGGTGCATCGATCAGATAGATCCCCACGCCGTTATAGTGCCCGAACAGCAGTTCGACATAGCCGGCAAAAGTTTGCAGTTTCGCCACCACAACCGCATCGGTAATTCCCTTTTTCAAATCGGGGAATGCCGGAAGTAATACGCGTGTATCCATTCCTTCTGCAATCTGCACCGCCGGTAATGCTCCAACAACATCAGCAAGCCCGCCGGTTTTTAGTAGCGGGAAAATCTCTGAACAGACATGTAACACCTGCATTATCGGCTCCTAAACAGTGCCAGAACGTGATGCCATCAGGCCATCACGTTTTTCCGCCTAGCTGATCCAGCCGAGCTTCGCCAGCATGGTCCTTGTGACCAGAACAATTCCCTCTTCCGATCGGTGGAAACGCCGGGCATCATCATCCGGGTTTTCGCCAATCACCGTTCCTTCTGGCAGCACGCAGGCGCGGTCTATCACGCAGCGGCGCAGGCGGCAGGAACGTCCCACCTCCACATCCGGCAGTAATACCGACGACTCAATATTGCAGAAGGAGTTGATTCGAACGCGGGAGAACAGCACCGAGTTCACTACCACCGAGCCGGAGATAATGCAGCCTCCCGACACCAGTGAATTCATTGTCATACCATGGCTACCGGAACGGTCCTGAACGAATTTCGCCGGCGGCAGCGGCTCCATATGGGTACGAATTGGCCAGGTACTGTCGTACATATCCAGCTCCGGCGTGACCGAAGCCAGATCGAGGTTTGCCTTCCAGTAGGCTTCCAGCGTACCGACATCGCGCCAGTAGGGCTCAACGGCTTCCCCACTTTGCACGCAGGACAGATTGAAGGAGTGAGCCAGTGCTTCACCGCTGGCAACGATCTTCGGCAGCAAATCTTTGCCGAAGTCGTGGTCGGACTCCGGCAGCTCCTGGTCGGCTTCCAGCAGGCGATAAAGATAGTCGGCGTCAAATACGTAGATGCCCATACTGGCCAGCGCCTTGCTGTCATCACCGGGCATCGACGGCGGATCGGCGGGTTTCTCCAGAAATTCCACCACGCGGTTATTTTCATCCACTTTCATTACGCCATACGAACTGGCTTCTTCCAGCGGTACCGGCAGGCAGGCGATGGTGCAGCGCGCGTCGTTTTCGACGTGGTCGATTAGCATGCGGGAGTAGTCCATCTTATAGATGTGATCGCCTGCCAGAATAACGATGTACTGCGCGCGGTAGCGCCGGATGATATCAAGGTTCTGCGTGACCGCATCGGCGGTGCCGCGATACCAGTGCTCTGTCGATAGCCGCTGCTGGGCAGGCAGAAGATCGACAAACTCATTCATCTCTTCATTCAGGAACGACCAGCCGCGCTGAATATGCTGCACCAGCGTGTGCGACTGATATTGGGTGATCACCGCGATGCGGCGGATGCCTGAATTCAGGCAGTTAGAGAGTGCGAAGTCGATAATGCGAAACTTGCCGCCGAAGTGAACCGCCGGTTTGGCGCGTTTGGCGGTGAGATCGCGTAACCGGGTACCGCGTCCACCGGCAAGGATCAGCGCAACGGTTTGCGTTGGCAGCTGTCTTGCCAGCATCAGGGAGTCGTTCTTATTGAGTTTGACCATGCAATACTCCTGGTATTATTTTTCCTGAAACACGCACACACCGTGCGCTGCACCATGCCAGACAGTTGACCGGATCGGATTATCGTCCCCGGCAAAGGGCGGAATGGCGTGCCAATTTCCCTGAGGTAAAATCAGGTCACACACTTCTTCGGTGGCGTTGAGCACAATCAGCCAGTGCTGCGAAAGCCGGATTTGCAAACGATGCGCTCCCTGCTGCCACTCACTGGCGCTGAGCGGCTGGCCCTGCTGGTTCAGCCATTCAACGTTCCCATCACCTTCCTGCCACCAGCGATCGCTTTGCAGCGCCGGAATGCGGCGGCGCAGATGGATCAGTGCGGCAGTAAAGGAAAATAACCCGCTATCGCGGTGCAGCCAGTCAAGCCAGGTCAGCGGATTATCCTGGCAATAGGCATTATTATTTCCGTGCTGGCTGTGGCCGTGCTCATCGCCTGCCAGCAGCATCGGCGTTCCCTGCGCCAGTAGCAGCGTGGTCAGCAGCGCATGCACACTGCGGCGGCGATGCTCCGTAACCAGCAGCGGTGCGTGCAGCCCTTCCACGCCGTGGTTATGGCTGAAATTGCTGCTGCTGCCGTCACGGTTATCTTCGCCGTTGGCCTCATTATGTTTTTGATTGAAACTGACCACATCGCGCAGGGTAAAACCGTCGTGCGCGGTGATCAGATTAATACTGCTGGAAGGTGGCCGCTCGTCACGTTGAAAAACATCACTGGAAGCGGCAAACCGCCGGGCAAACTCACCGTTGGAAAGGTCGCTATGCAGCCAGTAACGGCGGGCGGCATCGCGGAAGTGATCGTTCCATTCGGCAAACGGCCATGGGAAATTGCCCACCTGATAGCCACCCGGCCCGATATCCCAGGGTTCGGCGATCATTTTGCATTTTGACAGCAGAGGGTCGGCGGCGATCGCCTGGAACAGCGGTGCATCACGCTGGTAGCCCGGAGTACGGCCTAATACCGTCGCCAGATCGAAGCGGAAGCCGTCAACGTGGCACACCTCCACCCAGTAGCGCAGGCAGTCGAGCGCCCAGGCCATCACCTGCGGATGGCTGAGGTTTTGCGCGTTACCGCAGCCGGTCCAGTTCTGGTACTCGCTCTGTTCCGTCAGCCAGTAATAACTCTGGTTATCAATGCCGCGCATCGACAGCATCGGCCCGGTTTCTTCCAGCTCCGCCGTGTGGTTAAACACCACGTCCAGAATCACCTCGATCCCCGCCTGATGCAGCGCTTTCACTGCCTGCTGAAACTCCTGCCGAGCATTGTCACCCGCCGCATAGCGGGTATCCAGCGCGTAGCAGGCCAGCGGATTGTAGCCCCAGTAGTTGGTCAGCCCCATGCGCAGCAGGCGCGGTTCGCTGGCGAAGCAGGCCACCGGCAGCAGTTCTAGGCTGGTGATACCCAACTGCTGAAAATAGCGAATCATCACCGGATGCCCTAGCGCGGCATAGGTACCGCGAATCTCCGGCGGGAGATCGGGATGCTGGCAGGTCAGCCCGCGAACGTGGGCCTCATAAATCACCGTGCTGCCCCAGGGAACCCGCGGTGCGGCATCATCTTCCCAGTCGAAGTTATCGGCCAGTACCACGCATTTCGGCGCAATGCTGCTGTTATCCGCCGTGTCCGGTTCCCGATCGCCGCACTGGAAGCGCGGATCGTCACACACTTCCCCCTCTACCTGATACGCGCAGGGATCGATCAGCAGCTTCGCCGGGTTAAATCGCTGCCCCTGTGCCGGAGCCCACGGGCCGTGTACCCGATAGCCGTAGCGCTGGCCCGGATGAATGGCAGGCAGATACCCGTGCCAGATATCACCGCTGCGTGCGGGCAGATCGACACGTTTCTCTCGGCCATTCTCATCAAACAGGCACAGCTCTACGCGCTCCGCATGCTGAGAGAACAGCGTAAAGTTAACGCCTTTGCCGTCGTAGCTGGCCCCGAGGGGCTGCGGTTTACCCGAACGTATCGGTGCCATTACGCCTCCCGAACCAGCCACAGAGTGGAAAGCGGTGGCAGCGTCAGGCTTAGCGAGTGGCTGCGGCCGTGGCTTCCCCAGCTGTCGGTATCAATGGTGCCGCCGTTACCGAGATTACTGCCGTGATAGTGACCTGAATCGGTGTTCAGCACTTCACGCCAGCGCCCGCCCTGTGAGATGCCAAAGCGGTAGTCATAGCGCGGCACCGGAGTGAAATTACTGGCGACGATCAGCTCATTACCATCGCGGTCACGGCGCACGTAGACAAATACCGAGTTTTCGAAGTCATCCACTACCAGCCACTCAAACCCGGCGGGTTCGAAGTCGAGCTGATACAGGGCCGGATGAGCGCGGTAGGTGTGGTTGAGGTCGCGCACCAGCCGCTGCACGCCGTTATGCCAGCTGTCTTCCCCTTCCAGCAGGTGCCAGTCGAGGCTGCTGTCGTGATTCCACTCGCGCCCCTGGGCAAACTCGTTCCCCATAAACAGCAGCTTTTTGCCGGGGAAGCCGAACATCCAGCCGTAGTAGGCGCGCAGGTTGGCAAATTTCTGCCAGGCGTCTCCCGGCATGCGGTCGAGAATCGATCGTTTACCGTGAACCACTTCATCGTGCGACAGCGGCAGCACGAAATTCTCGGTGTAGTTGTAGAGCATGCCGAAGGTCATCAGATTGTGATGGTAGCGGCGATGAACCGGGTCCAGCTTCATGTAGTCGAGCGTGTCGTGCATCCAGCCGAGGTTCCACTTGAACCAGAAGCCCAGCCCGCCCATTTCCGGCGGACGCGAGACGCCGTTAAAGTCCGTCGATTCTTCAGCAACGGTGATGGAACCCGGCGCGGCATGGCCCAGCGTGCGGTTGGTGTAGCGCAGGAAGGAGATCGCCTCCAGATTTTCCCGCCCGCCGTAATAGTTCGGTACCCATTCACCTTCTGCACGGCTGTAGTCGCGATAAATCATTGAGGCCACGGCATCCACACGCAGGCCATCAATGCCAAAACGTTCGATCCAGTACAGCGCATTGCCCGCCAGATAGTTGCTCACTTCCCGGCGGCCAAAGTTATAAATCAGGGTATTCCAGTCCTGGTGATAGCCTTCACGCGGGTCACTGTGTTCGTACAGATTGGTGCCGTCAAAATTCGACAGGCCAAATTCATCTGACGGAAAGTGGCCCGGTACCCAGTCGAGCAGCACGTTAAGCCCGGCGTTGTGCGCGGCCGCAATAAACGAACGGAATTCGTCGCGGGTACCAAAACGACGGGTTGGCGCGTAGAGGCCCAGCGGCTGATAGCCCCAGCTGCCGTCAAAAGGATGCTCGTTAATCGGCATCAGCTCCAGATGGGTAAAGCCCATCTCCACGGCATAAGGGACCAGCTGTTCTTCCAGCTCTTTGTAGCTCAGCCAGAAGTTGTTATCGGTATGGCGACGCCAGGAACCCAGATGCACCTCATAAATTGAGATGGGAACGTCAAAGCCGTTGGCACGCTGGCGCTCTGGGGCGATTTCGGTTTTTTCCGGCAGGCCGCAGATCATCGAGGCCGTCTGAGGGCGCATCTGGGCTTCAAAGGCATACGGGTCGGCCTTCATCCGCAGCTGGCCGTGAGCATCGACGATTTCGAACTTGTACAGCTGGCCAGGCCGGGCCGCAGGAATAAACAGCTCCCATACGCCCAGCTCACGGCGGAAGCGCATTGGATGGCGGCGGCCGTCCCAATAGTTAAACTCGCCCACGACGGAAACGCGCTGGGCATTCGGTGCCCATACGGAAAAGCGCGTGCCGATGACGTTATCAATAACATCGGCATGCGCGCCCATTTTTTCGTACGGACGCAGGTGCGTACCTTCCGCCAGCAGCCAGCTGTCCATTTCGGGCAGCAGCGAGCCAAAACGGTAGGCATCATCGATCAGGTTTTGCTGGCCGTGCCAGGTGACAGCCAGCTGATAGCGAAACAGGTTTTTACGCCGCGGGATCACCGCCTGAAAAAAACCGCGCCCGTCCAGGCACTCCAGCTGCGCGCATTTGCGCCCGGTGCTGGTTTCAATCACCCAGACTTCGCTGGCGTCCGGCAGCAGCGCGCGAACCACCAGGCCCTTGTTGGTTTGATGCATACCCAATAGAGAAAAAGGGTCAGCGAGGTGACCAGAAAGTAAGGCATTAATCACACGACGATCGGCAAGCTCTGACATGACTTTCTTCCCATGATAGACGGCAGACGATGACCGAACGTTAAAAACGTTTCGGACATGCTCTGCTCTTCGTTGAGCTTAATGGCATGCTGCAGGGGATATGACCATCCGCTGGAAAAACCATCGCAGCACGCGATAATAAACCCTGAAGCGAAACTATTATTTGCTGATGGAACAACGACTGATTTAAGCATAGCCAGGTGACAACAATAGCCGGGTACGAAAGCGTAAAAATATTTCTTTCACATCAAACTGTACTGCTGTTAGGGCGTAAGGCAGGAATGTCAGAAACTTCTTAAGCGCCAGCTGGGGAGAACCCCGACTCAGGCGGAAAAACTCAAAACGGTAGATCGGGTATTCAGAAAAACAGGTAATAGCGGGTCATGCCGTTAGTGATAATTACTGAATCAGAATATAACATACAGATACTTTTCCCTGCCGCAGGCGACAGGGGAAAGCGCAGCCGTTTAGCCCACCAGCAGGCGCAGCATACGGCGCAGCGGTTCAGCCGCACCCCACAGCAGCTGATCGCCAACGGTGAAGGCAGAAAGGTATTCCGGCCCCATATTCAGCTTGCGCAGACGGCCCACCGGGGTATTCAGCGTGCCAGTTACCGCAGCAGGCGTCAGCTCACGCATAGTCAGCTCACGATCGTTCGGCACCACTTTCACCCACTCGTTGTGGGAAGCCAGCAGCTGGGTTACCTCATCCAGCGGCACGTCTTTTTTCAGTTTCAGCGTAAATGCCTGGCTGTGGCAGCGCAGCGCACCAACACGAACGCACAGACCGTCTACCGGAATCACGCTGTCGGTGCGCAGGATTTTGTTAGTTTCCGCCTGGCCTTTCCACTCTTCGCGGCTCTGGCCGTTTTCCAGTTGCTTATCGATCCACGGGATCAGGCTGCCGGCCAGCGGAACGCCGAAGTTATCGGTTGGCAGAGTGCCGCTACGCGTCAGCTCGGTCACGCGGCGCTCGATGTCGAGAATCGCCGATGCCGGGTTGTGCAGCTCTTTCGCCACGTGGTCATGCAGCATGCCCATCTGAGCCAGCAGTTCACGCATGTGGCGTGCGCCGCCGCCGGATGCCGCCTGATAGGTGGCAACGGAGGCCCACTCCACCAGATCGTTGGCAAACAGACCGCCCAGCGACATCAACATCAGGCTGACCGTGCAGTTACCGCCAACGAAGGTTTTAATGCCGTTGTTCAGGCCGTCGTGGATAACCTGGTGGTTCACCGGGTCGAGGATAATAATCGCATCGTCCTTCATGCGCAGCGTGGAAGCAGCGTCAATCCAGTAACCCTGCCAGCCAGCGGCACGCAGTTTTGGATAAACTTCGCTGGTGTAATCGCCACCCTGGCAGGTGATGATGATATCCAGTGCGCTCAGCGCATCGATATCAAACGCATCCTGCAGCGTACCGGCAGAACGGCCGCCGAACTCCGGCGCGGCCTGGCCGTGCTGGGAAGTGGAGAAAAACACCGGGCGTACAACGTCAAAGTCACGCTCTTCGATCATACGCTGCATCAGCACGGAACCAACCATGCCACGCCAACCGACAAGTCCTACAGTTTTCATTATCTACCTTTACCTCGGGCCTGCACTGATAACGCCCGTAATTCAGTTAAAATCACCGGAATGTACTCTGTCCAAATCTACAAGGTGCAGCAAAAGTGGCAAGTGAATTAAATCGATTAAGGGGATTTTTTTAGCAGAGGGGCTAATAATCCACGGCCGTCGGCGTGAGGCAAGAGTATTAACGCGGATGTCTGATAACGGGAGCAACCCTATTATCGTTGTTAAATCGACCATCAGAGCGGGTTTTACCGAGGATTATAGGGGTTTTGGCGTATCAGGAGCCGAAACCTCGTCATAGAGCGGTAATATACAGAATCGCAGAAGGGGGAGGGCAGTTTCCGCCGCCCCTTCTGATTTATTACGACAGCAGCTCGAAAGCAATCAGACCGATAACCGCCCCAACCGTTCCGAGGATGGTTTCCATCATCGTCCAGGTCTTCAGGGTTTGCCCTTCCGTTGCACCGGTAAAGCGGCCAAACAGCCAGAAACCGGCGTCGTTGACGTGGCTGAAGATAATCGAGCCACCGGCAATACAGATCGACAGCGCGGCCAGCTGGGCACCGGAATAATGCAGCGGCTCAATCACCGGCATAATCAGCCCCACGGCGGTCAGGCAGGCCACGGTCGCCGAGCCCTGAATAATGCGCACCGCACCGGACAGGACGAAGCAGGCCAGCGCAACGGGCAGCCCCGCGCCGGTCAGGGCATTGCCCAATGCAGGACCCACGCCGGAATCCACCAGCACCTGCTTAAACACACCACCGGCACCGATCACCAGCAGGATGATCCCCGCCGGCTGTAGCGCCGCACCGCAGATCTGCATCACGCGCTCTTTATCCATGCCCTGACGGTAAGCCAGGCCGTAAATCGCCACCAGGCAGGCCAGCAGAATCGCGGTAAACGGGTGGCCGATAAATTCCAGCCACTCATACAGGCGGGAACCGGGTTCGGTAAAGCGGGTGCCGATGGTTTTCAGTCCCACCAGCACCAGCGGGAACAGAATCAGCGACAGGCTGAAGCCAAACGATGGCAGCTTGCTCTCATCAAATTCGGGATGCTCGCTCTCCGCTGGCGGTGTGAACTGTACGTGCTGGCTGATAAAGCGGCCAAATAGCGGACCGGCAATCAGCATGCCCGGGATCGCCGCACACAGCCCCAGCAGGATCATCCAGCCGAAATCGGCGTGCATCTGCGAGGCCAGCAGCATCGGGGCAGGCCCCGGCAGCAGGAACGCCGCTGCTGCCGCAACTCCGGCAAACAGCGGAATCACCAGCTTTACCAGGTTATCCCCGGTGCGGCGCGCCACGGCGAAGGCGATACTGATCAGCAATACGACCGCCACTTCAAAGAACAGCGGCAGCGCACAGATCAGTCCGGCAATACCCATCGCATAGTGCGCACGGCTTTCACCGAAGGCCTTCAGCATGCGGATGGCGATCTGATCGACCGCGCCGGTTTCATGCAGGATCTTGCCAAACATCGCTCCCAGCGCTACGACGATGGCGAGGAAGCCGAGCGTGCCGCCCATGCCTTTTTCCATCGTCTGGGCGATTTTATCCAGCGGCATACCGGAGAACAAACCGGCACCAATCGACACTAACATCAGCGCCACAAAGGCGTGCATACGCGCCTTCATCACTAAAAACAGCAGCAGTAATACCGAACCCGCTGCGGTCAAAACCAGTGTTGCAGTACTCATTACACCCTACTTACTTCGTCTTGTTGATGGCACCGTCAATGGCTTTCAGCGTTGAGGCAATGACGTCATCAAGGGACTGATTAATATCAATAACCAACACATCTTTCTCTTCGCTGCCCGGTTCTTCCAGCGTGGCGAACTGGGTAACCAGCATCTGCGGCTTAAAGAAATGGCCTTTACGCGCGCGCAGGCGGGATTCGATGGTGTCGAAATCGCCCTTCAGGTAGACGAAGGAAAGGTTCTGGTTCCCTTCACGCAGGATGTCGCGATAGTGCTTTTTCAGCGCCGAGCAGACGATCAACGACACGTCATTGGTGCGCTGCATGGCGAAGGCTGCGTCGTTAATCGCCTTCAGCCACGGTTTACGGTCGGCGTCGTCCAGCGGATGACCACCGGCCATTTTTTCAATGTTGGCGCGCGGGTGCAGGAAATCGCCGTCAAGGAAGGCGGCTTTCAGTTCATGTGCAACGGCATTGGCCACGGCGGATTTGCCGCTGCCGGATACGCCCATCAGTACGAATACGTGATTGGACGGGGGAGATGAGGTCATTATTTTTGCTCCGTCAGAGTCATAAGCAGGTGTGAACGGCAATTTGTTATCGGTAACATTGTCTGGTGCTGTACAAATTATGGCAACAGCTGCGGCGGGAAAAGCTGGTAAGTGTGAGGAGCTTCAAAAAAACGGCAAAAACAGCGTGAGGGAGGCACAAAGAGATAACGGACGCGAATGCGTCCGTCGGGGTTAAATACTTTCGCCCATAGACAGCGTGAAGCCGATATCCAGCGGCCCACAATCGACTTCTTCACCGCGAATGCGCGCCAGCAGCATCGCGGCGGCTGCGTGGCCCATCTGTTCGCGCGGGGTCTGCACGGTAGCCAGCTGCGGGGTAGTGGCCCTGGAAATATCGTGGCCGTGAAAACCGGCGATCGCCATCTGTTCCGGTACCCGCAGCCCCTGCCGCTGGCACTCAAACATCGCGCCCACCGCCAGGTCATCGTTGGTGCAGAACAGGCTGTCGGTCTGCGGATAGCGCTTTTGCGCCTCGCGCAGCAGCATCGCACCGGCGGTAAACGACGAGGCAGCTTCCATCATCACGGTTTTTGGCTCCAGTCCCGCCTCGCGCATTGCCTGGGCGTAACCGCGCTCTTTTTGCAGCGTTCGCTCATCCAGCCGCGCACCGAGGTAAACCGTGTGCCGATGGCCGCGCTGTAAAATAGCCTGAGTCATCTGCCGCGCCGCCTCAACGTTATCGAATCCCACCGCCATATCCAGGCAGGGAGAGACACTGTCCATCATCTCAATCACCGGGATGCCGGCGGTTTCAATCATGCGCAGGCTGGCGGCGGTGTGGGTGCGTTCAGTCAGGATCAGGCCGTCGATATTCCAGCCCAGCAGGGAGCGCAGCTGCAGCTCCTCTTTCTCCGGGCTGTAGCCGAAGTGGCCGACCAGCGTCTGGTAGCCCGCCGCATCGGTAACGGTTTCAATGCCGTGCAGAACGTCGGCAAAGACCTGGTTGGTCAGCGACGGCAGCAGCACGCCAATCGCCCGGCTGGTGGCGTTAGAGAGCATATCCGGCGCACGGTTAGGAATGTAGCCCAGCTCATCCAGCGCGGCGGCAATTTTGCCCTGCAGCGCGGCGGAAACCTGCTCGGGGTTACGGAGATAGCGGCTGACGGTCATTTTGGTGATGCCGATACGGTCGGCAACATCCTGAAGTACCGGTCTTTTTTTCTTCATTAGGCTTCAGCTGGTTGGTCGGTATCCGGCTGAGTGTAACAAAAATGCGCGGGAAATAGAGAAAGGGCGCGGTTTCCCGCGCCCGAAGTGTGATGCAGTTATCTTCCCGCGGCTTAAACCGGCGGCAGATCGAACAGCAGGATTTCGGCATCACTGCTGGCGATAATCTCCAGCGATGGCTCATCCCAGATAGCAAAGGCGTCGCTGATGGTGGCCGCTTTGCCATTCACGGTGATATCGCCTTTCACCACCTGAATCCAGGTCTTACGGCCTTCTGCCACTTCTGCGGTGCCCTGCTCGCCCGCTTTAAACGCCCAGCGGGACAGCGTCATATCCTGGTAAACCTTCAGTGAACCGTCGCGCGCATCCGGCGACAGCACCAGCTGACGGCCCTGCACATCATCAAAGCGGCGCTGTGCGTAGCGCGGCTCAATGCCGGTTCTTTCCGGGATAATCCAGATCTGATACAGATGCAGCGGCACGTCTTTGCTGGCGTTGTACTCGGAGTGACGTACGCCGGTGCCCGCGCTCATAATCTGGAACTCACCCGCCGGGATCTGCTCTTTGTTACCCATGCTGTCCTGATGCTCCACGGTACCGGAGAGCACGTAGGTCAGGATCTCCATATCTTTATGAGGATGGGTGCCAAAACCCTGGCCGCCATCAATTACGTCTTCGTTAATCACCCGCAGCGCGGAGAAGCCCATAAAGTTGGCGTCATAATAGTTAGCGAAAGAGAAGGTGTGATAACTGTCCAGCCAGCCATGGTTTGCGTGGCCCCGATCCTGTGCTTTACGTAAGTAGATCATATTCAATTCTCCTCAATGTTTTAACGTAGTCTGCGCCGGATCGGATCGTGTTGATAGCGGAGAAAATTGTCTCCTCTATTCAAATTATTCGATGAAATAGCGGCGATATCATCAGTCAGGTTGGGATAGCGTGACAACCCGGTCTTTCAGGAGGGAAAGGATTCATGGACAAAAGTGACAGCAATATTGAAGGTGAAGACGGCACCAGCAACTGTAAAAATGACCGCAGTAGTCACGACGACAGTGGCCATCGCAGCAGCGGCGAAATCGGTATCAAACGATGGAAGGAGTCGCCGGGTAAGATGGGATGAGCCAGGCAAAACGCAGGCAAAAAAAAGCCAGCACCCGAGCTGGCTAAGAAATACTGGAAGCAATGTGAGCAATGTCGTGCCTTCTCAGCCAGTAGTACAGCTCTGCTGAAAACGCATAGCAATAATAATCATTATCATTCGCACTTGTAAAGCTCTTTTCTGATTATTTTTTACTTGATCTGATGATTAAAAACCCTGATTTTAAAGAGGATTTCTATAACTAAGGAGAGTAAAGGTGAGTGAGATTATCGTTCGACACGCCGAGCCTGATGACGCTGCGGCGCTGCATCAAATGTACAGCCAGCCGGAAACCTACAGCGATACGCTTCAGCTCCCTTACCCTTCACTACAGCGCTGGCAGGAGAAGCTAAAGAACACGCCGGACGGCCAGCACATGCTGGTGGCCTGCATTAACGGCCAGATTGTCGGGCAGTGTTTCGTGGTGCTGAATACCCCGGCGCGCCGCCGCCATACGGCCACGTTTGGCCTGGGCGTGGACATCCGCCATCGCGGTAAGGGCGTGGCGAAGGCGATGATGACGGCGATAGTCGATCTCTGCGACAGCTGGCTGCAGGTGGATCGCATTGAACTTACCGTTTACGCCGATAATCAGGCGGCCATTGCGCTGTATGAGAAATTTGGCTTCGTGACCGAAGGCCGCGGCGTTCGTTTCGGCGTGCGCAACGGCGTGCAGGTCGATGCACTGTTTATGGCGCGCCTGAAAGACTGAATCCTGCGGGTGACGCCTACAGATTAAAGGGCGTCACCACGTTCACCCGCGAAAAAGCCCCCATTTCCTCTTCCGGCGGTAAAAATCCGTGAAAGCGCAGGATTGCCTGTAGCGCACTGCGGGCATCGGCACGCAGATCGTGATCGATCACCGCATCCAGCTGCCGCGCGGCCAGCATTTCACGATTTTCTTCATCCAGATCGTGGGCAATAAAGGCCCGCAGCGAGCGCTGCTGGCTGGCAAACGCGCGATATATGGCACGATTTCCCCCGCCAACGCTGTACACCGCGCTGATGGCCGGATCGCTGGCCAGCGCTTCGATCACTCGCTCAAACGTCAGGTTATCCACGCCGTAGCCTTCACTGATGCGCACCACCTTATGCTGCGGCGCAAGCTGGCGCAGCCCGTCACTAAATCCGGCCACCCGCTCCTCTTCGCCGCGAAATCCGGCGCTGCTCAACACCACCGCCACCGAATGGGGCTGCGGCCCCAGCCAGCGCGACAATAGATAGGCCGCCGTATGACCCGCGCTGCCATTATTCATGCCCACATAGCGAATGCGCGCGCTGTCGGGCAGATCGGTCACCAGCGTGACGACCGGCACCCGCTGGCGCAGCAGTTGTTCCACGCTGGCGTTCAGCGGCGCTTCATCACTGACCTTGAGAATGACGCCGTAGCTGTCGCTGCCGCAGCGCAAAAGTAACTGCTGGAGGGCCTTCGCATCGATCTGTTCAAAGACGTGAAAACGCAGCATCAGGCGGAACGGTGCCAGGCTGCCGAGCTGGCTGAGTAGGGCGGCGCTGACCAGCGAGCTGAAGCGCTCTGGGGTATGCAGCACTACGTCAATATTCAGCGTTCTGCCGCTGGCCAGATTCACCCGCTGCTGTAGCTCAAGATCGCGGATCGCGGCGGCAATGCGTCGATCGGTTTGTGGATGCACGCTGCCGCGTTTATGCAGCGCGCGATCCACCGTCGCTTTGCTGACGCCCGACTGTGCGGCGATCTGTTTAATCGAGAACTTCATAATTTGAGGTCTTTTTGAGGTTGTTGGCGCGTGTTGTTAAAAAAATGTAAGTGATAAGGTGGCTCAGAGCAATTGTTCCTCACCCTGTATCCGATAAAAAACACGAAAGGCGCTTAATCATGAGTTCAGACTTCAACAATCAGTTTCAGAACAAAGTGTATGTGGTGACCGGCGGTACCCAGGGCCTGGGTGCGGCGGTGGCTGAACTGCTGGCCGAGCGCGGCGCGCGTGGCCTGATTATCTGCGGCCGTAATGCGCGCGCCGGTGAAGAGCAGGTAGCAAAGCTGCGGGCGCTGGGCTGTGATGCCGGATTTGTCGCCGCCGACCTGACCGCTCCGCACTCCTGCGAGCAGGTGATCGCCGCGGCTGAAAGCCGCTTCGGCGTGCTGCACGGCCTGGTCAACTGCGCCGGGATGTCCGATCGCGGCACCATCCTTAACACCACCCCGGAGCTGTTTGACGCTATCTTCGCCGTTAACGTCCGTGCACCGTTCTTCCTGATGCAGGCGGCAATCAAACTGATGGTGGCGAACGGCACGGAAGGCAGCATCGTTAATATCATCACCATGACCTCCCACGGCGGTCAGAGCTTCCTCACCACCTATGCTGCATCAAAAGGCGCGCTGGTGACGCTGACGAAAAACGTGGCGTTCAGCGCCATGCGTAACCGCATTCGGGTGAATGGCCTGAATATTGGCTGGATGGACACACCGCACGAGGATGATATTCAGAAGCAGTATCACCAGGCCTCCGATGACTGGCTGGAGAAAGCCGAGCGCGAGCAGCCGTTTGGCCGCCTGCTGAAGCCGCGGGAAGTGGCGCGCGGCGTGGCGTTTTTGCTCTCTGAAGAGTCCGGGATGATGACCGGTGCGGTGATTGATTTTGACCAGAATGTGGTGGGCTGCGGTGACGACGGCGCACCAAAACCCCAGCAGCCGCTGAGCCTGTAAGGAGTCGTTATGAACGCTATCTATCTGCAGGAAAAGCAGCTGAATATTGATGAGTTTGCGGCGGTTTGCCGCCAGACACTGCGTCAGGACGATTATCCGCTGGCGCAGGGCAGCGAGCTGAACGTGCTGATTTACCGCGCCGATTCGCTGCTGAGCGCCGCGCGTGATGACCGCAAAGCGGTGCTGAGCGAGCTGCACCGCGCACTCTCTTCCGGCCCCGGCGTATTTGTGGTGAAAGGACTGTATGACAACCTGGCAGCGGTGGATCGCAGCAGCCAGCTGTTTGAAGCGATTCTGAAAGACGAAGCGGCAGCGGGCGGCGGCGGCGATCACTTCGCCAAAGCGGGCAGCAACGGCCGCATCTGGAATGCGCTGCAAAAAGTCGCGGAGCGCGATGCCGACGCCTTTATTGATTATTACGACAATCCGTTATTGTCGATAATTTGTGAAAGCTGGCTGGGGCCGGGCTACGAGATGACCGCCCAGGTGAACCAGGTTCGTCCCGGCGGTAAGGCACAGCAGCCGCATCGCGACTACCACCTGGGCTTCCAGAGTAATGAAGTCGTTGAGCAGTTCCCACTGCCGCTGCAAATTCTGTCGCAGTACCTGACTTTGCAGGGTGCAGTGGCGCACACCGATATGCCGATTGAGTCCGGACCGACCCAGCTCCTGCCGTGGTCACAGCAGTATCAGGCGGGCTATCTGGCCTGGCGGGACCCGCAGTTTATTGCCTTTTTCCAGCAGTATGCTATCCAGCTACCGCTGCACAAAGGCGACGGGCTGTTCTTCAACCCGGCGCTGTTCCACGCGGCGGGCAACAATGTCACGCCGGATCGCGTGCGCACCGCCAACCTGCTGCAGGTGTCATCAAGCTTTGGCAAAACCATGGAAAAGGTCAACCATATCAAGGTGCTGAAAAGTATCTATCCGGCCCTGCTTCAGCGCGATCTGCCGGAAGATAAGCTCAGTGCCGTTATTGCATCCGCTGCGGAGGGCTACTCATTTCCAACCAATCTGGATACCGATCCGCCGCTGGGCGGGCTGGTGCCGCAGACCCAGCAGGCCCTGTTGTTACAGGCGCTGCGAGAGAAGTGGACGCCGGTACATTTCAACCAGCAGCTGGCAGAGCATACGCAGAAACGTCAGGCATGATGCCGGAAGAGGAAACGAAGGAATGTGCTGATTTTGACATTCGCCTGCTCTTTGCCGTGCTGATCTGACAGCGGTGCTTCAATGGAACGGCCCCGTTACGCATAACGGGGCACGATCCTGCAACCGTCACTCACTGCCCGTAATACGCATTCGCCCCGTGCTTACGTAAATAGTGCTTATCCAGCAGTACCTGCTGCATATCCCCGATCCCCGGCGTCAGCTGCCGCGAGAAAATCCCCATATAGGCCACTTCCTCCAGCACCACCGCATTGTGCACCGCATTATCCGCATTGCTGCCCCAGGCAAACGGACCGTGGGCGTTGACCAGCACCGCCGGAACGGCTGCCGGACTGATATCGCGCGAGTGGAAGGTTTCAATAATCACTTCGCCGGTATTGTGCTCGTAATCCTTTGCAATTTCCTGCACAGTCATCAGCCGCGTGCAGGGGATTTTGCCGTAGAAATAGTCGGCGTGCGTGGTGCCCCAGGCGGGCAGATCCAGCCCGGACTGCGCCCAGATGGTGGCGTGGCGCGAGTGGGTATGCACGATACCGCCGACGGTTTCAAAGGCGCGATACAGCGCCAGATGCGTTGCCGTATCGGAAGAGGGCTTCTTGCTGCCTTCCACCACGCGGCCGCTCTCCAGATCCACCACCACGATATCGTCCACCGTCATCACATCGTAATCCACGCCGGAAGGCTTGATCGCTACGCGGCCGCTGGCACGGTCAATTGCGCTGACGTTGCCCCAGGTAAAGGTCACCAGATTATGGCGCGGCAGGGCGAGGTTGGCCTCGAACACCTGTTCTTTCAGGGACGTTTTGCTCACAGTAATCCTCCTTCCTGCATTTTTTGTTCAATCCAGCGCCGCGCCTGTACGATCTCGGCCACCGGCTCTTCGGCTTTTTCGGTCCACATTTCAATCAGGAATGCGCCGCGATAGTTAATCTGCTTCAGCGTGCGGAATACGCTGACAAAATCGACGCAGCCTTCGCCAAACGGCACGTCGCGGAACTGGCCCGGTGAATCATTGGTGACCGGCAGGGTGTCTTTCAGGTGAATTGCGGCGATGCGATCGATGCCCAGCGCCAGCTCGGCGCTGACGTCGTTGCCCCAGGCGCTGAGGTTGCCGACGTCCGGATAAACGGTGAACCACGGCGACGCCAGCTGGCGATCCCAGTGCTTCCACTTGCTGATGGAGTTCATAAACTCGGTGTCCATGATTTCCACCGCCAGCATCACCTGCGCCGCCGCCGCACGTTCCACCGCCCAGGCCAGCCCTTCGGCGAAGCGGGTGACGGTACCTTCATCGTGCGATTCGTAATAAACGTCATAGCCGGCCAGCTGGATGGTGCGGATACCGGTGTCCTTTGCCAGCTGGATGGCGCGCTGCATCAGATCGTACGCCTGCTGGCGAACGGCCGGATCGCGGCTGCCAAACGGGAAGCGGCGATGGCCGGACAGGCACATTGACGGGATGTTGACCCCGGTTTCAATCATCGCGTCCACCAGCGACAGGCGCTGGGCTTTGGTCCAGTCTAGGCGCGCCAGGCGGGCATCGGTTTCATCTACCGACATCTCAACAAAGTCAAAGCCGCAGGCCTTCGCCAGCGCCAGACGTTCCGGCCAGCTCAGGTGCGCGGGCAGGGCTTTTTCATAAATTCCTAACGGATGCTGGCGCATGTTATTTCCCCCAGATACTGTCGATGGCCAGATGGAACTCGGCGGAGGTGGCCAGACCGTTGGCGCTTTCTGTCAGCGCACGGCCCACGATAAAGGCGCGCACGTCGATCTCTTTGAACTGCGGCAGCTCCTGCGGGGTGATCCCGCCGGTCACCGACAGTCCGAAGCCGAGGTCGGAGAGTGCTTTCATCGCGTCGAGATCCTGCTGGCTCCAGCGCTGCCCCTGGGCCTGCGCATCGCGGCCACGGTGGTAAATCGCCTGCTTCAGGCCGAGGGCGCGCCAGCTGCGGGCGTCGTCCATCGTCCAGTTGCCGAACAGCTCGATCTGGATCTCGCCCTGATAGCGCTGGGCAACGTCATGGGCACTGGCAAAGGTGGCCAGCGGTGCGGCACAGATTACCGTCATCCAGTTAGCACCGGCCTCAAACGCCAGCTCGGCCAGCGTCGATCCGGCATCGGCGACCTTAAAATCGGCCACCAGGGTTTTCTCCGGCAGGCGCTGTCGCAGCTGGCGCACCGCCTCCACGCCCGCGCTGAAGCAGAGAATGGTGCCGGCTTCCACGATATCGACGTGCTCGTGCAGGCGATCGGCGGCATCAAGGGCGGCGTCCAGCCGGGTCTGATCCAGCGCCAGCTGCAGTTGAGGGACAGAGGAACGGCTCATGAGTTACTCCTGGTTGGCGGCAATCAGTGCCGTAATAAGTTTCTGATAGCGAAGGTATTTTTTCTGGTAGAGCGCGTGGTGCTCGGCGTTTGGCTGGTAGCTGACGATCGCCGGGTCCAGCGCCCGCTGCGCCTGCTGTAGCGACGGCAGCGCGCCGGTTCCGGTCATCGCCACCAGCGCCGCTCCCAGGCAGCCGCTCTCTTCAATCTGCGGGATCTCCACCGGCAGGCCGCTGATATCGGCAAACATCTGCATCCACTCGGCTGAACGCGTGGGTCCGCCGGTCAGGCGCAGGGCGCTGACGTTGGGGAAGCGTTTGAGAATGCGGTTCAGGTGGGTCAGATGCGAGAACACCACGCCTTCATAAATCGCCTGCACCAGATGCCCGCGCTGGTGGCCCGCCTGCAGGCCGTAGAAGCTGGCGTGCAGGTTGGCCCCGGCGTTGTTGCCGTAGAGGAACGGCACGAACAGCAGCGAGCTGGCCGCCGGAGGCAGTTCTGCCACCCACTGGTTCAGCTGCGCGTAGTCGTCGATGCCCCACTGCTGGCAGAACCATTCCAGATTGGCAGCGGAGGTCGGGCTGGCTTCGTGAACGATGTACTGGCCGTCAATGGCGTAGCGGCCGTACACGAAGGGGTAATCCACTTCATCGCTCAGGCAGTCGGTAATGCCGCTGGTCACCGACCAGGTGCCCATCACCGCATTCAGCCGCGTGTCGTCGTACAGTCCGGCGCACAGCGCGGTGGACACCACGTCAAACAGTCCGCCGACCACCGGCGTGCCTTCCGCCAGCCCGCACTGCGCGGCGGCGGCGGGCGTAATGTGACCCGCCACGTCGCTGGAGCCGACAATCGGCGGCAGGGCAGGCAGGATCTCCGCGATATCCAGCTGCTCCGCCAGCGCGGGCGACCAGTCGCCCTGCTGCATGTCATACAGGTTGGATTCAGAGATATTGGTTTCTTCACAGGCCCGTTCACCGGTCAGGCAGAAGCGCAGATAGTCGTGCGCCATCATCACGCTGCCGATCGCGGCATAGCGTTCCGGCTCGTGCTCCTTAACCCAGCGCAGCAGCGAAACCGGATGCCCGGTCCACAGCGTCTGACGGGTTACCGGATAGAGCGCCTGCGGTACGCCTTCACGCTGCCAGCGCTGAACCAGCTCCAGCGCGCGGCGGTCGGAAGAGAGCATGCCGTTACCCAGCGGCTGGCCCTGTTTATCGAGCAGGAACAGCCCTTTACCCTGTGCGGAGATCCCCATGCTGCGCACGTCTGCGGCATCGATCCCGCCGTTTTCCAGCACCTGACGGATCACCGTGGCGGCCACCTGCCACAGCTGGTTCATATCGCGTTCCGCCCGGCCCGGTTCCGGCACCAGCACCGCAAGGTTCTGCCGTGCTACCGCCTGTTCATGGCCTGATGCGTCATACAGCCCGGCCTTAATAAAGGTGCCGCCGCAGTCCAGCCCCAGCCAGTAACTCATGCGGCCCCCTTCTGCGGTGCATCGCAGCGGGCGGGTAGCGTCAGCGCCAGTACCGAAGCAATCGCCAGTGGGATCGCCAGGCTGTAAACACCAGCATCTTTGCTGTATTCGGCAATCAGCACGCCGACCATATACGGACCGCAGAAGCCGCCGAGGTTGCCCAGTGCGTTAATCACTCCGCGTGCGCCGCCTGCCACTTCAGCGTTAAACAGGCGCGGAGGAATACCCCAGAATACCCCGGCCGCCGACTGAATAAACACCCAGCAGCCGACCAGCGCGGCGTAGGACCACCAGATATGCGCTTTCAGCAGCACCGACAGCGCCATACAAATAGCAAACCCGGCCAGCGGCAGCGCAACAAACAGCTTGCGGCGTCCGGTGGCATCGGACAGCGACGAGAAGATAAACATGCCGAAGATCACACCGACGTACGGCAGCATACCCTCTTCGGAAACACCGAGCAGGAAGCGCAGCCCCAGCAGCTGGAACTGATAGGTGGCCATACCGGTGAGGATGGCGATCATCGCCCAGGCCAGCAGCGACCAGCCGATAAAGCGTTCACCGTTGCCGTAGACTGCCAGCTTGCCGCCGGGCACCTGCAGGAACAGATAGCTGATAAAGAAGCTCCCGCCCGCCAGACCGGCCATGGAGGCGCTGATGCCCAGTTCGTCATCCATACCGCCCGGCATAGCGAAGGCGATATTCACGCGATCCATATAAGAGATAATGCAGGCGATCAGGATCGGAGGGATGATCCGCAGCCAGCGCGTGGTCGGAATGGACGCGCCGGAAGCCACTGAACTTGAAGTCAGGCTCATAGTGCTCTCTCGAAGTTGATAACGTCGTTAACAGGGATCTTGACCACGACTTTGCGGATCGCCTGCGGGCTGTCGATCATCAGGTTTGGCCGATGAAGATCCTGCGGGAAGAACACGGCGAAATTGCCGGGTTTCATCAGCAGCAGGGTTTCGTTCGGCGCATCGCGATAGAAAATAATGTCGCGATCGGCGTTGTACGGCTGGTGGATGGTCAGCTCGGCCTTTTCCGTTGCCACGCCGATCAGCTCCTCGCCGTGGACCAGAAACTGCACGTCAATAAAGTGGCGGTGGGCTTCGGGGAAGCTCTCGTTGTGCGGGCCGGTCTGTAAATCCAGCACCTGTACCACCCAGCCGGTCCGATCGTGCTGGTAGCGCCCGGCGGCCATCGCCCGCAGATCGTGGCGGGCCAGATAGTCCACGGCGCAGGCGACGGCAGCAGGATAGTGATGCGCTTCGGTATTGTTGATATGTCCAAAAATCATCGCGTTGCTCCTGTTACAGCGCCTGAATGCGCGCCCAGACGCGCTCGTCTACCGGAATGCCCAGCTGCTGGTTTTCCGCGCGGATGCCGGGGAATTTATGGCCCGGCAGACGGATGGCCTGCTCGCCGTTGGCGCGTTCGGCACCGCTGATGGATTCAATAATGCGTGCCAGCTTGGCGTCGCGGGTTGGGCCATCGATCAGGCGATCGACATCAATCGCGATAAACACCTGCGAGATACCGAATTCATCGCCGTTGTCCTGGGTCACTTCGGTTACCGATGAGCCGTTAGAGAGCAGGGTAGCCAGCATATCCAGCACGATAGAGAGGGCGGAACCTTTCCAGTAGCCCATTGGCAGGATGCGGCGGTTTTCTTCAATGGTGGCCGGGTCGCGGGTGTAGTTGCCGTCGTTATCAAAACCGCCGTCCACCGGCAGAGTTTTGCCCGCCAGGCGGTTAATTTCCAGCATGCCGTAGGAGAACATCGACATCGACATATCCACCATGGTTATCGGTTCGCCCGGTACGGCAACGATCAGCGGGTTGGTGCCGATTGCACAGTTTTTTGCGCCCCACGGCGGCATCACCGCAATCGAGTTGGTCCAGCAGATGCCAACATAGCCTTTCTCTGCCGCCTGCCAGCCGTAGCTGCCGCCGCGCATCCAGTGATTAGCATTACGCAGCGCCACCAGGCCGATGCCGTGGCTGTCGGCCAGTTCCATCGCGCGATCCATCATGGTGGTAGCGGTCAGGTTGCCGATTGCGCGGTGCGCATCCCACTGTTCAATCGCACCCAGTGAGAGAATTTTTTCCGGGGCTGCCGTCGGCACGATATGCCCGGCATCCAGCTGCTGAATAAAGCGGGGGAAGCGGTTCACACCGTGGGAGTAAACGCCGCTTTCACTGGTATCGGCAAACAGGGTGGCACAGGCTTCGGCCTTCTCCGCCGCCACGCCGCGCGCCAGTAAAACCCGCAGGAATTCCTGCTTTAACTGCTGGTAGCTGATTCTCATGCTGCTGTTACTCCCCGCCGGTGTGAATTTCAATATATGGAATGTTGTTCCAAATAAATCCTATGAGGTTATCGGAATGAAGTCAAAAAAACGAGGGGTGAATTTATTTTTAAAAAACAGATAGATAAAATTAATGTCAGCTTCTGTGATCGTTGCCACACCCGGTCAAAAACAGGCATGGCAAAGCCGACAGCAAAGTTTCCCCTGCTACAGGCTACATAATACTGACTGTGATTTGAGGCGCGCCGGTACAGCCAGCGATTCGGTCAGCGCGCCGCTGTTCATAACTACTGCCTGATGCGGACGCGGTACAGCGAGCGGGTGGCGGTGATATACAGCTCGTCGCCGTCCGGGCCGCCGAACGTGCAGTTAGACACGCACTCCGGTAGAGGTATTTTGCCGATGCGGTTACCGCCGCTGTCGAAGACGATCACCCCGTCGGCGCAGCTGCACCAGACGTTGCCCCGGCGGTCAACGCAGAAACCGTCCGGAATACCGGGGGCCACCTCGGTAAACCATTTACCGTGGTTCAGCCGATCTCCCTCAACCTGGTACACCCGTAGTTCGCGGCGGCCCAGGGTGGGGAAATCAATCACCGACATATCCGCCACGTACATCAGGCTTTCATCCGGCGAGAAGGCCAGCCCGTTAGGGCGCTGCAGATCGCTGGCGGCGATAGTCAGTATGCCGCTGGCCGGATCGAAGCAGTAGAGATAGCAGCCGATCACCTGACTGTGGGCGTGATAGCCTTCGTCATCGCTGGTGATGCCGTACGGCGGATCGGTAAACCAGATGGTGCCGTCCGAGCGCACTACCACGTCGTTAGGCGAGTTAAAGCGCCTGCCGTCCACCTTTTCTACCAGCATGGTGACGCTGCCGTCGTGCTCGGTGCGGCTGATACCGCGCCGACCGTGCTCGCAGCTGATCACCCGTCCTTCCGCATCCCGCGCGTTGCCGTTGGCGAAGTTAGAAGGGGAGCGCCATACCTCCAGTTCGCCGTTACGCTGCCAGCGAAACATGCGGTTGCCTTTAACGTCGCTGAACACCACCGCATCCTGCTGCGGCAGCCATACCGGGCCTTCCGCCCAGATCGCCGGGGAGCAGAGCGTCTCAATAACCAGATCGTCGGTGATTGCCATAGTCGTGCCTCCGTTACTTCACGCCCCAGATGGCTTTGTAGTGGCCCTGATAGTCGTTCTGCGGGTCGTAATGGTTCTGCGGGCCGCCGTCGCTGCCGATATTTTCTTTGGTGATCAGGTGCGCCGGGGTGACATAACCTGAAGGCGGTTGCCCGGCAAAGGCGCGGTTAAATTCGTCCAGCAGCTGCCAGCCGTGCAGCTTCAGCGGCTCGGCGACGGTGCCGATCTGGCTGTCACCGCTGCGAATGCGCTGGAAGGCGGAAACCGAGCCGTCACCGGCGGAGATATTAAACGGCGCGTTGCTGCCGCCTTTACCCGCCGTTTTCAGCGCCGGGGCCATAAAGTCGAAGTAGAGATCGTTAATCGCCAGCGCGTACTGGAACTTATCGCCGTATTTTTGCAGCAGGCTGAAGGTCATCGACGGCATGCGGTTAGCGGTATCAGCCAGTGGCGTATCGATAAACTCCACGACCTTACAGCCGCTGCACTTCTCGATTTCCCGCTTCATGGTATTCGCTTTATCCAGCGCGATTTGATACAGCGAATCGGTGAAGATCAGCACGCTGGCCTTGCCGCCGGAATGCACCACCGCATACTGCGCGGTCAGACGCGCCACTTCGGTAGAATCGGAGGTGATATTGGTGGTGACGCCGTACTCCGGAATCGGCCCCGGCTGCGGCACCGCGTGCCAGGCCATCAGCACGATTTTTTGCTGCGCGGCCTTTTTCAGTAGCACCTTCGCCACGTTCGGGTTCCAGCCGCCGATCACGATGCCGTCCGGGCGCTGGGCAATTGCCTGATTCAGCGCTGCCAGCTGATCTTTTACCGAACCGCCGCCGTCGAGGGTATCGAGCTTCCAGCCCGCCGCCTTCGCGGCTTCGCTCAGCCCCTGCTGCACGCCCTGCACGCCGCCGTTCTTCATATCGGAGGCGATGAAAATCACCTTCTTGTTAGCCTGTAGTTTTGGCCCGGTGGTCGGGCCGTCCCATTCGGTCACGCTGGCGGTAGCTTTGGTCACTGCCGCTGTGGCCTGGTCAAGATAACTGTCTGCCCGTACCGGTAATGCGGCGGCCAGCAGGGTACTGAGGGTTAAGGCAAGAACGTGAATTTTCATAGCTGACTTCCTGTAGTGGCGTTTTGATTATTGTCAGGAGGCGTCGCCGGGGCGCTCTGGCTGCGAACGACGGCTTTCTGGTTTAACATCCGGCGGCGCTGGGCGTAACCGGCGAGACTAATGGAGAGCAGCAGGGTGGCACCGTTGAACAGCGGTTCAACCCAGAATTCGCCGCCAAACTGCTGGATACCGGCGATACCGATCGCCAGAATGGCAATCCCAACCACCGTGCCCCAGACGTTGACCCGTCCCGGACGAATGGTGGTACTGCCGAGGAAGGCCCCCACCAGCGCGGGCAGCAGATAGTCCATCCCCACGCTGGCCTGGCCTACGCCCTGTTCAGCGGCGATCAGCACGCCGCTAAAACCGGTCAGCACGCTGGAAGCGATAAATGCGCCGATGGTGAATTTATTGACCGCAATGCCGTTCAGCCGCGCCGCCGCCGGATTACCGCCTACCGCGTACATGCAGCGGCCAAGCGGGGTGTGTTCGGTGATCAGCCACAGGACAATGGCCACCGCCAGCACGTAGAACGCGCCAATCGGAATGCCGAAAATTTCGGTGTAGTGCAGGGCGGTAAAGGCATCGGGCAGATCGCCGACGATCTGACGGCCGCCGGAGTGCCACAGTGCGATGGCGTAGAGCACGGTACCGGAGCCCAGGGTAGCCACGAAGCTGTCGATATCCGCCAGCGCCACCAGAATGCCGTTCAGCAGGCCGTACAGCGCGGAGATGACCAGCACAGCCAGTACCGCCATCTGCCAGGAGAAGCCGTACTGCACCTGTAGCGTAATGGCGAGAATGTGCCACAGCACGATCCCAAAACCGACGTTAAGATCGATTTTGCCGACGATCATCGGGATCGTTGCGGCCAGCGCCAGCAGGGCGATCTTGGCTTTACTGGAGAGGATTGCCTGTAGGGTCAGCATACTGGCGAACGACGGCGACAGCGCGGAGAACAGCACCACCAGCAGAACGCACAACAGCAGCAGGCCGTAGCGAGTGATGATTTGCATCGACCACGGGCCTGCGCCGTGCTGGCTGAGACTGACCCGCTGCTCCAGCGCGGTTGATTTGACGGACGTTTTAGACATAGATCTTCTCCTGCCACCGTCTGCGGGGTGGCGTAAAATTTCACACGGTGGCGACGGTGGATTCGCTGCTGGCGGAGGCCAGTTCAAGTAGATTGGCAAAGCTGACGCGATCGTTTTTCAACTCGCCGACGATCTGCCCGCGGTTGAAGACCAGCGCCCGGTTGCAGATATGGGCGATTTCTTCGAAGTCACTGGAGAGCACCAGTACCGCCACGCCTTCGGCCAGCGCTTTATTCAGCAGGTGGTAGATCTCTTCGCGCGCGCCCACATCGACACCCGCGGTGGGATCTTCCAGGATCAGCAGTGGCGCATTGAGGTGCATCCAGCGCGCCATCACCACTTTTTGCTGGTTGCCACCGGAGAGGGCGCTGATATCCAGGCTGACGTCCTTCGGCCGCACGTCGAACAGCTGCATTTTCCACCAGCTGGCGCCCAGTTCGGCGCGGCGCCCGTAGTGTGAGATCGGGCGATGGCCGCTGGCGCAGGGGTTGATAAACAGGTTTTCACGCACGCTCATCGACATCACCAGGCTCTCGCCGGTGCGATCCCCGGCAACCAGCGATACGCCCGCCGCCATGGCCTGCTGCGGGGAGCTGGCCTGATAGGGTTGTTTACGGAAGGTGATGCTGCCGCCGGTGCGCTGGCGAAGGCCGAACAGCAGGCGGCCTATCTCCTCCTGCCCGGCACCGCGCAGCCCGGCCAGCGCCAGCATCTCGCCGGGCTGCAGGCTGAAGGACACCGGGCCAACCTCATCAATGCTTACGCTGTCGAAGGTCAGGACCGGATCGGCTTTTTCCGGCAGCGGTTCGCGCTGGTTGCCCTCAACCGCTTCGCCGACGATCATCTCCACCAGGTTGCGCAGGCTGTAGTCGCGGGTAAAGCCGCCCGCTACGCGTTTTCCGTCGCGCATTACGCAGACGCGGTCGGCAATTTCAATTACTTCGTCCAGACGGTGGGTGACGTAAATCATCCCCACTTTTTTACTTTTCAGGCGTTCGATGACGCTGAAAAGGTGGCGGACGTCGTTGGCCGGCAGCGAAGCAGTGGGTTCATCCAGCACCAGCACTTCGGCGTTGACCGCCACCGCACGAGCGATAGCCAGAAGGGATTTCTCGGTGCGTGACAGTTCGAAAACGCGTGAGTCCGGGTCGAGGGCGATACCCACTTCTTCCAATGCCTGGCGGGAACGTTCGCGCACCGCCCGCCAGTCAATCAGCCCCAGTCGGCGGGTGAACCCCATCACCAGCGCCATATTTTCCGCCACTGTCATCCACTCGATCAGGCCGAGGTCCTGATGAATAAAGGCGATGGGCTGGCGCTGGGCGGTTTTCAGCGCGGCGGCGGAGGTAATGGTGTCGTCGTGAAAGCGGATATCGCCGTCGTCGCGTGGGTAAACGCCGGCGAGGACTTTAATTAACGTGGATTTGCCGGCGCCATTTTCGCCCAGCAATGCCATGACTTCACCGGGATGAACCTCCAGGCTGACGTCATTGACGGCGATATTGCCGCCAAAGCGTTTAGTGATGTGGCTCAGCGTCAGAACCGCTGCCCCGGGTGTATCCTGCATAACAGTCTCCTGCAACAACAGATAAGTATCAACGGCGGCGACAGCATATTAAAAACACCGCTTATTCCAACATGCGAAATCAGGTTTCAAAAATAGTATTATTACTGAGGGCGGAAAGCAAAGGTGAGGAAGTTTTATTTATTTATATAAATCAGATATTTAATTTTGATGTTATAGAACTGTGATGAATCGCTCACTTCGCTTTTACGCGTTTAACCGTCTAAGATGGAGCGATATCAGGGTTGAAATGTCGTTCCATGTTCACAGCCGCAGAGGCATGAGTTACCATCAGACAAAGCCCCGTAAAGGGTGTGCGGGACACTAAGAGGAAGCGTGAATGAGCGTAAAGGCGGATACCGCAAAGGACGATAAAAAGGATCAGCCGGCTGGCACCCAGAGCCTGTTTCGTGGCCTGCAGCTGATTGAAATATTGAGTAATTACCCTAACGGCTGCCCGCTGGCGAATCTGTCAGAGCTGTCCGGGATGAAAAAAAGTACCGTTCACCGGCTGTTGCAGGGGCTGTACAGCAGCGGCTATGTCACCCAGGCGCCTTCGCCCGGCAGCTACCGACTGACCACCAAATTTATTTCGGTGGGGCAGAAGGCCCTGTCGTCGCTGAATATCATTCACGTTGCGGCTCCCCATCTGGAAAAACTCAATCTGGAAGTCGGTGAAACGGTGAATTTCTCCAGCCGTGAAGACGATCATGTGATTCTGATCTACAAGCTGGAGCCAACGACCGGCATGCTGCGGACCCGGGCTTATATCGGACAGCATATGCCGCTGTACTGCTCGGCAATGGGTAAAATCTTTATGGCCTGGGGCAGTGAAGAGTATCCGGCGCACTACTGGGAAACGCATCAGGATACGATCCAGCAGCTGACGAAAAATACCATCACCACGCTGCCGGAAATGCTGGATGAACTAAAGGCGATCCGCCAGCAGCAAACCGCGATGGATCGGGAAGAAAACGAACTGGGTGTGTCCTGCCTGGCGGCACCGGTCTTTGATATCCAGCAGCGGGTGCCGTTTGCCGTTTCGGTGTCGCTGCCGACCGCCAAGCTGCAGCAGGTCGGCGTGAAAAAACTGATGGTATCGGTGGTGGCCACCGCCAGAGCCATCTCCGCCGAGCTGGGGTTTAATAGCTGATCCGGGCATGGCCGGATCGACATGTTCGCCGGTCGTTGAGAAGGCAGTAGAAGGGGCGATGGCCCTGCCGATTCTGCCGTTTGCTCAACCGACCTGGCTTCTGCCGCCGTTCAGCGCGTAACAGTGACGTGCTGGCCAGCGGCATTTGTTGTTACCGATGATGCGGAACCGCTACTGCTTCCCCGCTCATCCTGCACTGGCGGCGCATCATTCGCCGCAGCGGATAGAGCATCAGCAGGCCGTTCTCATTGCTGCCGGTTAGCTGTGCCACCACGCCAAATCCGTACGGGCCGATAAAGCCACCCACAATGCCGAAGGCGTTAATCCACGCAATGCCCACCGCCGCATCGGTGCCTTTCAGCTGCTTTGCCGGGAAGCTCCAGAAAATCGGCTGCCCGGCGCCGAGGCCAAACGCGGCGGCACTCAGGCCCACATCGGCCTCCATTTCCAGCCAGGCAAAACCCACGATCGTTCGGTCGATAAAGGCAAACAGATAGCAGACCACCAGCAGCGGCAGCAGATAGCGCATGTTTTTTGCGATAAACGTGTGTGCGACTTTGCGCGTGATGTTTGTCCATGATTTTCCCCCGGCGAGTGATTCACCTGACTCGTTATGCTTAATGGTTGTAAAAGCATCAACGGTGGGAGAGGCGGTTAATTTAACAAACTGCGAGCCAGCTCAACATTGAAACAGGAAAAATGGAATGAATAAACCGCCTGATTTTTAATGAGTTAATCAGGGAAATGTCACCATCAGGTTTATCAGTGGAATATTATTTTCGCCAAATCGTCGGTTTCACCCCTTCCGTAGTGCAACGATTGTTTTCTGATGGAAACAATAGGCGGTTTTACGCGTTTATTGTTGCAGGAAAAACTGGTTGTGGCAGGATGGTTTCAACGGGTGATTACCCTCCTAATTTAAACCGAATCCGAAGGTGTCGTGATGAGCAATAAAGTCGTTAACTGGAATGGTGGCTTACAGCCGGAAGCCGTTGAAATCCTGTCTGCTGAAGGCGGCATGATCGTTTGCCCTACCAAAGTGGGCTACATCATCATGACCTCCGACGCGAAAGGCCTGGAGCGCAAGTTCGATGCCAAACAGCGTAACCGTAACAAGCCTGGTGTGGTGCTGTGCGGCTCGCTGGAACAGCTGAAAGAGCTGGCGCAGCTGAACCCGGAAATCGAAGAGCTGTATCAGCAGCACTGGGATAAAGACGTTCTGCTGGGCTGCATCCTGCCGTGGAAAGAAGAAGCCGTCGCGCGCATTCCGGAAGACGGTTCTAAAGACCTGATGATGGACCGCCGCCAGACCAGCTGCTTCGTGATCAAGTTTGGTGTGCCTGGTGAGAACCTGGCAAAAGAACTGTGGGAAAACCACGGCAAGTTCTCCTTCGCCAGCTCGGCTAACCCGTCAGGTAAAGGTAACCGTGGCCTGGTGGAAGGTATCGGCGAGCGTATCGAACAGCACGCTGACCTGATTATTGCTGCGAACGACTACGTGAAATCAATCCAGCCTAATGAATCTGAAAAGACCCGTTACGAGCAGGGCGTGATGGTCGCGATGGTGGACGAAAACGGTAAGCTGGTTCCAGAGCAGAAAGGCGAACGTAACATCACGCCTTGCCCGGTACTGATCCGTAAAGGTCTGGACGTGGATAAGATTATGTCAATGCTGTCCGACATCTTCACCACCTGGGATTACCGTCACGGTAACTACTACTGATTACCGCTTCTGCGCCTGAGACGACGGCAGATGCTGCTATCTTCAGGCGCGATTAACGCGAAAATCAATCAGCACCCGCTAATACGGGCGTTTTTTTATTGTTACTCTCCTGGAATGAATCCGGAGCGTTAATTACTGCCATCTCCCGGCCTGAATCCGAAATGTTAATTACTACTCAGCGCCTTTTGCAGTGCCTCGACGAATAACCTGACGCGCGGGGAAATATAGCTGTCCGTTTTCATCAGAACGTAGGATTTATAAATATCCATCTCCCAGTCCGGCAGGAGGTGAACTAATTTACCCTCATCAACGGCTTCCTGCGCAATATAGCTTGGTAAATACGCGATGCCGGTCTGGGCTATGGCTGAATTGACCAGTGCAATACTGTTGTTGGCACGAAATCTGCTGCGGACTTCAATATCTTTTTTTTGCTTTTCTTTTCTGAACGGCAGCGAGATGGTATGCGCCGGGCCTCGAAAAAGAATAAAGTCATGGCGGGTAAGATCGTCCGGGCTGGTAATTTCCGCGTGCTGTTGCAAGTAATCCGGAGCGGCGTAAATTCCCCAGGTAATATCCATCAGCGGGCGATAGTTACGGTGTCCTGGAAGCTCGCGCTTAATCACTACCGCCAGGTCGAAGTTATCGTCCTCAAGGCTGGCCGGGCGATCGGTGAGGTCAAGATCGACGCTGACGTGGATATTGCTGGCGACAAAGTGGTTCAGTACCGGCACGATGCACTGGCAGCCAAACGTCACCGGCGCAACCACGCGCAGGCTGCCGGTGGGTTCCTCGTGGAACTGGCGGATGAACAGGTCGGCGCTTTTCACCTCGTGCAGGATGCGATAGCAGTAGTGATAGTAGGTCATCCCCACTTCGGTCACCTGGATTCGGCGGGTGGTGCGGGTGAGCAGTTTGGCCCCCAGCCGCACTTCCAGCGCGGAAATCTCCTTGCTCACCGAGGATTTCGCCAGCCCGAGCACCTTTGCCGCTTCGGTGTAGCTTAGCGTTTCCACCACTTTGGCAAAAATAATCATCCCGTGCAGGTTTTCAAAATCGCTCATTATTATCCCGGATTGTTCTTAAGGAGAAACAATAAAGGATACTAGCATATTTCACGTTTCCAACGCACAGAAAATAGATAGGGTAATTAAAAATAAATTTAAGTTATCGGAGAATAATCGCGCAGAGAGAAAATTAACATGGGTCAGACAATCAGTCAGAAAATACTCGCCCGGGCCAGTGGGCGCGAAAGCGTGACGCCTGGTGAAATAGTCTGGGCAAAGGTGGATATATTAATGTCGCACGATCCCTGTATGCCGGGAGTGGCCAGCGTATTTAAAAAAGAGTTTGGTGAACGGGCGAAAATATGAAATCCGGATCGATTTATTCTTATTTCTGACCATTTTGTTTATTCCGCCGATCCGCAGGCGAATCAGAATATCCGGGTAGAGAGACTGATGCTGTAAAGCAGCAGGGCCGCTGTGAGGCGGCCCTGGGGGATTACTTCGCGGAGATGGCCAGTGCGCCACCGGCAAAGACAAACAGGCTGCCTGTTGAACGGTTGAGCATCCGCAGTCGTTTCGGGTTAGAGAACAGCCCTGACAGGCGACGACCGGCGCAGGCGTAGCTGAACATAATGCTGAAATCCAGCGCGGCCCAGGTGATCGCCAGGGTGGCAAACTGCAGCGCGTGCGGCTGGCTGGCATCAATAAAGTTCGGGAACAGCGCGGCGAAGAACAGCAGATCTTTCGGGTTACTGATGCCGACCATAAAGCCCTTACGGAACAGTCGCAGCGCGCTCGGCGCGTCTTCCATCTCCGGCGTGGCCGCCGGCGTTTCATGGCTGTTATCGCGCCATGCGGAAATGCCCAGCCAGACCAGATAGGCGGCACCGACCACTTTCAGAATGGTAAAGGCAGTGGTGGAGGCGGCCAAAATAGCACCCAGACCCAGCGCGGAGGCGGTCATCAGCATCATGGCTGCCAGCACGCCGCCGACAACCGTTGCCAGCGCATGTTTACGGCCAAAGCGCAGGCCGTGGGTCATGCTGATTAAAGCCGACGGGCCGGGAATCGCAATCAGTGCGGCAATTACGCCGGTATAGGCCAACCAGAGGTGGAGCGTCATACAAGGTCCTTTCATTTAAAACCCTCTGTCTGAGGGTTTTTAGCGATAAGCGATAATGGATTTCGTTGAAATACGAAGGAGCGATAGTTTATTTTCACGGCAGTGAGAAGTAAATCACATGCGCAAGATTTTCCATTATTGCTACGGCTGGCGCTGTAAAACGTGCTCGCTGGTTCCTGCCTTCCGTCGCAGATTGTCAAGTAATGCCAGCAGCGACAGCAGGCTGACGGCAATAAACGCCCAGGAAAAATCTACCGGCAGCGGCTGTGGATGCGCCTGCAAAGACATCGAGGCGCGCAGCGCCAGTGCGGCAAAGGCGATACCGGCACTCATACTGAACTGGAAGAACATGCTGAATAGCGTAGCGGCAGCGCTCATCTGCGGGCGCGGCACATCGGCAAAACCCAACGAGTTATAGCAGGTAAACAGCACGATAGCGCTGGCAAAAATGCGCCGTTCGCCAAAGCGGCCAGCCAGCCGCTCAGCGGAATGAATACCGCCACCGCCAGCAGAAAAGCCGTAATACCCACGTTCATATCAATCGCGCTGACCGAAAAATCACGCGCCATCTGCGGCAGGGCGGTGGCGATCACCGTCGCATCCAGATTTTCCATAAAGAAAGTGACGGCCATCAGCAGGGCGATCCACCAGGTTCGTGGTATCGGCGCAGTGGGCGAGGTGGCGGGCTTGCACAAGGAAAAACGTACTAATCTGCGGTTCGGATTGAAGATTACCGCTAAAAAAGCTGGGAAATTAGGTTGCGGCAAAACAGTGAGCCAGGTCACGCTAACCTCCTGTTATGCGGCAGCTATTTTTAATAAATACGGCTGGAAGCTGAATTTGTCAGTTTATGTTTATTCATTCGCTCTGATGTTTTCTTTTTTTTATAAAAAAACCGTATTTAATGTTTCATTTATTTTTTGAAATAATATGTCATTAAGATTAATAGAAACATTGGGTTGCGTGAAGAGACACCGGTACTATACTCATTAGCAGTACGATAAATTCATCATGTGAATTCTGCCGTTAATATCCGGCAGCAGGAGGCTTTTATCACTTTCAATCACACCGAAACGATAAACAACATTCCCGGCGAATTTGAAAACTGGTATCTCGATTACGAAGCTGGTCCTGAAGCGGTGATGGAGCCGCAGCCGGAGCACATCCGCGGCCTGCCGGTTTCCGATATCCTCACGCCGTCGGACCGCTATCAGGAGCTGTTCGTTGCGGTGCAGACATCGCGCATCTTTAGCGACAGTAAAACGTTTGCCGACTGTGCACCAAAGTTCGATCCGGAACGCATTATGTTTCGTTATTATCTGGCCCGCGAGCGCGATGATTTTAATTTGCTTCACTTCGTGTTGGAGAATTTCGATCTGCCGCAGGTCAATGAAAGTCATTATGTTTCCGACCCGGAAAAAACCATGGCGGAACATATTGATGCCCTGTGGCCGGTATTAACCCGCCATCCGAAACAGCACTGTGAATATTCCTCGCTACTGCCGCTGCCGAAACCCTATGTGGTTCCCGGCGGGCGATTTGGTGAAACCTACTACTGGGATTCCTACTTCAGCATGCTGGGCTTTGCCGCCGCCGGTCGCTGCGATCTACTGCGTAATATGGCGGACAACTTTGCCTGGATGATCGACCGCTACGGCCATATCCCCAACGGCAATCGCACCTACTACCTTAGCCGCTCGCAGCCGCCGGTCTTTGCGATGATGGTGGAGCTGTTTGAGAAGAACGGCGTTAATGAAGCGCAGCGCTATCTTCGTCACCTGAAAAGCGAGTACGCCTTCTGGATGGACGGGCAGGAAAGCCTGGAGCCGAATCAGGCGTATCGCCACGTGGTGATGCTGCCGGACGGCGCGGTGCTGAACCGCTACTGGGACGACCGCGACACCCCGCGCGACGAGTCTTATATTGAGGACGTGGAAACCGCGCGCGACTCATCACGCCCGTCCAGCGAGGTTTATCGCGACCTGCGCGCCGGAGCGGCGTCGGGCTGGGACTACACCTCGCGCTGGCTGAGCGAGCCGGGGCGGCTGGCGAGTATTCAGACCACCAGCATCATCCCCATCGATCTGAACGCGTTCCTTTATAAGCTGGAGATGGCGATTGCCCGTCTGTCTGCGGCCCGGGGCGACGAGGCCACCGCCGAACGCTATCAGCAGCTGGCCTGTCGCCGGCAGGAAGCGGTAAACCACTATCTGTGGGATAACGACACTGGCCTGTACCGCGACTACAACTGGCGCGACGGTGAGCAGGCAACCTTTTCCGCCGCTGCCGTCACCCCGGTTTATGTCGGCATGGCGAGCCTGGATCAGGCAAACCGTACGGCGAAAGCGGTGCGCGATTATCTGCTGGCGCCGGGCGGCTTGCTCTCCAGCATGGAGCAGACCGGTGAGCAGTGGGACAGCCCCAACGGCTGGGCACCGCTACAGTGGATGGCGGTGAAGGGCTTCAGCATTTACGGCGACGAGAACCTGGCGCATGAAATCGCCAGCCGCTGGCTGAGAACCGTGTCTTCAACCTATCAGCAGCACCATAAAATGGTGGAGAAATACAACGTCAGCGGTGATGCCGCGCTGCTGGGGGCCGGGGGGGAATATCCGCTGCAGGACGGGTTTGGCTGGACCAACGGCGTAACCCGCCGTCTGCTGGAGATGTTCCCGCAGGGATAGCTATCACTCCTGCTAATTATTCTCCCTGTTTTATAAGCTAAAAACCTTATTTCTCCGCGATTAATCATGGTATTACTTGAGAGTAAACGCCTGATTAATCCGGAGATCTACCATGAAAAAACTTACTCTTACTGCGCTGGCCCTGCTGGCCGCCTTCAGCGCCTCGTCGCAGGCTGCGGAAGAACTGCGCTTTGGCGTCGATCCGACCTTCACTCCGTTTGAAAGCAAAGCGGCAGATGGATCGCTCCAGGGGTTCGATATCGATCTGGGCAATGCCGTGTGCCAGCAGATGCAGGTGAAATGCGTCTGGGTGCAGACCGCCTACGACGGGATTATTCCGGCTCTTCAGGCGCGTAAATTTGATGCGATTCTGTCCGCAATGGCAATGACCGAGAAGCGCCGCCAGCAGGTGCTGTTCACCGATATGATCTACAACGTCCCGAGCGCGCTGCTGACGTCAAAGGCCAGCAAGCTGCTGCCGGACGTCGCGATGCTGAAAGGTAAATCGGTCGGCGTGGCGCAGGGCACAACTCAGGAAGCCTTTGCGAAAAGTGTCTGGGAGCCGCAGGGCGTGCAGGTGGTGAGCTATCAGAATGAAGCCGAAATCTACCCGGATCTGGCCTCGGGCCGTCTGGATGCCACCTTTATTAACGCTGCCGCCGCCGAAACCGGCTTCCTGAAAACCCCGCAGGGCGCGGGTTATCATATTGCCGGTGAGCCAATGTACGACCAGAAATACTTCGGTGAGGGCATCGGCATTGGCCTGCGCAAAGATGATACGGCGCGGGTCGAAAAAATTAACCAGGCGCTGGCCGAACTGCACAACAACGGCACCTACGATAAGTTAGCGAAGAAGTACTTCAGTTTTGATGTCTACAAGCGCCCGGAATAAGTAATGACGACGATAGCACTTCCTGATTTTACCGCGCAGCGGACGCGCTTTCTGGCGGCGGTGGCGCGCAACGACGGCACCATCACCTGTTACGACCACCCGTTAACTGGCCCCGAGGGCGAAGCGCTTTCCACCGAGGTGGCGGTGCTGGGCCGCCCTGATGCGCCACGCGTGATGCTGGTGATCTCCGGCACCCACGGCGTGGAGGGCTACTACGGTTCCGACTGCCAGATCGCCTGGCTGGACGCGCTGGAGGGCCAGACGCTGCCGGATGACGTGGCGGTGGTGCTGGTTCACCTGTTGAACCCGTGGGGTACCGCGCACCTGCGTCGGGTCAATGAAGATAACGCTGACCTCAATCGCAACTTTATCGACTTCGCAGTCGGTGCGCCGGACAACGCCGCGTACCGCGATTTGCATGCGATCTACACCTGCCGCGACGTTAACGGCCCTGAACGTGTCGCCGCCGATGCCATGCTGGCAGAGCAGTGTGCCGAGCGTGGCTGGAGCGGGGTGAAGCAGATTGTCGAGGCCGGACAGTATCAGTATGCCGACGGCATCTTCTTCGGCGGCAGCCGGGCCAGCTGGTCGCATTTGACGCTGAAACAGATCATTGCCAATCATTTGCAGCACGCGCAGCGCATTATCAGCTTCGATCTGCATACCGGGGCGGGTGCCTGGGGGCATCCGATGCTATTGGCGATCGCGGAACGGCCTTACCCGGCGCTGGATGAGGCGCGACGGATCTTCGGCGAGTGGCTGACGGTGCTGATTACCGGCGCAGGCCGCGACAGCGAAACCGGGGTGACCGCCACGGCTACCGGCTATCTCTCGCAGTTCCTGCTCGATAATCTGCCGGAAACCGATCTGATCCAGCTGGTGGTGGAGTGCGGTACCTATGCCGGGGATGAGATGCATCGCCGGGTGCGCGACGACCACTGGCTGCATCTGTACGGTGAACCGGCGAGCGAGCAGGGACGGCAGCTGAAATGGCAGATCTTTGAAGGCTTCAACCCGCAGGATGCTGACTGGCAGGCGCTGGTGGCGTTCCGCACCCGTCAGATCTTCCAGCGCGGATGGGCGGCGCTGCTCGCCGCCCGTTAAGGTTTAAGGCGTCAGTTAAGTGCTAGAGGCGCCCGTAGAAGGTCATTCGGGCGCTTTCCGACAGCGCGATATCCGGCTGGGCATTCCAGGCCAGCACCACCAGCATACGGGTGATATCGCCTTCGGTTGGGGTCACCCGGTGCAGCGCGTTGCGCCCGCGAAACAGCACCAGATCCCCCGGTTCAATCTCCAGCTTTTGTACCTCCTGCTCGCCGTTCAGCACGTGACCCACGCCGTCATAATTCATCTCCCCGGCTTCCGCATCGCGCAGATGGCTGACGTATTCAAACACGCCGCCCGCTTCGGGTTTCTGGATCAGCAGGGTGATGGCAAACGACGAGTTATCAAAATGCCAGCCCAGCTCCTGGCCGCTATGTGCGTAGTGCAGGTTGATCGATGACAGGCTGTCGGCGTAGGGATACAGCTGCTGTTCGTCCAGCACGCCGCACAGGAAGGTTTTGAATACTTCTGAGTCGTAAAGGGTACGCAGCGGCGAGTCCACCGGGATCTCTTCGTCGGTAATACAGCCTTTCGACGAAACTACCTGGCGATTACGGGGATGATCGGCGGCAAAGGTTTCATCGGTTTTTTGCAGATAAACGTTGTGCTGGCTTTTAGCGTAGAAAGCCAGATGCTGACTCTCTTCGCCCTCTTTTTTGATGATATCCAGCGCTGTTGGGGTCAGAAAACCGCGCAGCACCAGTGCGCCGGAGTCAGCCAGCTGAAGGCGACAGTCGTCGGTATAGGTGGCATCGTCAATCGGGTGAGCAGACAGATTAAGGATCGAGGTCAGTGCGTTCATCGGGTTCTCGTCGGCGGCGAAGTGATAAATTCACTGTATGGTTTCACTCTGCCGCTGACTATCTGTTTTTACACGTATTCTGCGCTTTTGCGATTGCTGCCGCACTGCGCTAAATCGGGGTTTTTGCCAGCGGAGCCAGGCTACCTTCCTGCGCCAGCAGCGAACGCAGCGGCGCAAACAGCGGCTGTGGCAAATCGACGGGATCGAACCACTGCCAGCCGGCACATTTTTCCGGTTCGCAGCGCTGCGGCGTGCCGCTGGCCGCATGGGCCAGCACGAACAGCGTGACGTAATGTTTCTGCTCGGCGTGGAAGACGTCATTGGTAAACGGGCCCAGCGCGGTGTCGCCGAGGATCAGTCTGGTCTCTTCGAGCACTTCGCGGGCGGCACACTGCTGCGGGGTTTCACCGAATTCCAGGTGGCCGCCGGGAGCCGACCAGTCGCCCTCACCGTGGCTGCCCAGCCGCTTGCCGAGCAGGATTTTGCCATCGCGAAAAATCAGTACGCCAACGCCGATGCGGGGTTGTGGCATGTTTGTTCTCCCTGAGATGAAATGACCGCGATGATAATAGCCGCCTTCCGGGGGCTGATTCACAATATTGATAATCTGTGATGCAAACGGTACTCAACTCGCGGCGGGGTGACTATGCTGCCAGTGGGATAATTTGAGCTTTTTCAGGAGAGCTGCAATGAGTGACAGATTTATCAGTGCCGACCGGATACGCGACCGTTTTTCCAAAGCCATGTCGGCGATGTACCAGGCGGAGGTGCCGCAGTACGGCACGCTGCTACAGCTGGTGCGGGAAGTGAATCAGCAGGAATCCGCGCGAGATTGCAGCGCATTATCCCCGGAGGAACTGAATCGCCTGAGCGTGGAGCGTCACGGCGCGATTCGTCTGGGCACCGCGGCCGAGCTGGCCACCATGCGCCAGCTGTTTGCGGTGATGGGGATGTCCGCGGTGGGTTATTACGATCTCTCTGAGGCGGGCGTGCCGGTGCATTCCACCGCCTTCCGTCCGGTAAGCGAAGCCTCGTTGTTGATCAATCCTTTTCGTGTATTTACCTCGCTGCTGCGGCTGGAGCTGATTGACGATCCGGCTCTGCGCCAGCGGGTAGCCGATGTGCTGGCCAGCCGCGATATTTATACGCCGCGCCTGCGCGAGCTGCTGGTTTTGTGGCAGCAGCAGGGCGGATTCAGCGAGAACGAGGCCGACGAATTTGTCAGCGAAGCGCTGGAAACCTTCCGCTGGCACCAGCAGGCGGCGGTCGATCTGCCAACCTATAATGCGCTACTGGCCCAGCACCGGCTGATTGCCGATGTCGCCTGCTTCCGCGGGCCGCATATCAACCACCTGACGCCGCGCACGCTGGATATCGATCGCGTGCAGCAGCTGATGCCGGCGTACGGCATCAGCCCGAAAGAGGTGATTGAAGGCCCGCCGCGCCGCCGCTGCCCGATTCTGCTGCGGCAGACCAGTTTTAAGGCGCTGAATGAAGAGATCCGTTTTTCCGATCGCGTGCAGGGTACTCACACTGCCCGCTTTGGTGAGATCGAACAGCGCGGCGTGGCGCTAACCCGCAAGGGGCGCGAGCTGTACGATCGGCTGCTGCGCGAGGCTTCAGCGCAAAAGTTTAGCGATAACACTGCTCATCAGCAGCATCTCAGCGCCGTGTTTGCCGCGTTTCCGGACAGCGATGCCGAGCTGCGTCAGCAGGAACTGGCCTTTTACCGCTACCGACGCAATCCGGGCGCTGTGGCGCAGCCGGGACAGGATCTGGAGGCGCAGATCGCCAGCGGCGCGGTGATTGCCGAACCGATTATCTACGAGGATTTTCTACCGGTCAGCGCGGCGGGGATTTTCCAGTCCAATCTGGGCAGCGACACCAGCAGCGTCAGCAGCGGAAATCCCAGCCAGGCGGCATTTGAGCAGGCGCTGGGCTGCACGGTGCAGGATGAATTTGCGCTGTATCAGCAGTTGCAGCAGGATTCGCTCGATCGGCTGAGTGAAGATCTGACTTAGGAAAATGTTCTCCGCGTAAGGTGTCGTGGCGCAGGGATGAGGGCAGCCCTGGCCGCGGAAACTGAGATTTATGGCCCGACTACGGTAAAGCGCGTCGTTCAGGCTGCCCGGATGATGGCTGTCGATTTGGCTGGAAGCGCCTGTCTGCGCAGGCGCTAAGCAGTGAATCAGCCGCCGAACGGAGCACTGTGAGTCAGTACGCGCTCGACAACATTCAGCGCACCCTCGTCGTTATTGCTTTCGGTGTGATAGCGCGCAACCTGTTTGACCGCAGGCTGCGCGTTAGCCATCGCAAAGCCGAAGCCCGCATGGGCCACCATCTCGATATCGTTACCGCTGTCGCCAACGGCAACCACTTCCTCATCGGCGATGCCCCACTGCCGCTGCAACAGCGCCAGCCCGTGAGCCTTGTGCACGCCGGGAATAATCAAATCGACAAAGCCGAAGCCGCTGGAAACCGGGGTGACGATGCCGTCCAGCGCATGGCCGACGTGCGCCATCAGTTCAGGGATCTTTTCGTCCGGCAGATTCAGCGAGAACTTAAAGACGCTTTCATTCAGATGGTCAAAGCTCTCGCGCAGTTCAAGGCGGTGGTAGTGTTTTGACATCAGCGTCACCAGCGCATCCGGCGAAGAGCCCAGCATCCAGGCGCTGCGCGGGCCGCAGAGCACCGCGTGAACGTCCGGGAACGCCGACAGCACCGTCAGCACGCGCTGCACGCGATCTGCACTGAGATCGCCGCAGAACAGAGTCTGCCCGCGATCGATGATATAGGCACCGTTTTCAGCGACGAAGGTAATCTCGTTGCGGATTTCCGGGAAGAAGCTGATCAGCTGGTAATACTGATTGCCGCTGGCGACGACAAAACGGATGTTTTGCTGTTTGATCTGCTGATACTGCGCCAAAAACCGGGCTTTATTATAGGTTTTCTGGTCTGAAAGAAAGGTGCCATCCATATCGACAGCGATCATTTTAATCACGGTTCCATGCCCTGAAGTAGAAAAAACATCCGCTATTTTCGTCGGAAAAGGTGCAAAAAAAAAGAGGCGAATTTTGCACCTTTGTGCCGCTTTTCTTTCGTTTTTGCCAAGTCCGCCAAATTTGGCAAACTTTACCCTTATAATGTGGCGAAGCGTGGCGATATTGATACGATTATCACCGATCGGCATCTTTCCGCAGATTTTGTTGACAGCTTAACGGGGCAGGGAGTCAAGGTGCTGACCGCCTGACCGCCTGACCGCCTGACCGCCTGACCGCCTGACCGCCTGACCGCCTGACCGCCTGACCGCCTGACGGCGGCTTGGGCGTTATTTATCAGCCCGTGGCTAATACGGGTACTTTTCTTTCATATTTTCTTTCTTTTGTTTCGAAACTCCCCGCGGTAGCAAACTCAGCTTGCGACATATAAAGTTTTTCACACTCATTTATAATAAAAATGTTATTAAACAGCATGTTATGCTGTTTTTTTAGCGGTTTGTTACAATGTGATAGCGCTCGTGTTTTATACAGAGATACAGATTTATTTTTTAATGAAATAAAAATATATTGCATATGAAACTTTTTATTGTGAATCGTATTATCCACCGGAGGTCACCATGGAATTCTATTTAGATACTGCTGACGTTGCGGCAGTAAAACGTCTTGCGACCGTTCTGCCGATTAAAGGCGTAACGACAAACCCCAGTATCGTCTCGCGCAGCAAGCGCCCGTTAAGCAGCGTACTGCAGGAACTGACGTCGATTTTGCCCGCCGACAGCACGCTGTTTGCCCAGGTTATCGCCTATGATGCCGCCGCGATGGTGGATGAAGCACTGCAACTGCGTGAAATTGTCCCATCGCTGGTGGTGAAAGTGCCGGTAACGCATAACGGCCTGACGGCAATCAAGGCGCTGACGCAGCAGAATATCCCCACACTGGGCACTGCCGTTTACGGTGCGGGGCAGGGGTTCTATGCTGCGCTGGCCGGAGCCAGCTATATTGCGCCCTACGTTAACCGCGTGGATGCGCAGGGCGGCGACGGCATTATGCTGGTTAAGGAGCTGCAAAGTCTGCTGTCGCTCCACTGCCCGCAGAGCAAAGTGCTGGCGGCCAGCTTCCGCACGCCGCGGCAGGTGCTGGACTGCATGCTGGCCGGATGCGAGGCGATCACCGTCGATCCGGATGTGGCCGAACTGTTCCTGCTCGATCCTGCCGTGGACAGTGCGCTGCAGCGCTTCGATCAGGACTGGACGGCGGCCTACGGCGATTTGAAACTTTCCTGATTGGCTGATTGGCTGATTGGCTGATTGGCTGATTGGCTGATTGGCTGATTGGCTGATTGGCTGATTGGCTGATTGGCTGATT
>NZ_JBWKUK010000007.1:185990-231702 GCF_059420805.1 Erwinia sp. GW821-FHT03D09
TGGCTGACCGAACTGACCGTTCCGGGTATTGCGCTGCGCTACGGTTTTGAAAGCCAACAATCGTTCACCCGCCTGTTCACCCGCTATTTTAAGGCGCTGCCCGCCCGATGACGGCGGACGCAGCGGTAACATTTTTTCCTTAAAAGACATTAATATGCTTATTTTTTGGTTGAAAAATCGCCACTTTTTCACTTTTATTATTAATTTTAGCGATTGTTCCTTAAAAATTAATAGTCATCAGCTCTTAAAATAGTCTCCAGAGAGATGTGAACAAATGTATATTTGTCGACGAAATAGCATTCTTTGACGCCGACAGTATTAACGAGTTTTCCTTAACGAGGCTCGCTATCTGACGCTTTAGTCTTGCGGCTTCCGGTCAGTTGAAGTTTCTATTCACCGTTGCACAAGTACGTATGGCAAAAAGCCGATGGCTTTGTGCAGGGCCACTGTAGGCTAATTGATAAATAACTCTCTCCGACAAGGATAAGCAATGAAAAAGGTAATTCTTTCCGCCGCAATGGCGACCGCGTTTTTAGGCCTGTCTGCAGCTAATGCGGCGGATCAGAATGTAGGTGGTGGTCAGGTTAATTTCTTCGGTAAAGTGACCGATGTTTCTTGTACTATTTCCGTTAATGGCCAGGGCAGCGATGCCAATGTTTATCTGTCTCCAGTGACCTTAACTGAAGTGAAAGGCGCATCGGCCGATACGCTGCTGAAACCAAAAGCTTTCACCATCGACGTGTCTAACTGCCAGGCTGCTGACGGCAGCGCGCAGGACGATCTGACCAAGCTGGGCGTGAACTGGACCGGCGGTAATCTGCTGGCTGGCGCAACCAGCAAACAGCAGGGCTACCTGGCGAACACCGAAGCTGCCGGTGCTCAAAACATCCAGCTGGTTCTGGCTACCGACAGCGCAACCGCGCTGACCAACAAAATCATCCCGGGCGACAGCACCCAGCCGAAAGTATCCGGTGACGCCACTGCCGTACAGGACGGTGCACGCTTCACATATATCGTGGGTTACGCCACCAGCACCCCGTCTACTGTAACCACCGGTGTGGTTAACAGTTACGCGACTTACGAAATTACCTACCAGTAATTACTGCCTGAAATTAAAACGGCCTTAATAAGCAGTTTTAAACAGTGATAAAGCGGCACGCGCTGCCGCTTATTTTTATATTCTGAGGTTAGCATGAAGTCGATTGCCCTTTTTTTCTTTTCTATTTTCAGCGTTGCAGCCAGCGCCAACAATATTATTGTCAACGGCACCCGCTTTATTTATCCGGGAAATGAAAAAGAAATAACGGTGCAGCTTTCTAACACCGCCGATCGCCCAGCGCTGGCGCAAACCTGGCTGGATAACGGTAATCCCGACGCTACGCCGGATACCATCACCACGCCATTTATTATTACACCACCAATTTCCCGCGTGGATGCCAAAAGCGGCCAGACGCTGCGCATCAAACTCGGCAGTGATGCCGGATTAGCCAAAGATAAAGAGACGCTGTGGTGGCTGAACCTGCTGGAAATTCCCCCGGTGGTTGCTAGCGGCAAAAATGAAGGGCAAAACGTCCTGCAGCTGGCGATTCGCTCACGGTTCAAATTTATTTATCGCCCGGCAGGCCTCGGCAATCGTGATGCGGCGGCGGAAAAACTCACACTCTCGGCCAGCGGGAATCGCTTATCGGTATCGAACCCCACGCCGTTTTATATCACCGTCAGCCGCATTTCGCGCGACGGCACCAAGCCGCTCAACGGCAAAACGGTGATGCTTGCCCCGAAGTCAAGCCAGGTGATTGCGCTGAACGCGTCGGTGAGGAAAGGCGAGACGCTGACTGTTAACAATATCAATGACTATGGTGCCGATGTTGCTGTGAAAGTCGCCGTTCAATAAGGGTGAAAATAATGAAGCAGAAGTCATTCTGCCCGGGGAGTTTACGCGTGGCGATGGTAATTGCGTTCTGCGGCTTGCCGTTAGTTTCCAGCGGACAGGAAAACCCAGGGGCGACCTACACTTTTAACGACGGTTTTATCGTCGGCAGCCGTGAAAAAGTCGATCTGTCACGATTCTCTACCAGCGCCATCACCGAGGGAACCTACTCACTTGACGTGTACACCAACGGCGAGTGGAAAGGGCGCTACGATCTCAATGTCACCCGCGATCGAGACGGGAAAATGGGGATCTGTTACACCCGCGCGCAGCTCGCGAAATTTGGTATTGCCGCCGAGAAGCTCAACCCCACGCTCAGCCAGCAGGAAGGTTTCTGTGGCCGTCTGCAGGCGTGGCGCAGCGAAGACACGATTAAAGATAACCTGATCCAGTCCTCTCTGCGGCTGGAAATATCCGTGCCGCAAATCTATGAAGATCAGCGCTTTAAAAACTTCGTCAGCCCGGAATTCTGGGATAAAGGCATTCCCGCGCTGAACCTGGGCTGGATGGCGAACACCTGGACCAGCCACGCTTCGGCTGGTGAAAGTTCGGATAACAACAGCGCCTATCTGGGCATCAATGCGGGATTCTCCTGGGACGGCTGGCTGCTGAAGCATGTGGGGAATCTGAACTGGCAGCAGCAGCAGGGCAAGGCACGCTGGAGCAGTAACCAGACCTACGTACAGCGGCCGCTGCCGCAGATAGATTCCATCGTCAGCGCGGGGCAAATCTTCACCAACGGCGAGTTCTTCGACACCATTGGCGTGCGCGGTGTGAACCTGGCGACCGACGACAATATGCTGCCGGACGGGATGCGTTCTTACGCACCGGAGATCCGCGGCGTGGCGCAGAGTAACGCGCTGGTAACGGTCCGTCAGGGCGCGAACATGATTTACCAGACCTCGGTGCCACCGGGGCCGTTTGTGTTGAAAGATGTTTATCCTTCCGGTTACGGCAGCGATCTGGAAGTGTCGGTGAAAGAATCTGACGGCAGCACTGAGGTGTTTAACGTGCCTTACGCCTCAGTGGCGCAGCTGCTGCGCCCGGGGATGACGCGCTATGCGCTCTCCGCCGGTAAGGTCGATGACAGCTCGCTGCGCAATCGGCCCGTATTGTACCAGGCCACCTGGCAGCACGGCCTGAGTAACCTGTTTACTGGCTATGTTGGCGCCACCGGCTTTAATGACTATCAGGCCTTCCTGCTCGGTACCGGGATGAATACCGGCTTCGGCGCGCTCTCCTTCGATATCACCCAGTCGCGGCTGAAGAGCGACACACTGAATGAAAACGGGCAGAGCTACCGCGCCACCTTTAACAGGATGTTCACCGAGACCCAGACCAGCATCGTGCTGGCGGCCTATCGCTACTCCACCAAAGGCTATTACAACCTGAACGACGCGCTGTTTGCGGTCGATCAAGAGAAGTACTACGACAGTAATTACACCCAGTGGCGGCAGAAAAACGGACTGACTTTTACCGTGAACCAGAGCCTGCCGGACGGCTGGGGCGGTTTCTATCTTAGCGGTCGTATCTCGGACTACTGGAACCGCTCCGGCACCGAGAAGCAGTATCAGCTCAGCTACAACAATATGTTTGGCCGGCTGTCATGGTCGGTGGGCGCTCAGCGCGTTTATACCCCGGACAGTTCCGGCCACAGCCGTGACGATCGCGTATCGCTCAACTTCAGCTATCCACTGTGGTTTGGCGAGGGCCGCACGGCTAACCTGACCTCGAATACCTCATTTAATAACTCGAATTTCGTCAGCTCGCAGATTGGCGTGAACGGCTCGCTGGATAGCAGTAATAACCTGAATTACGGCATTTCTACCACTACCTCCAGGGGTGGTGAACATGATGTGGCGCTGAATGGCAGCTACCGCACTCCGCTAGCCACGTGGAACGGCAGCTACAGCCAGGGCGCAGGCTATCGCCAGAGCGGGCTGGGCGGCAGCGGTACGTTGGTTGCCCACAGCGGCGGTATTGTCCTGTCGCCGGAGACCGGCACGACCATGGCGCTGATTGAGGCGAAAGACGCCGCCGGTGCCGAGCTGCCTGGGGCGCCGGGAACGCGCGTGGATAAGAACGGTTATGCGCTGCTGCCGTACCTGCGCCCTTATCGTATCAACGCGGTGGAAATCGATCCTAAAGGCAGCAGTGACGACGTCGCTTTCGAGCGTACGGTCGCTCAGGTGGTGCCGTGGGAGGACAGCGTAGTGAAAGTCTCCTTCAATACGTCAATTCAGAACACCATCACGCTGCATGCCCGGCAGGCAAACCATACGCCGCTGCCGTTTGCCGCCTCTGTTTACGATGCGGACGGGAAGGCGATTGGCGTAGTAGGCCAGGGCAGCATGCTGTTTATCAGCGACGCCAGCGCACGGCGAGCTGTGGTGAAGTGGAGCGGCGGAGAGTGTTCCGTTGAGCTGGGCCAGGAAAATAATAAGGAACGGGTATGTCGCTGAGTAAACAGCTGGTTATCTTGATGGGGCTGATGATGATGGGCACAACGTCTGCCTGGGCAGCCTGTACTTTCCTTTCCCAGCCGACGGTGCAGCTGGATATGGCGGTGGGCAGGGTGGTGGTGATGCCCGATCTGCCGGTAGGGGCGGTGATTGCCACCCGGAACTGGACGATGAGTGCGGCTAAGGGCCCCAGCTATCTCTGTCCACCAGGAGTCAATCGCTTTGTGGGGAAGATAACGCAGGCGGGCAGCACGGATCTTGGCAACAAAGTGTTCTCTACCAACGTGCCGGGGATTGGCATGCGGTTCAGCCGCGGTGGAGAGAGGGTCAATATCGTCTACCCGGGTATTTATTCCCCAACGGCGACGCAAAAAACGATCTATACGCTTGAGGGATCGCGATTTACTCTGGAAATTATTAAAACCGCCACCACCACCGGGAGTGGAACGCTGGCGGCAGGGAAATATACCACCTACGATTTGGAAAATGGTAATAATCCTATGCTGGAAACCTATCTGAGCGCTGATGCGATTACCATTGTTTCGCCTTCGTGTACGGTATTGAGCGGCACGAATATGAACGTGGAACTGGGGACAATTAAACGTTCCGATTTAAACGGCGTTGGTACGACCGCGGGCGGCAAAGATTTTAATATTCAGCTGCAGTGCAGCGGCGGTTTAAGCACCGCCGGATTTGCGAATATCAATACCACGTTCTCCGGGAATCTGGCCACCGGCACCACCGCGACCACAGGGGCGCTGATTAACGAGAAAATCGGCGATTCAGCGGCGAAAGGGATCGGGGTGCAGGTGCTGAAAGACGGAACGCCAATCGAATTCAATAAAAAATACAGTATCGGAACCTTACAGAGCCAGGAAACGCGCTATATCACCTTGCCGTACCGCGCCCGTTTCTATCAGTATCTGCCGACGACCTCGGCCGGTGAAGTGGCATCCCATATGGTCTTTAACCTGACGTACGATTAATCCGGGAGGTGGATATGAGCGAATCGTTATCGTATTTAACCCTTAAAAAGATCGTTCGGATGATTCTGCTGGGCTGCGGTTTAACCGCCTTTTCAGCCCAGGGGAAGATGCCTTTCTATGATGATGGACGGATCGATTTTCGCGGGCGAGTCAGTGATACGTCATGCCGCGTGGCACTGAATGGCAGTAATAACGCTGGCAGCGGTAATATCTGGCTGGCGCCGGTCAGCCTTACTGAAGTTCATCAGCGAGGAGCAGGGGCATTTATGAAGCCGCAGGCTTTTACGCTGGAACTGTCAAAGTGCCAGCTAAATTTGCCTGGCGGGGAAGATCGGCAAATATCGTTTCCGGTAGTCAGCGTACGTTGGATTAGTGGTGTAGGAATGAGCGCGGTGAATAATGCCAGTGCGGAGTACCTGGACAATATTTTACCCGACGGTGCGCGCCATATTTATCTGGCTCTGGCGACCAATGACGGCAGCACGCTGGCGGCGGAAAATAAAATTGTTCCGGCCGACCCACAGCAGAATCAGGTTCAGATACGGGAACAACCGGCAGGCAGTGGCGTATTAACCTACTATATTGGCTACGTGACCACCTCACCGCAGCAGGTGACCAGCGGACCGATTAGTAGCCTGGCAACGCTGGAATTGGTTTATAATTAATAACGCAACGTGATGCCGGATTTCTCCGGCATATTAATTAACGACCTGTTCCTGCACCAGCTGTTCAATACTGACTTCCTGCCAGTAAAACCCCTGCATTGCAAACCATTCCATGCCGCTTAGCCAGCGTTGATGTTCTTCGCTCTCTACACCTTCGATAATCACCCGGTGGTTATTTCTCGACAGAAATGCAATTAACGCCTGCATTAGCTGGCGTCCGTGCTCTTTTTCTATTAAATGCCAGAAAAATTCCTTGTCAATTTTTACGTAATTGAAATGATAACCGCGAATAGCACTAATACCGGCATAGCCGGAGCCAAAATCATCCAGCCAGAGCTGGACGTTTAACGGTAACAAATGGTTCGCCAGCGCGTGGTTCAGTAAACTTATTGAGTATTCAGCGACCTCAAAATGGACATAATCCAGCTGCTTGATTCGTTCCGCAATATCATTACGCTGCAGAAGCGAGAGGATATGATCGTCGATATTGATAGTCAGAAACACGGCGTTTTCCAGGAACCAGTCCCTGTGCTGTTCTGCCTGTGCGAGCTGCTCGATAAAAATATCTTCACGTAATGAATTGTTTACACTGCGAAAAAAATCCTCGGGGGAGACAGCGTTTCGGTCAAAGCGGCTCAGGCACTCAACGGCAACCAGCTTGCCTTCAGGGGAGAACATTTTCTGATAGACATAACGAATGGCTATGTCACGACGAGATAACGTATCGTTAAGCATCGTATTGCTCATTATTTTTCAGGTGTCAGTTTTATTTGATATGTCATTACCTACGGCAATGACAATCAGAATACATAATATGTTATTAAAATTTAAAGGTTATTGATGGCTACAATCGTCGGGACTTAAGCTTCTGATCGACGGTTATCTTTAATACGGTGTCCTCGATGTACTTTTTAGTGTCGGGGTTTTTATAGTTGAATTTACAGGAGATGCGAAATGTACTTCGTTCATGAGAACGGTCCTGATATACCGGCGTGACGTTAATCACTTTCAGGCTGATGACGATAATACCGTATTCTGCAAGTGAAATCTCAACATTGTCTAATACCATTCCTTTATCCATAAACTTTTTTTTGAAGGATTCAGATATAAATGAGCATCCTCCTTCAGAAAGGTCGTTGATAGTAAATCTGTAACTTTCACCGCTCTTATGCCGACCCGAACAGAAAAATCCCGAATCGTTTTTAACGCGTATGCGTTGTGTTAAGCGACGTTGCAAAATGTTAATGCTATCAGGCAAAAAAAAAGCAACGGCATTGGCGGTGTTTTGACGATCGCTTTCGGTACTGAGTACAGCGCTAAACTCAATTTTTCCTAACTGACTATGTAATACAAAATAAAACTCAGCGTTATCCGTAATCGATGAAAAATTTGAATCATCAGGATTAATATAAAAACATGAGAAATCAACCTTTTTGATATTTGCTGCCCACAATTCTCCTTGATGATAAATGTCTATTTCAGATTTAACTCTGCACTCTTCTCTCAAGATCGCCAATATTTCATATTTAGACTCTTTTAAGATCCCCACTGGCATTCCATATCCTCTCATGCTATTTTAGTACCATTTTGGTCTTTATCCTATAGGAAAAAATCACCGCTTAGTGTAAGAGATTGTCAGGGTCGTCTATCGTTAGTGTTTAAATAATAGATGAAGACAATTAATAGCTACATGATAGTTGTACTATTTATTCTTTCGTGCAGGATAAAACTAAATAACACTTATTTATTATGTGGTTATTTACTCTTCGCTTAAACGAAGGGTAAAAGTAATTCTGGTAGCAGGTTTGCTACGGTGAAGAAAAAGTGAGAGGGCTATTATATTTTTATTTTATACTAAGAGGTAGTGCTGATGTAAATAGACCCGTTTTAGTTCCATGCATTTTTTGAGATCCCGGTCAAATAATGGTGCTGTCGGTATTCCTCCGGTGTCATATTGTTCAGCGATTCATGCGGGCGTTCACAGTTATATTCTAATAACCATTTTTCCGTGATTTCCCGTACTTCATTCAGTGTTCTGAACAGATAAAAATCGAGTACTTCTATTCGGTATGTCCGGTTAAAGCGCTCAATGTAAGCGTTCTGTGTCGGCTTACCCGGCTGAATAAACTCCAGTTTTACTGCGTGTTTCTCTGCCCATTCAGCCAGTGCCAGCGAGATAAATTTCGGACCATTATCCATGCGAAGCATCATCGAAAATCCCCGGTCAGCCGCGATCCTGTCGAGTACACGAACTATTCTCTGGGCTGGCAGGTTCAGGTCTATTTCGATCGACAACGCCTCACGATTAAAATCATCAACAACATTGAATGTACGAAAACGACGACCGCAAATCAGAGCATCATGTATAAAATCAACGGACCAGCTCTGGTTTAAAGCTTCAGGTGTAGCCAGCGGGGCGGGATGACGCACCGGCAGACGCTGTTTACCTTTGCGGCGAAAATTCAGTTTAAGCAGACAGTAAATACGATGGATCCTTTTATGATTCCACGGGTATCCCTGCCGTCGCAGAACCTGAAACAATTTGGGAAAACCATAGCGTGGATACCGTTCGGCCGCCGCCTGTAATGCGAAAATAACAGGTTCGTCACGAGCGGTATCCGGGTGGTAATGGTAAACCGTTCTGCTCAGATTCAGACTCCGGCAGGCCTGACGAATGCTGAGTCCGAATGTCGTTATCAGATGCGTTACCAGCTCACGCTTAAAGGCTGGTTTTAGAGCTTTTTTCGATAACATCCTTCAGTGCCCGGTTCTCAAGGCTGAGATCGGCAGACATCTGTTTAAGACGTCGGTTCTCGTCCTCAAGATCCTTGATCTTTTTAATATCAGACGCTTCCATGCCGCCGTATTTCGACTTCCAGTTAATGGGATGGACTGCCTCCTCCCATTGCGCTTCGACCTGGCCGAAACGCGCAAATAGCCAAAAGCGCCGACGACGCAGCCCGTCGGCGCAGCAAATTCACGCCACCGTTGCTACGTTTGCTTTTGGCTGCGAGTTCATCGTTTTCTTTAGGTGCAGGAAAGGTACCTAAGCACATTCAGAATGATTGCCTGAGAGGCCATGGCATAGGGTGGGAATAGTGTGTATTGGCAAATTGAGGTGTGGCAGGTAACGTCACAGCGACCCGAAAGGCGGGTAACTGCTCAAGAGAAATGCTCAGGCTGGATGGCAGAAGCACAGTAATGACATGAGTCGTTAACGTGACCAGAAATCGACCGGACCCCTAAAAAGCAAAAAACCGCCGTTAGGCGGGTTCTTTGATTTTGGTGCCGGACTCGAAATCATATCCACAATTAACTTTCTGTTTATTATTGTTTTTATTAGTATTTCTCTCAAGCAGAGCCCCCATAAGAAATTGCTTTTTTTTTGTGATAATTATCACGAAAAATCGTTGTTTAAAGGGATGGGATCCGTTGTGTGTGGAGTCAGGTCCACATATAACAGTCAGAACTTTACACATTACGGCGCTAAAAATCGACTTTAAACTGGTGATAAAACATCCGTACTGCATTATGCAGGCAAGGCCCGATCTCCCTTCGTGTTGAACATCTTTTAAACTTACATTTGATATGTTGGATAATGGTTTTTGAGATAATTATAAGCGATGTTATTTCTAATTTATGGATTAAATTGGTATTTTTGCTATACTTTTGAGATACCGTCATGCATCAGTTGAGATAACTAAACATCATGGCTCAATTTAATCACTTTGAACTCTCGCTGCTGAACCCGAGTTTTGACTCTCCTTTGGTTGACGCGCTGACGGAGCTGGAGTTACTCCGGCATCTGCGGCTGGAAACCGATGTTCACCCTATCCTGTTTGCGCAGTTGAAGGCCGTTTTTCACATGCTGGAGAGTCTTGGCTCTGCAAGGATTGAAGGAAACCACACCACGCTTGCCGACTACGTTGAAAGCAAGGTTGAAGGAACCCAAAGTTCGACAGACCAGCTCAAAGAAATCAACAACATTGAAGCCGCGATGGAGTTCATCGACGAATATCTGAACAATGGCGATGACATAACGGAGTATTTTATCCGCGAGTTGCATAGTCTGGCGGTAGTCGGGCTACAACAGGAAGGCGATAGAACGCCCGGCGCATATCGACAACATAATGTCAGTATCGCTCAGTCTGACCATTTACCGCCGGATCATATCCATGTTGCTGATTATATGGCGGAACTGACTACCTTTATTAACCGTGCCGATAAGCCAAAGTACGATCTGATGAAGATTGCTCTGGTGCATCATCGCTTTGGCTGGATACATCCTTTTGGCAACGGTAATGGCAGAACGGTCAGGTTGCTGACCTATGCGTTGCTTATCAAGTATGGTTTTAATGTTCAGGTGGGTGGTCGGGTACTCAATCCGACCGCGGTATTCTGTAACGACCGTGAACGCTATTACGCCATGCTGTCGTTAGCTGATAAGGGAACGGAGCAGGGGCTGGAAGAATGGTGCTTATATGTGCTTTCGGGGATGTCATCTGAGCTGAAGAAAGTCGATCAACTGACAAACCACGCTTTCCTGAGCGAGAAGATCCTGTATCCGGCGATCGATTTTTCGTCGGAGAGAGGGCTGATAAACCCGCTGGAATCGAAGGTGCTGAAACGTTCTGTTGCGTTGGGTACGATAAAAGCAGGCGATCTACGCTCTGTTTTGCCCGATCTGAAACCGGCGCAGGTGACTTATCAGCTTGGTAAGCTGATTGAGCGGGGGTTGCTTCAGCCAGTAGAAGAGGGGGCTCGTAGCTATACGGCAAAGTTTTCTAACTCGTATCTGATACGTGGGGTGATTAAGGTTCTGCGGGAAGAAGGGTTTATTCCTGATTTGTGATAATTCCCCATCTGTAAATCAGATGGGGGCTATGTTAAAGCAGTGCTTGAATTTCAAACTAATAACTTTTTCATTACGCGGGTTCATATATTGATACAAGTGCGTCTTCAGTTATTCCCATCATCATATTATAGTGGCCATCCTGATTAGCTTTTTTGAAAATGTTCCGAAATACTTGTAAATAAGCCTTATTCGTTTTGTCGCCATGATTAATATATAGGTCATCATGCATTGAATGAGAACCATCATTTACCCAAAAAAATAAAGACTGACAAATTAACTTCTCTCGGCCTTCAAATAACCCACATACGGTATCTTTTGACATTCCGCCCCACATAGTGAAATAGTTTTCCAGAATGCGGCGTAGGGTGTTTTGTAACGAGATACTGGTGGGGTTAGGCTTTTTCACCTCTTCCCAAAGCAACTCGTAGGCAGATTTTATCGGGTTACAGCTGCATTTCTCTACGTATGAGGTGTCTGCCTGTTTTTTCACCAGCCAGAAACTTTCTTCAGCCAAAGAGGCATCATGGGGACGCTTGGGATGATAGCTAATTTCTTTATGAAAATAGACGTTGTGCGTCAATATAAATACCTGTTTAATAGATCCCTTATTGTCTCTTATTTCTTCAAAAATACCTTTAATCAGACTGCTGACAATATATAGAATGTCGCTATCCAGGCTGGAAATGGGATCATCAAAAACCACTACTCTGGACTGCGTTATCCCGGATGCTTCCTGCGCACCTTTAATTAGTGAATAAAAATATAAAAATGTAATAAATGTTTTCTCACCCTCACTAAGCGAACGGCTGGCATCATCTCCGTTGCTGCGACATATCTTGTAATGACCTTTTTCATCCACAACATCAATACTAAATGATGTAAAACCAAATGAATGGAGTAAAGTGTTAATGGCGTCTTTGGTAGGGATTATTGATGTGGACTGCTTTTCTTGTGCCTTAATTTGTATATCAACACCATTTCGCCTGCGTTTTTTCTCTTCCAGGCTGGATGTCATTCCATCTATGGTATTTTTCAGGCGGGTTTTCGTGGCCTCGTAGCTATCCAGATGGGGTTTAAGCTCCTCCAGAATAAATTTCCATACTTGCGCAATAAGCTGCCTTTTCTCTGTCTGCAAATTATCAACCGTAAGGTTATGCTGATCTATCGCCGTATTGGCTACGCCGAGCTGTTCACTTAATGGCGTTAAAAACTCACCCAGTGGCTCCAGCATTATCTTTCTGCTGGGCTCCTGCTGTTTTGTCTGAATAAGTTTAAGGTTATTTTCCATTCGCTCTTTTAATGCGCGGGAAGAAGCATCGAAAAGAGCAGGGTCTAAATGGACGGATTGTAGGGTAGTGATCGTCTCAAGAGTCGATATAATTTGTTCAATAACCCGCTGGTAGTTATCTGCCAGTTGTGTTACTGCACCCAATTCAGCCTCATAGCTTTCATTAAAGAAATCTTTAAGGTTTTGAGCGAATGTTTTATCGGTTGGCTGCTGGCAGAAAGGGCAAATATCATCATTATGCTGATGGAAATGAATGCCTTGCTTGACCCAGTCACTGTTGCCTAACCGGTTAATCATGGCGGCAATATCAATATCCTGACTACCTACTATAGCTTTTTGTAAAATATCGGACGACGCTATATCGATTAACGGTTGTGCGTTAATTAACGGTAGTTTCTGTCTTTTTTCCGGGCTTGCCGAGAAAATAGTTGCCGATTTTTCTTTCAGAATATCTAAGCTAACAAGCGCTGCATTATTTGATGATTTTTCAGTGAGTACTTTTTGTTTGAATCGTTCGGCACTACAGCCCACGCTGCTCGATCCGGTTCCTCCCCATCTTATTGAAAGCCTGACCGTCGATACGCTGCCCGCCAGTTCTCCTCGCTTCGATCCTGAGTGTACAGAGCTTTGCCGCTACTGCCTCGCCCTGACGCAAACGTTGGCAGGGCAGGGATTTTCCTCTGAAACGGAGAAATATCTTAGCTGGCTGCTGTACGATCTGATCAACTACTTCGCTGCGGAAATGAAAGCCCCGCGTTGGATCCGCACAGCCGACGGCGTGAAGTTTATCGATGAGGTGACTGCATGAATAAGGTGCAACCGGACTGGCATTCCGCCGATATTATCGCGGCACTGAAAAAACAGGGAACATCACTTGCTGCTGTTTCCCGTAAAGCAGGTCTGTCATCCTCTACATTGGCAAACGCATTGAGCAGGCACTGGCCCAAAGGTGAACGGCTGATCGCTGAAGAGTTGGGTGTTGCGCCAGAGCAGATCTGGCCTTCACGCTACCGGAAGCCTGAACACCGCTAAAACAAAACAGACTCTCCCGATCTTCTGACTGATTTGCTGTCAGAAGATCGGGAGAGGGCAAGCGAAGCGCGGCAGATTTCCATTCATAAAGTTGCGAAAAAATCCACAATCAACTCAATTTCCAGAAAAAAGGTTTCCCCTTTTCATGCGTGCTGACCGGGTGTAAGCTCCCTCCTGCTCCACGCTGTCGTTGACAGCACCCGCGCTCAGACCTGCAAGCAGCGCCTGACCTGACGGTCAGCATGGTCAACCCTACCGGTGCAAACTTCTGCAATTACCGGGCCGCAAAATATCTTCGGCAGAGGCTATCCTTCACTGCACCAGTTCGCTGGTCGATGTTTCATCCCATCGGGTATTGCCCGGTAACTCCTGCGCCAGCTGACAAACCAGCGCCTTTAACTTACGGGCTGCGACCTGCATTGCCGCCAGGTTGTACTGCAACAGGCGGGGCGCAGTCAGGTGGCGGAACATTCGCGTCTGACCAACAAATCATTAGGACTGGCGGGGGCATCGCGTAGCGGTACGCAGCAGGCCATCACGCCGGAGCATTACCAGCATGTGCTCGCGGCCGCCCGGGATAAAGACGCTGGTCTGGCGGCAGCTCTGGAGCTTTCAAGGCTGATGGGATTGCGCTCGCAGGAAGCGGTGCAGAGCGCGCAGTCGCTGAGAACGTGGAAGCAGGCGGTTGATCGCGGAGAAACGCGGCTGACCGTGGTTTACGGCACCAAAGGCGGGCGGCCCCGCGAAACGGTGATTCTGGATACTGGCGCAGTCCGAAGGGCGCTGGAGAATGCGTTAACGCTTGCAGAACAGCGTAATGGCAGGCTGATCGACAGACCCGATCTCAAATCGGCTATGAACTACTGGCATAAACAGGCGACCATCGCCGGACTGACTGGCGCGTATTCCCCGCACTCACTGCGTTACGCCTGGGCGCAGGACGCGATCCGCCATTATCTGGCGCCGGGATTCAGCGAGAAGGAAGCGCTGGCAATGGTCGCTATGGGGTTGGGCCACGGCGACGGGCGTGGGCGTTATGTGGCTCAGGTCTACGGGCGGCGTGCTCGTGATGAGGAATAATTTCCTGTTCTGGTGCAATCATGAAGCGATCCGCCAGCAAAGGAAAAAGGGCTGAAGGGGTAAAGGTGCGCTAAGGGTAACAGCGCCAGCCCGGAAAGGGCCAAAGGGTTTAAAAGGCTGGAGCTGGCGCAGATCGACGTTTATCCGGGTTAACTGGTGCAAATAAAAAAGCAGTTCCGCCGGGAGCTGCTTTTCTGTGTGACTCCTTAACGGACTCAGGCCACCTGAACTCTCTTGTCATACCGATACGGCGCAACAAACGTCTGCCGACAGGCGTTGAGATAATCCGACCACCACTGCATCATCTGCGTGCGCTCGTCGAGATGCTCCGCCTTGTGGATATACGCGGCACGAACGTTGTTACGCTCCTGATGGCTCATCTGCCGCTCCACGGCGTCTTTCGACCAGCGCCCGGATTCAATCAGCGCGCTACAGGCCATCGTGCGAAAACCGTGGCCGCAGACATCCACCTTCGTATCATAACCCATCACCCGCAGCGCCTTGTTGATGGTGTTTTCGCTCATTGGCTTGCTCGGATCGTGATCGCCGGGAAACAGCAGTTCGCTGTTACCGGACAGAAGCTTTAGCTGTTTCAGCACCGTCACCGCCTGTTTTTCCTGCTGCTTTTTCACGCCCGGATCGTTGCCTGCGCTGAGAGTGGCTTTTGCTTCTTCGTGTAGCTTACGCGCATTAGCCAGCGTAACGGTCGGGTAAGCGCCAAACGCCAGCTTCTTCTCCTTGCCGCCAAAGCGGTACTTAAGATGCCAGAGTTTTGAACCGTTGGGCTTGATGAGCAGGTACAGGCCCTGCGAGTCGCTGAGTTTGTAAGGTTTATCGAGCGGCTTTGCGTTGCGGATGGCGGTATCGGTGAGAGGCATTGGGGGCTCCGTAGTTTATCGAACCAACAGGCCCCCAATTAAGCCCCTAAAAACTATGGATGTCAAAAAACCTGACGGAACTTTTCAGTGCCATCAGGTTTCTTTAACTAACTGATTTTATAACGTTTCAGGATGTATAAGGACATCATGAAACTAAATTTTGGTGCCCGAACCCGGAATCGAACCAGGGACACGGGGATTTTCAATCCCCTGCTCTACCGACTGAGCTATTCGGGCAACGGGGCGCATTAAACCGTAATGGCCGTTCGACGTCAACGGCTTTGTCATAAAAAATACCTGAATCCCCGCCGACTGCCTGCTTTTTGCTCTGATGGTGCAAAAGGTGTTCAGGACAGCGCGCCGTTTTTGCGGCACATGGCGATAGCGAGAACGTCCTCTGCCAGCCTGCGGGCGATTTCAACTTCCTGCACCTGACGTTTGACCAACAGGCGAGACAGGCAGCCTTCCAGAATCAATTCCATCTGATGAGCAACCAGGGTGGAATTCTCTGCTTCCAGCGTATTCAGCAGCTCGTGGGTATACTGCCATGAGGATTTTTTCTGCTGTTCAGCGAGCTGATGGATAGGGTGGTCGGCCTGTGGATAGAAGCTACAGGCTGCAATAAACAGGCAGCCGGGATAGCGCTGGTTATTAACCGCGTCTGCCAGTACCTGGTAGCGAGCGAGCAGTTTTTGCCCGGGGCTGAGGCTGTCATCCAGCAACAGCTTGCGCCGCCAGACATCGATCTGCTCGCCGTGATAGCGCAGGGCGTCATACAGCAACGCTTCACGATCGGGCCAGAAGCGTTTAATCTCTTCTTCGGAGCAATCCAGCTCTCCGACCAGCATGGAAAGAGACGTTGTTGCCGCCAATCCGTATTTCTCGAGGATATTCAGGGCATGATCGAGTACCTGTTCACGCTGCAATTGGCTCTCCTTTTCTGTTCCGGTCTGGCACCGCCACGGATGCGCAATAAGACCTTAGTGTTGTTTATGGTGTCACTTTCTGCAAATGCTGGCGGAAATCATCCGGTTTCATAAAGCCGGTGACGCGTGAACCTGGGATCTCGTGACCATTGGCATCGAAGAACAGGATGGTCGGCAGTCCCAGTACCTGTAAATGCTGCAGTAACGCGCTGTCCGTACTGCTGTTCGTGGTGACATCGGCCTGCAGCAGCTGCACGTTGCTCAGTGCTGACTGCACCTGCTTATCGCTAAAGGTATATTTCTCAAACTCTTTGCACGCCACGCACCAGTCCGCGTACAGATCGAGCATGGTGACTTTGCCACCGTTGGCCTGTAGCTGCTGGTCGAGCTGTGCCGCGCTGCTGATACGCTGGAAGTTAAGGTGTGCGGCCTCAGTACGGGTTGCCTGAGTGCCAAACGCCCAGTCCTGCAGCGGGCGTACGGCAATCAGCATCGCCGCCAGCAGGATCACCTGAATTACACGCAGCCAGCCGCGGCTACTCTTCAGGCTGCTGATAAATGCCCAACCGAAGAAGGCGACGCCGAGCAGGCTCCACAGCCGCAGTCCCCAGACGTCGCCGATCACGCGTTCCAGCAGGAACACCGGCAGGGCAAGGATCACGAAGCCAAAGCCCTCTTTCACCGTCTGCATCCACGGGCCGCTTTTCGGCAGCAGGCGGTTACCAAACAGGGTGATGGCAATCAGCGGCAGGCCCATCCCCAGCGCATAAAGATAGAGCGTGCCCGCTCCCGCCAGCATATTGCCGCTTTGCGCGATGTACAGCAGGATCGCACTCAGCGGTGCGGTCGTGCAGGGGGAGCAGATTAATCCGGCCAGCGCGCCCATCAGGAAGACGCCGGGCAGCGATCCGCCCTGCTGACGATTGCTCCACAGAGTCAGCCGGGTTTGCAGCGCGGAAGGCAGCTGCAGTGTGAACAGGCCAAACATCGACAGGGCGAGCACGATAAACAGCACCGACAGGCCGATCAGCACGGCCGGGGCCTGAAGCGCCGCCTGGAAACGCAGCCCGGCGGCCGCAACGACAATACCCATCACCGTATAGGTCAGCGCCATGCCCTGAACGTAGATCATCGCCAGCATAAACAGGCGGCCCAGACTGAATTTGCGGCTGCCGCCGAGAATAATGCCGGAAATCAGTGGGTACATCGGCAATACGCAGGGGGTGAATGCCACGCCGATGCCAATCAGTAACGCCCACAGCGGGGAGAACGGCAGCGAGGAGGGCTCATCCACAGGCGTTGCGGTAGCGGACGCATTGCTGGCGGCAACCGGTGACTCGTTAACCGCGGATTGGTTATCGGCTGCAACCGGCGACGCTTCAGCAGGCGGCGCCGCGACGGATGCACCCGGCGCGGAAGCGGGTTCCTGCCCGAAGACGGCGCTAAGCGGCACGCTGCGAGTTTCCGGCGGATAGCAGAATCCAACGGCGGCGCAGCCCTGATAGGTGACGGTGAGCTGTGCACCGCTATCCGCCTGCTGAATGGTGAACGGCAGCGTCAGGCTTTCCGGGTAGATTTCGGTTTTACCGTAGAACTCATCCTCATGCGGTTTACCGGCAGGCAGATCCCACTGCGCCAGCGTGGCGTTTTGCACGCTGATATGCATCTGCTGACGATAGAGGTAGTAACCGGGTTTGATCTGCCAGCTGAGAGTGAGCTGATTATCCTGCTGAGTAAAGTCAAACGCAAAAGCCTGATTAACCGGCACAAACTGGCTGTTATTGCCCTGGCCGAAAAGCGATGCACTGGCACTGATGCTGAACAGGGTACACAGCAGCAGTAAAAAAGAAGTCAAAATTCGTGGGATCATAATGGGTGTTTGCTCTCTCCATTTGGGGCTGAAACAGACCGGTGAGCGGTTCTGTCGGCTATTCTTTGTACTGCAAGCGCAGATGATAGCATGGCAATCCGGGGGATGGCTGTTATCAGGATGATAACGATGGGGTGATGCGGGCCGCACGCGCTGAAGAACGGCCCGCTGTGCGGTGAACTACAGCACTAAATGCCCAATCAGGAAGCCAAACGCCACGGAGAGAATAATCGCCAGGGTGCCGGGGATCAGGAATGAGTGGTTAAAGACAAAGCGACCAATGCGCGTGGAACCGGTATCATCCATTTCAACGGCGGCAAGCAGCGTCGGGTAGGTCGGCAGCACGAACAGTGCAGATACCGCCGCGAAGGAGGCGACCGCCGTGACCGGTGATACGCCGAGCATCAGTGCGGCAGGCATCAGCGCCTTGGTGGTGGCCGCCTGAGAATAGAGCAGCGTGGAGGCGAAGAACAGCACGATCGCCAGCATCCACGGGTAGCTGTCCAGCAGCTCACCGGCCACGCTCTGGATTTCGCCGATGTGTGCTTTTACAAAGGTGTCTCCCAGCCAGGCAACGCCCATGACGCAGACGCAGGCGCTCATGCCGGATTTAAAGGTGCTGGCGCTGAGGATCTCGCCGGTATCGACCTTGCAGGTCAGGCAGATTAGCGTGGCAACGGTCAGCATAAACACCACAATCGCTTCATTGCGCGGCAGGACCGGATTCTGGATCAGGCCGACAGCGTCGCTGATTGCCGTTGCGTAGAACACCACCGCCACAATGCCGACCAGGAACAGCGTCACGGAGAGCTTCGCCCCGGGCTTTTCTTTAAACACGCTGGCACCACGCAGCGTCACTTCGCCCTTCGCCAGGCGCGCCTGGTACACCGGATCGTCTTTCAGCTCTTTACCCAGGAAATTGGTCACCAGCGCGGCGACAAAAATAGCCGCCATCGTTGAGGGAATCGCCACTGCCAGCAGCCCGAGATAGCTGACGCCCTTCGGTTCCAGTAGCGCGGCCAGAAACACCACGGCGGCGGAAATAGGGGAGGCGGTAATAGCGATCTGTGAGGCGACCACGGCAATCGACAGCGGACGGGAAGGACGCACGCCCTGCTCCTTCGCTACCTCGGCAATCACCGGCAGGGTGGAAAATGCGGTGTGGCCGGTACCCGCCAGCAGCGTCATGGTATAGGTCACCAGCGGCGCCAGAAACGTAATATAGCGCGGGTGTTTACGCAGCAGACGCTCGGCCAGGTTGACCAGGTAATCCATCCCTCCGGCTATTTGCATCGCGGCAATGGCGGCAATCACCCCCATGATAATTTCAATCACGTCAAAGGGAATGGCACCGGGTTTTATCTGGAACCCCAGGGTCAGCACCAGCACGCCTAAACCACCGGCGAAACCAATACCGATCCCTCCCAGCCGGGCACCAAGGTAGATGGCCAGCAGGACAACGACAAGCTCGGGTAGCAACATCACGTGCTCCTTAAATTACTGATAATAAATTGTTAATGATTTGTAGACCCTGGAAAGTAAAAAGGCACGTCGTTCGCTGAACTGACGTGCCTTAAAAGGGCTATCGGGTAAATCGCTTATTGTTAGTTTTCATCGGTGTAGCGTTTTGCTTTATAGACCGGGAACATCAGGTTCTGGGTAGAGAAAATGTCATCCAGCTCGCTTTCGGTCAGCAGGCCACGCTCCAGCACCACTTCACGTACGCTCTTACCGGTTTCGGCACAAATCTTACCGACGATATCGCCGTTATGGTGGCCGATATACGGGTTGAGGTAGGTCACAATCCCGATAGAGTTAAACACGTAGGCTTCGCATACCGCTTTGTTAGCGGTGATGCCATCGACGCATTTTTCCAGCAGGTTGTAACAGGCGTTAGTGAGGATATGGACCGATTCAAACAGCGCCTGACCAATCACCGGCTCCATCACGTTCAGCTGTAGCTGACCCGCTTCTGAGGCCATCGTTACGGTAATATCGTTGCCAATCACTTTGAAACAGACCTGATTGACCACTTCCGGCACCACCGGGTTAACTTTGGCCGGCATGATGGAAGAGCCCGCCTGCAGTTCCGGTAGGTTAATCTCGTTCAGGCCGGCGCGCGGGCCGGATGAGAGCAGGCGCAGGTCGTTACAGATTTTCGACAGTTTTACCGCCAGGCGCTTCAGCGAACTGTGCACCATAACGTAAGCACCGCAGTCGGAGGTCGCTTCAATCAGGTCCTCTGCAGGAACGCACGGCAGGCCGCTGACTTCAGCCAGTTTCTGCACGGCCAACTGCTGATAGCCGTCCGGGGTGTTCAGGCGGGTGCCGATGGCGGTTGCGCCCAGGTTCACTTCCAGCAGCAGCTCGGCGGTGCGCAGAATGCTTTTGATCTCTTCATTTAGCAGCACGTTAAATGCATGGAATTCCTGGCCGAGGGTCATCGGCACCGCATCCTGTAGCTGGGTACGGCCCATTTTCAGAATTGTCTGAAACTCGACCGCTTTGCGCTGAAAGCCTTCGCTCAGCTGAGCAATCGCATCAAGCAGTTTGAGGATTGAGCTGTATACCGCGATGCGGAAGCCGGTCGGGTAGGCATCGTTGGTAGACTGACATTTATTAACGTGATCGTTTGGGTTCAGGTACTGATACTCACCTTTCTGGTGGCCCATCAGCTCAAGACCAATATTCGCCAGAACCTCATTGGTGTTCATGTTCACCGAGGTGCCGGCTCCCCCCTGGTACACATCGATGGGGAATTGATCCATGCATTTGCCGTTGTTCAACACTTCATCACAGGCGCTGACAATCGCATTGGCGACGTTGCGAGGGATGGTTTGCAGCTCCTTATTCGCCAGCGCGGCGGCTTTTTTTACCATCACCATGCCGCGAACAAACTCGGGAATGTCGCTGATTTTACTGTTACTAATGTAGAAGTTTTCAATCGCACGCAGAGTATGAACACCGTAGTAAGCATCCGCCGGAACTTCACGTATACCTAACAGATCTTCTTCGATACGAATGTTATTAGCCATGAGAACCTTCTTGTTAGAACTGCCGGGAAATCTTCACAATTTAAGCGCCTGCCTTCTCTGGCAACAGGTACTGATCGTTTCGTCAGCACGGAGTTGATCCTGCGTACTGTCCGTGTACAACGAATTTCAGCAACAATAACCAGCTCGGAATCAGGTCACCGGGGGATTATCGTGGCGTTAAACGCCCTGAGCCGTATTTTATCCATTCATAACCGCTCAGGCACAGATCATATTCTGTTGCCAGGCAAAAGCCTGAATCCAGATCACTTAAACCGCTAGTCGTTTCATACAACTTCAATAATATGTGATCGCTTCGGCAAAAGATGAGGATGGATGAATTTCCACATTAATGGTTGAAAACGGGGGGGCGCGCTCCCATCTTCTATAATATCGATCGTCTGGATCGCCATTTTCTGCCGTCCTGCTTACAGCGGGATGGCCATTAACAGAGGAGAATACGGTGCGTTGGTTACCGTTCTTAGTAATTTTTGTGCTGGTCTGGATAGAGATTTCGCTCTTTATTCAGGTTGCCCACGTCCTGGGGGTCTTGCTCACCATGCTGCTGGTGATTTTTACCTCCTGTATCGGTATCTCACTGGTAAAAAACCAGGGGATGAAAAACTTTATGTTGATGCAGCAAAAACTTAACGCGGGCGAGAGCCCTGCTGCCGAAATGGTCAAAAGCGTTTCGCTGATCCTGGCGGGCTTCCTGCTGCTGATCCCCGGATTTTTCACTGACTTCCTGGGGCTGCTACTGCTGCTGCCGCCGGTGCAGAAGCACCTGACGCTGAAACTGATGCCGCATCTGCGTGTCTGGGGGGGCGGCCGGACTAACGGCGGCAGTGGGTTTACCGTTGACGGTGAATATGAGCGCAAAGAGAATAATCTGATCGAACATGACGATCGCGACGGCCGGCGTTAAGCCTGTTGTGTCGCAATCCCTGGCGGCGTAGACCTGATGGTCACGCCGTTTTTTTCACCGCCAACTGCTCAAAAACTACGCGAACGGCGACATAAGCAAAAAAAATATTTTCCAGCCCTTGAAAGGGCGGTGTTCCGTCCTTATCTCTTCCGTCACGAGGCCAGCTTCGAGCGAAGCCCGGCATTCATCCCAAAAGACTGATTGGACTTCTCAAAGGAGAGCTATCAATGAAAATTCGTCCACTGCACGACCGTGTGATTGTTAAACGTAAAGAAGTTGAATCTAAATCTGCAGGCGGCATCGTGCTGACCGGTTCCGCAGCGGGTAAATCCACCCGTGGCGAAGTGCTGGCTGTAGGTAACGGTCGTATCCTGGAAAGTGGCGAAGTGAAGCCGCTGGATGTGAAAGTTGGCGACGTAGTAATTTTCAACGAAGGCTACGGCGCAAAAACCGAGAAGATCGACAACGAAGAAGTTCTGATCATCTCTGAAAACGACATCCTGGCGATTGTTGAAGCGTAATTTACGCGTAACTCACTGAACCTAACGAATTTAAGGGAAATTAGAAAATGGCAGCTAAAGACGTAAAATTCGGTAATGACGCTCGCGTAAAAATGCTGCGCGGCGTGAACGTACTGGCAGATGCAGTAAAAGTTACCCTGGGCCCGAAAGGCCGTAACGTGGTTCTGGATAAATCTTTCGGTGCACCGACCATCACTAAAGACGGTGTGTCTGTTGCGCGTGAAATCGAGCTGGAAGACAAGTTCGAGAACATGGGTGCACAGATGGTGAAAGAAGTGGCTTCTAAAGCTAACGATGCTGCGGGCGACGGTACCACCACTGCGACCGTTCTGGCTCAGTCTATCGTTAACGAAGGCCTGAAAGCCGTTGCTGCTGGCATGAACCCAATGGATCTGAAGCGCGGTATCGATAAAGCCGTTGTTGCAGCCGTTGAAGAGCTGAAAAAACTGTCTGTACCTTGCTCCGACTCTAAAGCTATCGCTCAGGTTGGTACTATCTCTGCTAACTCCGACGAAACCGTGGGCGAACTGATTGCTCAGGCGATGGAAAAAGTGGGCAAAGAAGGCGTTATCACCGTTGAAGAAGGCACCGGCCTGCAGGACGAGCTGGATGTGGTTGAAGGTATGCAGTTCGATCGTGGCTACCTGTCCCCTTACTTCATCAACAAGCCAGAAACTGGCGCAGTTGAGCTGGAATCTCCATTCATCCTGCTGGCTGACAAAAAAATCTCTAACATCCGTGAGCTGCTGCCAGTACTGGAAGCGGTAGCGAAAGCCGGTAAACCACTGCTGATCGTGGCTGAAGATGTTGAAGGCGAAGCGCTGGCAACGCTGGTTGTTAACACCATGCGCGGCATCGTGAAAGTGGCTGCGGTTAAAGCACCTGGCTTCGGCGATCGTCGTAAAGCGATGCTGCAGGATATCGCTGTGCTGACCGGTGGTACCGTTATCTCTGAAGAGATCGGTATGGAACTGGAAAAAGCCACCCTGGAAGATCTGGGCCAGGCTAAGCGCGTTGTAATCAACAAAGACACCAGCACCATCATCGACGGTACCGGTGACGAAGCGGCTATCTCTGGCCGTGTTACTCAGATCCGTCAGCAGATCGAAGAAGCAACCTCAGACTACGATCGTGAAAAACTGCAGGAGCGCGTAGCGAAACTGGCAGGCGGCGTTGCCGTTCTGAAAGTGGGCGCAGCAACTGAAGTTGAAATGAAAGAGAAGAAAGCTCGCGTTGAAGATGCCCTGCACGCGACCCGTGCTGCGGTTGAAGAAGGCGTGGTTGCTGGTGGTGGTGTGGCGCTGGTTCGTGTGGCTTCTAAGCTGCTGGAACTGCGTGGCCAGAACGAAGACCAGAACGTGGGTATCAAAGTTGCGCTGCGCGCAATGGAAGCGCCACTGCGTCAGATCGTGTCCAACGCCGGTGAAGAGCCATCTGTTGTCACCAACGCGGTGAAAGCGGGCGAAGGTAACTACGGTTACAACGCACAGACTGAAGAATACGGCGACATGATCGACTTCGGTATCCTGGACCCAACCAAAGTTACCCGTTCTGCTCTGCAGTACGCGGCATCTGTTGCTGGCCTGATGATCACCACCGAGTGCATGGTGACCGACCTGCCAAAAGGCGACGCGCCTGACTTAGGCGGTGCTGGCGGTATGGGCGGCATGGGTGGTATGGGCGGAATGATGTAATTCCTCCCCCCGTGTGAGATTAAACCCCCTGTCTTTGACAGGGGGTTTTTCTTTTTGGGGGGAAAATAGTAAAGTCAATGTCGCACTAGCTAAGCTGATGAATTGCGGGGCAAGGATGGCTAAGAAATCCGAGTGATTTCCGCTACGCTCTGACCTGACTCTGATGATAATAAACGAGGATAAAAATGCGGATTAACTTGCTGGGACTTTCTGTAGTGGCCCTGTTATTGGCAGGCTGTAGCTCATCTAACACGCTGAGTTCTGCGGGCGAGCGCGTCACTTTTACCGATCAGCAACCGGCCAGCAGCTGCCAGCTTCTGGGTAACGTGACTGGTTCTCAGAGCAACTGGTTCTCTGGTTCCGGCGGGGAAGGTAGCTCTCTGCGCGGCGCGGCAAATGACCTCCGCAACCGTGCGGCGGAGATGGGCGGTAACGTGATTTATGGGGCTACCAGCCCAACGCAGAATATCTGGTCCAGCTTCGCCCCACTCGACAGTAAAATGAGCGGCCAGGTTTATAAGTGCCCGTAAGGCATACCGGAGTGAATGGGGTGGATTGCCATCCACCCACTATTTCAGTCCTGAGGCAACTCTCTGTTCTGTTGGCCCCTGCTATTCCTGCCGCAGCTGTAAATCGAGCGGAGTTTTACTCGGTTCGCCACCAATTTCTCGTGCCAGCGTCGGCACCAGATAGCCCGACACCATTCCCAGAAGTTCACGCACGATAGCGCGTGCCCGGTTGTCATCAACATAGAAATGCGCAGCGCCCTGAACTTTGTCCAGTACGTGCAGGTAGTACGGCAGGATACCAGCATCAAACAAGGCATTACTCAACGCAGCCAGTGCAGCGGCACTGTCGTTCACACCGCGCAGCAGCACGCTTTGATTCAGCAACGTTACGCCTGCACGCTTTAGCATACGCATACCGTGACGCAGGTCATCGTCAATTTCCTGAGCGTGGTTAATATGGCTCACCAGCAGCGTTTGCAAACGCGACTGCGCCAGCCGCTGACAGAGCGCCTCGGTAATGCGTCGTGGAATGACCACCGGCAGGCGGCTGTGAATACGCAGGCGCTTAATATGCGGAATGCGCTCCAGTTCGCCGATTAACCAGTCCAGTTCGTGATCTTTCGCCATCAAAGGATCGCCACCGGAGAAAATAATCTCATCCAGTTCTGGCTGCTGTCGGATATACTCGAGCGCCTGCTGCCAGTTGCGCTTATTGCCCTGATTATCTTCGTAGGGGAAATGGCGGCGGAAGCAGTACCGACAGTTGACGGCACAGCCGCCTTTAACCAGCAACAGCGCACGATTTCGATATTTATGTAACAGACCCGGCACCACGCTGCTCTGCTCATCCAGCGGATCGGTACTGTAACCTGGCGCATCAACAAACTCCTGCTGTGAGGTGATCACCTGTAGCAGCAGAGGGTCCTGCGGATCGCCCTTGCGCATGCGCGCAGCAAACGCTCTTGGCACCCTGAGTGCGAAAAGCCGGCGTGCGCCATGGCCTGAAGCGAGCTCAGGGTCATTCTGCAACGCTAAAAGTTGCAGTAATTCATCGGGATCGGTGATTACATCGGCAAGTTGATGCAACCAATCTTCTCGTGCAGGGGTATTTAGGGTTACAATGTGTGCCATTTTTTTGGCTTAGTACCAGTAATAAAATTGTAGAGGGCCTTTATGGCGACTTATTCTAGCAACGATTTCCGTCCCGGTCTTAAAATCATGTTCGAAGGCGAGCCTTATGCTGTCGAAGCCAGCGAGTTTGTTAAACCAGGTAAAGGCCAGGCATTCGCGCGCGTAAAAATGCGTCGCCTGCTGACCGGTACTCGTGTAGAGAAAACCTTCAAGTCTACCGACTCCGCTGAAGGCGCTGACGTAGTAGATACCAACCTGAACTACCTGTACAACGACGGTGAGTTCTTCCACTTCATGCACCCGGAAACCTTCGAACAGCACCCTGTTGAGGCGAAGACCGTAGGCGAAGCGGCAAAATGGCTGCTGGATAACGCGGAGTGCATCGTGACTCTGTGGAACGGTCGTCCAATCGCCGTTCAGCCACCAAACTTTGTTGAGCTGGAAATCATCGATACCGATCCTGGCCTGAAGGGTGATACCGCAGGTACCGGCGGCAAGCCAGCTACGCTGAGCACCGGCGCGGTAGTGAAAGTGCCTCTGTTCGTACAGATTGGCGAAGTGATTAAAGTTGATACCCGTTCTGGCGAATACGTTTCACGCGTAAAGTAAGCCTGAATCAGTAAGGGTTCGGTTCATCGGACCCTTATCCGCACGCTTTTCCTTTTTCTCTGCGGCCTCAGGGCAATTGAATAAATTACGGCTATGCTTAAAGCGCTGTTCTTTATTAATGATTAAAAGGAAATTGCCATGAAGAAAAGTATTTTAGCCATTCTTTCCGTTCTGGCTCTCTCTTCCGTTTTGACAGCCTGTAACACCACGCGTGGCGTGGGCGAAGACATTGAGGCGGGCGGTAAGGCAATTCAAAAAAGTACTCAGTAATCAGCTTGTCAGGCCAGTACACGGTGCTGGCCTGACAAGCCTTTCTAAGCGTTTTACCTTCTGACGTGAATCTCTTTCACCTGCTGGTACTACAGCGTAACTACGCCAATTAATGCCACCACGCTCAGTATCCCCGCCAGCCCGTAGCACAGCCACTTACTGCCTGGAATATGCAGTTTCAGGTCGTGCAGCCCGTGATGGAGGCGATGCATGCTGCACCACAGCGGCAGTATGATGGCCAGCAGCAGGATCACACGGCCGGGGAAAGAGGCGGCAAAGTCCATAATTCGCGTGTAGCTGAAAGCCTCTTCCGGCGACCAGCCGACGGGTAGTAGCAGGCCGACCAGCAGGATCAGCACCGGGCTGAACATCGCCGTCCACATACCTCCTGCGCCAAACAGCCCCCAGAAGATCGGTTCGTCAGAACGTTGCGGTAATGCTTTCATTTTTGCTCCTTACGCCCACAGCGCTACGGTCAGTACTGCAAGACTGAGGACGATCATGATGATCCATAACCCTTTAATCAGCGGCTCCGGCGGGAGTTTCTCCCCTTTAACGATAATGATCGATGCCTTAGGCGCCAGATCGAACCAGGTCTTGCTATGCAACAGCGCAGCGACCAGCGCCAGCAGGTTAAGCAATAGCGTGACGGGGTGCTGTAAAAACGCCACATAACCTGCCCAGCTTTCCGCACCGTGCTTAAGGGCAAACACGCCGAAGATCAGTTCCAGACTGAACCACAGTGAGGGGATCGCCGTGCTTTCGCGCAGCATATAGAAACGGTAGAAGGGCAGCGAACGCCACCAGCCGGACTCCACAGGGCGGCAGTAAGGATTGCGTTTTGTCGTCATATCGATCTCCCTTAATGAGGTTTCAGCGTAGCGATAAGAAAGTCGCGGCTGCTCTCAATTTTTCCCTGCTGAATGGCCGCCGCCGGATCGACGTGTTTCGGGCAGACTTCGGAGCAGTAGCCGACGAAGGTACAGCTCCAGACGCCGTTTTCCCCGTTTAGCTGCGGCATGCGCAGCGCTTTGCCGCGATCCCGGCTGTCCAGGTTGTAACGATGGGCGAGGGTGATAGCCGCAGGGCCGATAAACTCCGGGTTAAGCCCGAACTGCGGACAGGCGGCGTAACATAAACCGCAGTTAATACAGCCGGAAAACTGATGGTACTTCGCCATCTGCGCAGGCGTCTGGCGCCCCGGGCCCTGCGCGGCATCTCCTGCGTTGCCGATAATCCACGGCTTGATGGCTTCCAGACTTTCGATGAAGTGGGTCATATCCACAATCAAGTCGCGCTCGATGGGGAAATTGGCCAGCGGCTCGACCTTCATTCCCTGCGGATAGTCGCGCAGGAAAATTTTACAGGCGAGTTTCGGCACGCCGTTGACCATCATCCCGCAGGAACCGCAGATGGCCATCCGGCAGGACCAGCGGTAGGACAGATCGAAGGCGAGGTTGTCCTTGATATAGCCCAGGGCATCCAGCAGCGACGTTTGTTCATCCCAGGGCACGTTGAAAATTTCATGGCGCGGCAGCCGATCGCTTTCGGGGTTGTAGCGCAGAATATCGATTCTACGCAGGGTGTTATCACTCATTTACGGGCTCCTTCTGGCTGTTATCCTCCGATGCGGCACCGTACACGCGCTGTGCCGGTGGCAGATGGGTAATGGTAACCGGGTCCCATGCGACCTCAGGGGCAGCATGCGGTTTAAAGAAGGTCAGGCTGTGCTGCAGATATTTGTCATCATTACGTGTGGTACAGCCCTCATCCAGGCGCTGGTGCGCACCACGAGACTCTTTCCGCTGGATCGCCGAATGAGCCATGCATTCCGCAACGTCCAGGCCGTGTTTCAACTCGATGGTATACAGCAGCTGCGTATTAAAGACGCTGGAGCTGTCGGTTATCGCCACGTTTTCAACCCGCTGTTTAAGCTCGGCCAGCTTGTCAATCGTCTTCTGCATCAGTTCCGGGGTGCGATAGATACCGCAGCCTTCTTCCATCGCCATGCCCATCTCATCACGCAACGCCGACAGATTTTCACTGCCGGACTGATGAGTTAGCGCGTGCAGACGGCGCTCGATATCGCGACTTTGGGCGCTGGTGGCATTATCGGAGATTGAATGCGGCTGAGCGCAGCGCTGTGCCGCCTGTTCACCCGCAAGGCGGCCAAACACCACCAGCTCTGCCAGCGAGTTTGAACCCAATCGGTTAGCGCCATGCAGACCGACGGAAGAGCATTCGCCGACCGCAAACAGCCCCTGGATTCGGGTTTCGCACTGCGCATTGGTTTCGATGCCGCCCATGGTGTAGTGAGCGGTAGGGCGCACGGGAATTGGCGCATTGACCGGATCGACGCCGACGTAAGCTTTACTGAGTTCGCAGATAAACGGCAGCCGCTCATGCAGCTTTTTCGCACCGAGATGGCGCAAATCCAGATGCACCACGTCACCGCGCGCGGTGGCAATGGTGTTGCCTTTACGCCATTCGTGCCAGAATGCCTGAGAAACTTTATCGCGCGGCCCCAGTTCCATATATTTATTTTTCGGCTTGCCGATGGGGGTTTCAGGCCCCATGCCGTAATCCTGCAGATAGCGATAGCCGTCTTTGTTGACCAGAATTCCGCCTTCACCACGGCATCCCTCGGTCATCAGTATGCCGGACCCGGGCAGGCCGGTAGGGTGATACTGCACAAACTCCATATCGCGCAGCGGTACGCCGTGACGGAAGGCCATTGCCATGCCGTCGCCGGTGACGATGCCGCCGTTAGTGTTGTAGCGATAAACACGCCCCGCGCCGCCGGTAGCAAGGATGACCGAGCCCGCCCGCACCTCAACCAGGGTGCCTTCCATCATACTCAGCGCGACCAGGCCGCTGGCAACGCCGTCATCGACCAGCAGGTCGAGGACAAAATATTCATCCAGCCGCTGAATTTGCGGATACTGCAGCGACGTCTGGAACAATGTGTGCAGCATATGGAAGCCGGTTTTGTCAGCGGCAAACCAGGTGCGTTCGTTTTTCATGCCGCCAAACCGGCGTACGCTGACGGAACCGTCCGGCTGGCGGCTCCACGGGCATCCCCAGCGTTCAAGCTGGGCCATCTCCTGCGGACAGTGTTCCACAAAGTAATCTACGACCGGCTGCTCACAGAGCCAGTCGCCGCCGGCAACCGTATCGTGAAAGTGAGAGTCAAAGCTGTCCTGTGAAGTGGTGACGGCGGCGGCACCCCCTTCGGCGGCAACGGTATGGCTTCGCATCGGATAGACCTTAGAGATCAGCGCTATCTTCAGCCTCGGGTTAGCTTCTGCGGCAGCAATGGCGGCGCGCAGGCCGGCCCCCCCAGCACCCACAATGACCATGTCTACAGTCAGGATGTGCACATGTTCCTCCCTGTTTAACTTTTTGTATTATTTTCATAGTGTTGGCGAATATTTTTCACCAGTCTGCCCCCAGTATACTTTGGCTAAAAATGCGCTAACTTGATGTGTTCGGGTATTTGGGCGGGTAGTGTAGAAAAAGCGTACCAGGAGTTATTTGCCGTAAGAAACGGTTTTATTCCGCGCAGAATTGTGTGTTACGGCAGGGACAGGTAGACTTCTTGCCCTGACTGACTTTGGAGTAGAAAAGATGAGCGAAACGGCCAGCTGGCAGCCGAGTGCATCCATCGCTAATTTATTAAAACGAGCGGCGATCATGGCTGAAATCCGGCGTTTCTTTGCCGATCGTGGCGTACTGGAAGTGGAAACCCCGGCGATGAGCCAGGCCACGGTTACCGACGTCCACCTGTTCCCGTTCCAGACCCGTTTTGTGGGACCGGGCGCATCGGCAGGCATCGATCTCTATCTGATGACCAGCCCGGAATATCATATGAAGCGCCTGCTGGCCGCGGGCAGCGGGCCTATTTATCAGCTGTGCCGCAGTTTCCGCAATGAAGAAATGGGGCGCCACCATAATCCCGAATTCACTATGCTGGAGTGGTATCGGCCGCATTATGATATGTACCGCCTGATGAATGAGGTGGACGATCTGCTCCAGCAGGTGCTGGAATGCACCCCGGCGGAAACGCTTTCCTATCAGCAGGCGTTTATTCGCCATCTGGAGGTCGATCCGCTTTCTGCCGATAAGGCCCAGCTGCGTGAAGCGGCTGAAAAGCTCGGTGCGGGTGATTTGGCAAACCGGGAAGAAGATCGCGATACGCTGCTGCAGCTGCTGTTTATGCTCGGCGTGGAGCCGGAAATTGGCAAAGACCGCCCGGCCTTTGTTTATCACTTCCCGGCCACTCAGGCTTCGCTGGCGGAGATCAGCACGGAAGATCACCGCGTGGCGGAACGCTTCGAGGTTTACTTCAAGGGGATTGAACTGGCGAATGGTTTCCGCGAGCTGACCGACAGCCGTGAACAGCGTCAGCGTTTTATGCAGGATAATAAAAAGCGCGCGGCGGCAGGCTTACCGGAACAGCCGATTGATAACAATCTGCTGGATGCGCTGGCGCACGGCCTGCCGGAGTGCTCCGGTGTGGCGCTGGGCGTTGACCGTATTATCATGCTGGCGTTAAAGGCGGAGCAGCTGAGCGACGTGATTGCCTTTACGGTGGATCGCTGCTGATAAGGCGGCAAACCCTTCTCAGCGACAGATCCCGCCCCGGGATCTGTCGTACTCGATATCGTTATCTGAATAACCTCAAGTGCAGCTAAATTTGCGGCCTGCTGACGCCTGACGCCTGACGCCTGACGCCTGACGCCTGACGCCTGACGCCTGACGCCTGACGCCTGACGCCTGACGCTGCAGGCCTGCCGGTTATAAACCACCTGATTTAAAGGTTCTCGCCACCGGAGCCCCGTTGCTGGCCGGCGTTTTACGGCCGATGGTTTCCATTCGTACCTGGAAAGGTGGGAATGGCATCTCCAGCCCGTGTTCCTGATAGCCGCGCAGGATCAGCTGATGCAGTTCATGGCGCAACGGCATACGGTGCCCCATTTCTGCGGCGTGAATACGCAGCTCAAACAGCTGAATCCCCTGCTGTAAATCAACCAGGAAGGCTTCCGGCTGCGGTGTTTCCAGCACGTAGCTACAGCGATGAGCTGCCTGTAGCAGCACGTTGGTCACCTCTTCACTGTTGGCTTCCGCCGACGCAGGAATAGTCAGCACCACGCGGGTGACCGAGTCGGAAAGCGACCAGTTAACAAACTGCTCGGTGATAAACGCCTTGTTCGGCACGATAATCTCTTTGCGGTCCCAGTCGGTAATGGTGGTTGCGCGGGTGTTGATACGCGTAATGCTGCCGGTGAGATCGCGAATGGTAACGGTATCGCCGATGCGAATCGGTTTTTCAAACAGGATGATCAGGCCGGAGATAAAGTTGGCGAAAATCTCCTGCAAACCAAAGCCCAGTCCCACACCCAGCGCCGCGACCAGCCACTGGAGTTTCGACCAGTCCACGCCGATCATCGAGAATCCGGTCAGTCCGCCGATCAGGATTAGCAGATATTTGGTGACGGTGGTGATGGCGTAGCCGGTACCCGGTGTCAGATCGAGGTGCTGCAATAGCGCCAGTTCCAGCAGGGCAGGCATATTGCGCACCAGCTGGGTGGTGATAATCAGTACCAGAACAGCAATGAGAACCGAACCGAGCGTTATCGGCTGCAGGCTTTCCACGCCCTGAATCGTGGTATTGACGTCCCACAGACGGATATTTTCCAGGAAGCCAAACGCCGAATGAATTTCTGACCAGAGTACAATCACCGACACCAGCGCAATCAGCGTCAGAATCGAGCGCACCAGCCGCAGCGACTGAGCGCTGATGGCGTCAAGATCGATAACCGGCTCTTCTGCGTCGATGCTGTCGGTGGCGCTCTGCTGTGCGGCGGTTTCTTCTTCACCGCGTGCGCGCTGGGCAAGGATCTCGGCGCGGCGGTTGCGGGCACGATCGAAGGCGATACGGCGTCGTTGAATCAGCATCCAGCGACGAATGATATGGTAGATCACCAGCAGCAGGAACCAGATGGCCACCGATGTTTCCAGCCTGGCCAGCAGTGCCTGGGCTGTCGCCAGATAGCCAATGCAGGATGCCAGAGCGGCAATCAGCGGAATGGCAATCATCGCATTCCACAGGATGTTATTAATGAAATTCTCGCCGTTACCCTCTTTATCCAGATGCAGCGGAATGCCGGCGCGCTTAAGACTGACGGTCACCAGGCTCAGCGCGCCGCAAATCAGAATAAAGCACAGGCGGCCCAGCGTGGCAGAGAACTCGCGGTCTTCGAGGTTATCGAAGGCGATAAGCACCATCATCAGCGGCACAACCAGGCCAATACAGAGCGTGTAGAAGCGCATAGCGCGCGCCACGCGGGTTTGCGGCCAGCGGAAGTGGATGATAAACAGCCCCTGCGGGCGGGCAAAGGTGGCGCTGATCATAAACGCCCACAGCAGCGGGACACTGGCGGTGACGCCATCACCCACGGCAACGGCAATCGGATAAGGCCAGGCGTGCTGCAGGCCATAGCCCAGCGCGGCCCACAGTACCGGCAGCGGCAGGGCAACGAGAATGGACCAGAATACGGTGCGCAGCGTCAGGCTGAAGTGGTCCAGGGTGACTTTACCGACCTTGCTGGACGCGCGATCGAGGAAGCTACGGAAGTGACGGCGCGAGCTGATACTGAATCCGACCAGCAGAATGGCACCAAGGATCGGCATCACCGTTTCGCGACTGGTAACCATCATCACCAGTGCGCCGCCCAGCTGCCCCAGCGTATCCAGAGAAAGCAGACGCTGCAGATCGCGTGCCAGTTCAAGCGGGTAGCTGATGCTGATTGGGCTGACGTCGGCGGTCCAGAATAGATAACGGTGGGTGGCTTCTTTGACTTCATTCAGCGCATCGACCAGCTGGCTGTTACCGACCTTCAGCTTGGTCACGCCGAGGATCAGGTTATCGCAGCCGGAAAGCAGCGAGGTCAGCAGCTCGCGCTGGGTTTTTAGCTGCGCATCCAGAATACGGCGCTGTTCGCTAGTCAGATTACTGTTGTCATCCTGGCGAAGCTGCTTCAGCGTTTGCTGGCGCTCCAGCAGATCTTCATAGTGCAGCCGCTGCACGCGCAGCTGCGCCATTTCGTTGTCCAGCTGCTGCGGCTTTGGCATGTCCGGCAGGCGCGAAACCTGCGCCCGCAGCGCTTCGCCAAGGACGTTGGACATACCCAGCCATTGCGACTGCTCGCGCAGCGTGCTTAGCGCCTGACGGACCTGAATAGTCTGGTTGGCGGCGGTACGCTGCTGCGACGCCACCAGATCCATCCGCTGCGCCTGCTGATTCAGTGCGGCGGACAGTTCGCGGTTAACGCGGAACTGCTCGGCGATGCCTTCCGGCATATCTCCGCTGTTTTCTGCCAGCTGCTCGGTACGTGCCAGCGCCATTTCCGCTTCGCGCTGGCGCAGGCCGTTTAGCTGATTGCGCAAATCCTGTAGATAGGCATCCAGCTGGCTGGCTTTGAGCTGGTGGACTTCCGCCCGCATTCTCGCCAGTTCCTGGCGGTTGTTCGCGGACAGCTGCGCCAGTTCCAGTTCATCCACCCGTGCTTTTTGCGCGGCGGATTCCGCCTGGCGTGCCGCCAGCTGCGCCTGCGCCAGCGGGGTGGTTGCGGTCGGCTGCCCCTGCAGGCGGCGCTCCACCTCGCTCAGGCTGCGGCGGGCATCGGTTTGCTGTAGCGGCAGCTGTGAAAGTGAATCACTGATTTCCCGGGCGCGATCCTGTTCCTGCTGAGACAGGCGGCCTTCTTCCAGCAGCTGGCTGCTAACCTGCAGGATCTCCTGATCGAGATCGGCCGCGCTCATATTGCTGCGCAGCTGTTTATTGCTGTCGGTCAGACTGGCGATCTGCTGGCGTAAATCACGAGAAAGCTTAGGGAAATCATCGATTATCTGCTGATATTCCTGCGCTTTATCCAGCGAGGACTTTTGCTCATCCAGCCAGTTCAGGGTTGATTGCAGGGCATCGACAACTTCCGCCTGATTTGCAGTCGTTTTGTCTGATTTCGCCTGTTCAAGTTCCTGTTTGATTTGCGCGGCATCCGGTGCGCTGGCGGCGTAGAGCGGCTGGAGGAGGCTCCAGCCTAACAAGATAGTGAGAATCAGGCGTGACATGGTAATCCGCTATGGATGATGGAGAACGTCTTCCGCACTGTCTTTTTACAGTGCGATGGCCAGCGTCTCGCCCAGGCGGACTTTGCTTTCCGCAGCCAGGCTTTCAGCCAGTTTTACTTTGCCTTCGGCAAACAGGTTAATCACCGTTGAGCCAAGTTTAAAACGGCCCATTTCCTGACCTTTCAGCAGGACAACTGAACCTTCGGCATCCGCACCCGGGAAGCTCCAGCGCTTAATTACGCCTTCACGCGGTGGGGTAACGGTACCCGCCCAGACGGTTTCAATGCTGCCAACGATCGTGGCACCGACCAGAATTTGCGCCATCGGGCCAAATTCAGTATCGAACAGGCAGATGACTCTCTCATTACGCGCAAACAGATTCGGGATATTCTGTGCGGTGAGCGGGTTGACGGAATAGAGATCACCCGGAACGTAGATCATCTCACGCAGAATACCGTTGCATGGCATATGCACGCGATGGTAGTCGCGGGGGGCAAGGTAAGTGGTTACAAACTCACCGTTGCGGAACATCTCCGTCATCTGCGCGTTGCCGGCCAGCAGGCCTTCCAGCGAGTAGGTGTGGCCTTTGGCCTGGAAGATTTGGTCACCGTCAATATGGCCGAGCTGGCTGATCGCACCATCTGCCGGCAGCACCAGCAGGTTTGGATCGGTAATCAGAGGGCGCGCGTCATCGCGTAGCGGACGGGCAAAAAAGTCGTTAAAGGTGCGATAGCTGGCGGTATCCGGCTTCTGCGCCTCTTTCATATCGACTTTATAGAACCACACAAAGACGTCGATGACCGCTTTGGTCAGCCATCCACCGCGTTTGCTGGCACCCCAGCCCGCAAGTTCAGTCAGGGCCTTTTTAGGCAATAAATTATTCAGGCCGAGTTTAATACGATCTAACACGTGAGCCTCCTGGCTTAATCAGACAGCGAAAAATAAATGGGGGCGGATTGTAACAGCGCCCGGTGGTTAAGGCTAATGCCTGACCGGGCGCGTTCAGTCAGTAATATAGCGGCAGTTTATTCTGGCGCTCTGCAGCCATCAGCATCATAGATGACGGACTGTCAATCTTTGTCAGTGTTGAAGTTACGGCGGGTTTTCGCCTGAACTTCAGACATGCTTTCCAGAATATGGTGGTAGTTAACGAAGCGTGACTCGTCAATTTCACCCTGATCCACGGCTTCACGGATGGCGCATCCCGGATCGGTATCATGCTTGCAGTCGCGAAACTTGCAGCCACCTAAATACTTACGGAATTCGACAAATCCGAGGGTGATTTGTTCCGGTTCAAGGTGCCATAAACCGAATTCACGAACGCCGGGGGAGTCAATCACGTCGCCACCGTGTGGGAAGTGATAAAGGCGGGCAGCGGTGGTGGTGTGCTGGCCAAGGCCGGAGACATCAGATACGTCGTTGGTGAGGATTTCGTTACTGCTGAGGTCCAGACCGAGCAGGGCGTTAAGCAGGCTCGATTTTCCAACACCAGACTGGCCGGCAAAGATGCTGACGCGCCCGGTCAGGGCTTCTTCCAGTCCAGCCAGACCCTGTTTTTCATGGCTGGAGACCATCAGCACGCGGTAGCCGATATGGCGATAGATATCCATCTGCTCATCAACGAATTTGCGGCCTTCTTCATCCAGCAAATCGGTTTTGTTCAGCACCAGCAGCGGCTCAACGTCCAGCGTTTCGCTGGCGACCAGATAGCGATCGATAATGTTCAGTGACAGTTCGGGCAAAATGGCAGAGACAATCACGATCTGATTAATGTTGGCGGCGATAGGTTTCACCCCATCGTAGAAATCCGGGCGGGTCAGGACTGAGGTCCGCTCATGTACGGCTTCGACGATGCCTTTCACCGTTGCGCTACCTTCCACGCCCGGGCGCCACAGCACGCGGTCACCGGTAACGAGCGAACGTATGGTGCGACGAATATTACAGCGGTGTACCGAACCATCCGCATCTTCCACGTCAACGTGCATACCAAACCGGCTGATCGCTACGCCATCCCGCGCCTCGCCGAACAGGCTGTCATCCGGTTCGGGCTTATCGGCACGCTGCTTCAGGCGCCGATCGTGGTTAGCACTCACGCGACGTTGTTGACCTTTGGATAGCTTGTTTTTACTCACTGTTCCTCACACAAATCAGGCATGTTTCGCCCTACGGGGGCAAAACGTCTATCATACACGCTAATTAACGACAATGCCGCTTTGACCACAGTGAGATGCACTATGACCGCAAATGCTAATAACCTGATTTGGATCGATCTTGAAATGACGGGCCTGGACCCGGAGCAGGATCGGATTATCGAGATTGCCACGCTTGTTACCGATGCCAATCTGAATATTCTCGCTGAAGGGCCGGTCTTTGCCGTGCATCAGTCCGACGCACAGCTGGCGCTGATGGATGACTGGAACGTGCGCACGCACACCAACAGCGGACTGGTCGAGCGAGTGAAGGCCAGTCAGTATGACGATCGCGCGGCCGAGCTGGCCACCATTGAATTCCTGAAAGAGTGGGTTCCTGCGAACAGCTCACCGATTTGCGGCAACAGCATTGGCCAGGATCGCCGTTTCCTGTTTAAGTACATGCCGGAGCTGGAAGCCTACTTCCACTATCGTTACCTGGACGTCAGCACGCTAAAAGAGCTGGCGCGTCGCTGGAAGCCTGAAATCTTGCCTGGCTTTAAAAAGCAGGGCTCGCACCAGGCAATGGATGATATTCGTGAATCCGTTGCCGAGTTGTCCTACTACCGCGAGCATTTTATTCAGCTGTGATCGGAGATAGCGGGCGGTGCGTTGAATATTATTTTTTTACGGCTGTCAGCCTTATTTCGCACCTGAGTTGCTGATAAATACACCTTCTTGCTTGCTTTATCAGCAATTGGAAAGGAAAAACCATATTTTTACGATGAAGGGATTGCGCAGGAGGTAAATCTCCGTATAATGCGCTCCCCGTACCGATGAAGAAATTACATCGTTGCGACTTAGCGGGAATAGCTCAGTTGGTAGAGCACGACCTTGCCAAGGTCGGGGTCGCGAGTTCGAGTCTCGTTTCCCGCTCCAAGATTATGTTTATGGCGTTCCGTCGAACGCCATAACTCGCTGAAAGCAAAGCGTTAAATCTGTTTTCATCTTCCAGCGGGAATCAGCGGATTCCACCAAAATCCGGCACACAGCAGTCCACAAACCTGTCTACAAAAAGCGGAGTGCAGGTAGTGCGGATTGTTGCTGGAAACCCGAATCGCACGAGCCAAAAATCCGTTCCTGACCTTTAATCAGGGGCATTTCTATGGCCCTCACCGAAATCACCGTGCGACAGGCACGCGCCATCGGCAAAGACTACACCCTGTACGACAGTCACGGACTCTCACTCAGTGTTCGTGCCCAGGGTGGCAAAGCCTGGCTCTTTCGCTACCACTGGCACGGACAACAAAAACGCCTCTCTTTAGGCACCTATCCCGCCATCGGCCTCAAAGCCGCCCGACAGCGCCGCGACGAAGCCCGAACCCTCGTCGTGCAGGGCACCGACCCGCGCACCCTGCGCCAGCCTAAAACCCCCGCAACCGTCCTGACGTTTAACACCGTTTACCAGCACTGGTACGACTTTCGTGCCCTCAGCCTCAAAACAGGCCGTCAGAGCACCCTGTCCCAGATCGAACGCATCTTCAAAAAAGACATCCTCCCGCATCTCGGAGAGCGCCCCATTCATGATATCAAGCGTACTGACCTGCTCAATATACTGAACCGCATCGAACAGCGCCAAGCCTACACCACCGCCGAAAAAGTCCGCACCTGGTTCAAACAACTCTTCCGCTATGCCCTCGTCAAACACAACCTTGACACCCATCCAGCGACCGAACTCAACATCGTCGCCCACCCCAAACTCCCGGTCACCCACAACCCCTACCTGCACATGCATGAAATCCCTGCATTCCTGCATACCCTCCATCACTACCCCAGCCTTGTGACCCAGCTTGGTATCCGTCTGTTGCTTCTGACGGGGGTTAGAACTAGCGAACTCCGCCACCCCCGAACAATTCGACCTCCCCAACAACCTCTGGCTGATCCCCCCGGAAAACGTCAAACAACTCCAGCGCCAGAGCAAAGAAGGAAAGGTAGTCGCCCCCTACTGAACAGTGCTTCGCATTGAGCTACAGCATGCAGCACGTGGAACAGGCGCTGGTGAAGGAGTCCCTATCTTTCATCCTGCTGGAAAAAATTTCTGCCCTTGTTCTGCTGATGACGACTGAAACAATAGGATAAAGCAGGATAAAACGCGGTTGTCTGGTGAGAGGAAGGTGTTAAAAACCTTCCTCTTTTTGTTAAATTTGGCTGTGATGTCCCGTTCTACCGCCCCAAATACACCGCCGTAATCTGGGTTCGCCCATGCCCCAGCTCTGAACTGATCGTCTGACGCGCCAGCCGGTCAATCGTCCGCTGTTCTGGTGTTAATTGTCTGGCAGAGGGCCCCCCAACGACGGGCGCTTTCCACCCCGTCAGCACTTCATAGCGCACCTGGGCATACAAATGCCGCAACCCATGCATACGATTCAGCCCCAGCGACTGGCACTGCCCGTCATACTTATCGCGCTGCTGGATATAACTTTTATGCGCCGGGATCAGCGACCCCTTACCGACTAACGTAAATAAACCTTACCTTTCCATTGAATTCCCCCGGCGACTTTTCTAGAATCCGGAGCATAAAAAACAGTCATTGCGCCAGTCCAAAAAATTCATAACACACTGGCAACCTTCATTACACGATTCTTTTGCTGTTTCCCTGTTTATATTTCCACCAGTCAAATAGCGCTTTACTGCCTGCCCCGGCAAGGAAGGGCCTTTCGGGGAAAAAACCAAAGGACAAGACGGACATGGCAAACAACATCTACCTCACCATCACAGGTGAAAAGCAGGGACTGATTTCCGCCGGATGCGGCACCCTCGACTCCATCGGCAACAAATACCAGAGCGGCCATAAAGACCAGATCCTGGTCCTCCAGTTTGACCATGCCATCAGCCGCAGCCAGCACACCCAGCATCACCCGATCAAATTCTGCAAACCCATTGACAAATCCTCCCCCCTCTTTGGCATCGCCATCACCAACAACGAAGAACTCGAACTCCTGTTTGACTTCTACCGTACATCACAAACCGGCGCACAAGAAAAATACTACTCCATCCAACTCACTGGCGCGACTTTGACAAACATTGCAGTGTCCTACCCGCATGCCCTGACCCACGCGGACAACCAGCCCGAAGAAATGATCTCCGTTGGCTACAAAAGCATCGACTGGAAACACCACATCGCCGGAACCGGCGGCTACAGCATCTGGGACGAGCGCGTGTACTAAGAGGAGGGGAACCCATGCAGAACAATATTGTTGCCCGGAACCAATTCTGTGACATCACCCGGATCAAATTCAGAAAATGGGATGAAATCGACGCCATGTACTGGAAACTGACCCGAAACAACCCGGAGCGCAAAAGCGGAGAATACTACTCAAACGCCTATAAGGACGCCTATGTTCAGTACAACAGACAACTCATCATCGAATCGGCCAACGCCTTCGGCATACCGCCTGAACTGCTGGGCGGTGTTGCCTGGATTGAAGTAGGGGGAAAACCGGAAGAATACAAACCCCTGACCATGAACTGGCGTGAACAATTCAGCTTCATGAAAAACGTCAAACCGGCAGACCATACCTCCGTCGGCTCGGTTGCCATGCAAATCCGTGTTGCTGCCAGTACGCTGGGACTTGATCCGGCAACCCTGACCACACGCGACCAACTCGAACTCGCCACCTGTCTGCTGGAAGATCAATTCAACCTGCGTCTGGTTGCACACCACCTCAGAGACCTGATCCTCTACGACTACCCGGATGCCGCCACCCTGCACCCGACAGACATACAATATAAAATGGCCGGGATACGCTACAACCGGGGGATCGAACGTCAGCGGGAAGATTTCATCCGATGGATGAGCGGCAACGTACATAGAGGCGATCCCAACTGGCCCTACATCTCCTACGGTGAGCGCCTGCTGTCCATTCGCCCCCACATCAAAAGACTGCTGGAAATAAACTGGTGAAAATAGATCGAAAAAGATGGGTCGAAATCCTCTCCCTCGGGGGGTACTTCATCCTCGTCTATCTGTGCATGCAGGTCTTTAACATCGGAGAATATGACTGGATGCGGGAGCCGGGTGACAGCGTGTGCAGCATTCCCCGAGACCCGGACGACACACGGGATATCACCGCACCGCTGTTCCTGCTCTTCTTGGGCACACCGCTTTTGATTGCCTTGATACGGGACATTATCTTCAGAGATATCTTCAAGGCGATCCTCTATGGCTTTGGGCTTACCGTGGTCATTATCTACTGGTGGTGGTCGTTCTGGGGGCAGTACAGTGCGTGTGCTGCCTTCCCATGAAAACCCTGACGCGGCCTGTGGCCTTGTCGGCTGCCCGTCTGCCATTCACCATGAAAGGTGACTCACAGCCGGGCAGCTCAGGTAAGGGTGGATGCATTCGATCAAATTTAAGTAAACAGTTGACGAAAATAAACATTGGAGAATTTAAAATGGCAGTTGCATTCTCATCGGCGCTCTACTATCCCTACATTGACATAAAAAATGAAAGATGGCTGCGGAGTGCTGCGTTGTTTTGGGACTCCATTAGAACTATCGTCCCAGTTTCACATCGTGATCCCTATTCAAACGATCTTGCTCGGGCTTTGTGTGATGAAGGGGTACTTCTACCTGTTCGAGTCTCGTCTGATATGGAGGAAGTTGAGGAACTGACTGATAAGGTTCTTGATTTCCTTACAGATCCAGCATCGGCGGCTGTTATGTTCGATATTGATGGGAATTCAAGTCGCCGAATCCATCCAGACAAAATATCGCTTGAGTTACGCGAATTTGCACATATACATCCAGAAAAACTGCCATACATGATCCGCTCAGAGCTTGAGAAAGGCTTAAACGATGACGGATGGCTTCATGTAGCCCCTGGTTTTGCCAGCTTCTATATGACGCTGCTTGCCTCCCAATTGTCTGAACGGCTAGGGGTCGGTCTGATTACAGAGTCGTCAACAGCAGATCATTTGGCAATTGCTGTCCATAAAGGGAAACCTCTCGGTACAGGCAACACTGGCAGAAGAGGACGGCATTTCGATGCATTTGGGCCGAGAAGATCATTGCCCAGAGATGTTGCGCCAAGTTTACTCATTGATCTGATGGTGCAAGGAATATCATTGCCCAATCATCTTTCAGCAGCAGAGATTTTAAGATTTAAGAATAGCCATCAAGAGGAATTAGCTATATTTCGTAAGGAAGTAGCTAAGTTAGCTAGTGACTTACCGAAAGAAGCATCTATAGAAGCTTTAAGGCAAGCTGTGTCAGACCAATATCAGGCCAATGTGATGCCGGCAATTCGTAGCCTTCGGGATTCACTCAAAGCTCAAAACTGGGAAACAGGCCTTAATGGGTTATTGAAAGTTTCATTTTTCTCCGCTGCTCCAACATCTGTTGCAATACTTTCGGGCATCCCTAGTTCCATCGCTTTGCTGGCTGGAGCAGGTATTTCTCTTACCGCATCTGCTGTACTGCTGGCGAATCAAAGACGCCAGACAAGAAATAATAATCCATACTCTTATTTGCTCTCGCTGGAGCGTCAGTGGTGAATCTATGACCCTTGAGGAGGTGAATAAAATTTAGATTCGGCACATTTGGTGCCTGCCGGAGTAATTTTGCATAGGAAGCCGTGCACCACGGCTCCCGCAGTTCGATGGTTTTGGCCTGGGGCTGCGCTGACTGCATGATGGTCTTATTGATAAACCTTTTGTAGAGGACTAGGGCGCAATCCAGCGAACTACTAGGCTGGAGTTGCGTTGAACAAAAAATGCGCACTCAAACACCGCAAAACACAAAACCACTTGCATACGCCACCAGACCAGTCCACAATCCAGTCCGCACCCACAAGTGCAGAAACGAGAAAGCAACCGTTATCAACCGGTTAGCGAACAGATTGACGTCTCGTTTCCCGCTCCAAATTTTGTTCTGCCGTGCAAGCGGTGGAATAGTAAAAAAAGACCCTAACGGGTCTTTTTTTATGCCTGAAATCCTCTCTTATATCCGACTGCTTTCTGCGCCAGCGAATTTAAAAACCGTCGTATTTCTTGCAAAGCCCAGAGAATTATCAGGGCGATGTCTCCACCGCCTGCGGCTGTTTATCAAACAGCTTGCCTCAGGTACAAGTACGATCTTCAAGACTGCTGAGCAGATGGGCATTATCCACGGTCCGATCCAGCGTGGGTGCGACAGCGCGTAATTTATCGGTTGATTCAAATGCGCGGCTGCCGCCGATAATCAGATCGGGCTTATGCTGCTTAAGCACGTCGAAGTCCGGTTTAAAGGGGTTGCCGACGTTTGTAGTAGCTGTCTGACTCGTACTTGCTGAGATAGGCCGGATAACTCCTTTTTCTTTAGGCAACGGCAGGCCAGAAGCTTTTACGCCCAGTACATCAAGAATATCCAACATTGCGAGATCGCAGACCACGACATTCTGAGGGTTTTTGTACAGTGTCTGGGTATTGATACTGTCGGTAATGGGTACGTTTGGGGCAACAGTATCGGCTGCAAATGCGCCAGTAGCGGTGAGCAGCAGACCGATCGTCACGCTACGACGAGTAAAATGAGGTAGAGGCATAAAACAACATCCTTTTTAATTGTAAGTGATAATCATTATCAATTAATGATACTGTAAACCTTTTATATGTACATAGGGTCGTAATTAGCTCGAAAGTGCTGAATTTTGCTTGTTAAACATGCTTTTTGGAGAAATTTATAGCAGTCGGTCTGATTAAGATGAAAAAGCGTGAAAGGGGGCTTGTCAGGTCGCATCATCTGGTCCATAATGGCGCCCATTCCTGATTCGGGAATGAAATAAAAGATTTAAATATCAAACAATTACCGAAAGTTTGATAGCAGTATCACTCCTAAGCGGGAATAGCTCAGTTGGTAGAGCACGACCTTGCCAAGGTCGGGGTCGCGAGTTCGAGTCTCGTTTCCCGCTCCAATATACAATCCAAGGATTTCCATTAAGCACCACAACTCACTGAAAGAAAAAAGATTTCGCTGAATTGTTGCCCACTGGAAACCAGCCAGAAACACCCTCATCCGCACAAAACAAGTACATCTTTGAGTACCTGTAAAAGCGGAGCGCAGGTAGTGCGGTTTTATTGCTGCTTTTGGCTTCCCTTTCGGATGACATGACGCGATTCGGCAACCGTGCCGCCGCGTTACTGGAGTCCACTCATGTCATCCTTAAAGCCATCTCTCACAACCCCCAGCATCTTGCACTGCTGCAGGATAAAAACCTGACCGCCCCTGGAGCGCAAGACCCTGTGGCTGCTGGCTGCTCACGCAGCTCCAGAGAGCGCAACTGCGACAGTCAGCTACGAACAGTTACGTCCCTGCCTGTCCAGTTCAGCGGCAGGAACGAAGGCTGCACTTGAAACGGTGATCAGGGCGATCACCGTGTGACGTCTGACCCGGTGGATCCATCAGGAACCCCGTCGCCGGGATCCGAACACGGGGCAAGAGCATACACAGGTCTTTACCTGAGCTGCCTGGCTGTGAATCACCCTTCAAGGTGAATTACAGACGGGTAGCCGACAAGGCCGCAGGCCGCGTCAGCGTTTCTACAGGTCATGCGTTCAGGCAGCACACGCGCTGTATTGCCCCCGGTACGACCACCACCAGTAGATAATCACCACTGCCAGCCCGAAGCCATAGAGGGTTGCCTTAAAGACGTCTTTAAAGAGGATGTCACGTATCAGGGCAATCAAAAGTGGCGTTCCCAGGAAGAACAGGAACAGCGGCGCGATAATATCTCGCGTGTCGCCCGGATCAGGGGGGAGGCTGCACACACTGTCGCCGGGTTCTCGCATCCAGTCATATTTACTGATCGAGAAAAATTCAATGACAAAGTAGGCCAATACAAAATATCCCGCGAGGGAAAGAAGCGCGATGATCGACCCTGTAAATAATTCTGTGTAACTGCCCACGATTAGGCTATTCGTGTTTTTCTGCCAAAGCATTTTTTATACCCCCGGATCCAGTGCCGCTGTAGGCCACCGGGTTCTTGCCCTTCTGACAAGGATTCTGATATTTCCTGCTGCGAGAATGCCTGTCATTGTGGCTGGCATCTGAAGATGCACACCCCGTAACCGCCCCTATGTTCTGACAGAACAGGCAGGACCAGAAAAACTTTCCCTCATGAAATCCCTGAACATTTCTATCGCATCTTCATACAGAATTTGATAGATCTAAACGCCATTGGCATGAATTGGATTTCCTTGGCAGGGGAGCACAGACAGGGATGGATCAGCATTCAGGCACGCGCTGTACCTTTACCGAAGGCAGCATTGCCTTACCTGACGGCTATCGTGAGCAGACCGTCAACATACTGGTAACCGAAAACGGCCCTTCATTAAACATTTCCCGTGACCGGTTGCAACCTGACGAAAACTTTGAGGCCTACCTGGCCCGTCAGCGTGGCGTGCTGCAGAAAGGCCTGCGCAAATACCAGGCGCTGGATGAACAGCCTGCGGCACTGGGCGAGGGTCAGATCCCGGGCATTACTCTGCTCTCCCGTTACCACCCGCAAAAGGGCCAGACCCAGTATCAGCGTCAGGCCGTATTTCCGATATCGGCCACCACGGTACTGATATTCACGCTGGCAAGTGTCAATCCGTTAACGGAAACGGATGAAGCCTTTTTCTCGCGTTGCCTGAGCAGCTACCGACACCCTTAACGCTTCCAACCAAGGACGGTTTACCATGCTGGAAGCAGCACGCGTTGGGGATACCATCGGCCATTCGGGTGCGCTCGCCGGACTGATCGGCGGCACAA
>NZ_JBWKUK010000008.1:0-228915 GCF_059420805.1 Erwinia sp. GW821-FHT03D09
CCGGAAGAGTACCGGCTGATGGCAGAGAACCCGGAAATCTCAAAAAGTGTGTGGAACTAAAACGGGTGTGCTTACAAGTACAGCATTAAACCAGACACAACAGACACTAACAAGAGTGAACAACTCATTAGAAGCAACAACAACCGCTTTAAACTCAGCGAAAAATATAATAGACCAACAAACAAAAAGATTGGAAGAGCAACACATAAAGCTGCACAAGTACTCAACAGAGTTAAAAAACAATACCATAAAGAACCAATCAAAACTTATAATAAAAGTAGCTTTAATCGTGGGAGCAATACATTTAGCGGCAGTTCTATCAGTAGGATACTTGATCATGCAGAAACAGCCACAACAGCCACGAATAACTTTAGACTCAAAAGCCGTGGCAAAATCAATAGTAGAGCAACTAAGATCGAAGAGATAAGAGAAAAGTTAAATATAAAGAAATCTATTATTCAACCTAAAAATAAAGAAAAAATAGTTAAAGAAGAAATAAAGAAAAATCCTTTGGGGTTGAGTATGAATGAATATAGATTTAAATCGAAGTTAAAAGAAGCTCTTAAAAAAGAAAAGATGACATTACATTTCGAAGAGGTAAATAAAATAGAGAGCCGCCGATTTTAGATAAAATAAAAGAGGCGTTGAACCTCTTTTATATGGTGTTTATTAGTATAATTTTTTGTTCTACTTCTTCAATTTATTTATTGTTTCCCTACCGTATTTTTTTTCCATTGTAGCTATAAATGAAGGTTCTATGTAATATGCGAAAGCTAACAAGCCCTTCAACTTATCGACGGCTTCCTGATCTAATTTTCCATAAGAAAAACGATGTATCGCTGACGATATTAATCTTTTTCTTTCTCGCCCAAGTGAGATGTTATCATTATTAGAGATTGTTATACCCGTAATATGTCGATTATGAGCTTTCGAAGAAAGAATGGTTTTATCTTGGTTCAAAGAAATAGCCCCTTTGAAAAGATCGAATAAAACCTTTTTTATTAACTCATCAAAGCCAATAAGAGTATTCTTTATGCTTGTCGAAAATGTCATATCATCAGCATATCTTGTGAATGTTATCTCTCTTTTCCGACATTCTGTTTCAATAATTTGATCAAATGAGTACATTATTACATTGGAAATGAATGGAGAACTGGGTGCTCCAACACTCAATTTTAAACTGGATTTCCTATGCTCTCGATAGAACAAACAGTTTGATATAATAGAAGCATTGTCTTTATCAAAATCAATATTGTTTCTTCTACACTCAGCAAAAAATATTTCAGGTGTCAACGAATTGAAAAAATTGGATAGATCCAGTTTCAATAAATAACTATTCTTTGAGTGAATGAGCGCATTTTCTTTGATTCCTCTTCCAGTTCTATAAGCATAAGCGCAATCATGTACAGGCAACATATTAGATAATTCTTTAACTATGATTCGTTGAATTAACTTCAGTTCCTTTGAAGGATGAGCGATTTTACGCTTTTCATCAGAGTTTCTTTTATCAATCTCATAAATTTTATATCTATAAGGAGCAGTGGTAATAAAAATATTAATGAGGTCATCACTTAAGAAAAGTGTGCTTTGTAAAAGCTTGCGTAATGATTTTAGATTATTGGTCATTTTCTTCACCATACTTGGCTAATACACTGAGGCGTCTTTGTTCTTTATCCCTTAAATTCAAAGCGAGTTCTTGTTTTAAATTTATTTTATTTTTTGTTTTGTCAAATTGTTTTTTGTCTGAGTAAGAGCCAAATTTTATATAATTGTCATTTGCGAGTTTTTTTGGTGGAAAAAAGTATGTATTGGAACTTCTTTTCTTTTTTTGTATTAGCTCTAGTGTTAATAGTAAGTAGATTAATTGAGAAAGACGTTTTTGCGGTATTTTAATTTGAAAGGATGAAAGAACTGATTCAATTTCCGAAATTTGAACAGGGAAGCTGATATTTATTATCTCAAGTATCAGCATGCATAGATGACCATCATCATTTTGTCTAAATTTTTCAACCTTAACTTTACTGTCCACTCTTGTAAATATATCTTCGCATATTTGACCCCATACAGCTTTGTCAAATTTTCCATTTTCGGCATCATATGGATAAGTGAGTACTGCTTCGTTTACATGAGTAGATATTCTTTTTAACGGGCCTAAAAAAATAAACGAGTCCTCACTCTCAACATGATCCTCTGGTGCGATAACACAAATCTTATCATAGAGATTTTCGAAAGAAGAAAATATCCCTAATTCAACCAGTGAGCCGGGGCTTTCAAGAAATAAAAGAACTTGCGAGGATATCTTAGCAATATCGTGTTCAAAATGAAGCAAATCATCATACTGGCCAGTCTCAATATAGTCCTTGAAGGATTCAGCCATCCGAAGGCAATTATGAAACTCTTCATGTTCAGTGGCAGTATAAGCGTAAAGCTGCCCGCGCATACTTGTAGGTATGGCTTCTTTTACATCAACAAGCCCCCCGCAAACAAATATTAAATTTAAACTGTTATTAATCACAGTAAAATTTTCGACATCAAGATTTTTAAATGTATCTTTTATGATTTGTTCGTACATCTAAATTCCCAAATAAAAAAAGAGACCTGTTAGTCTCTTTTTAACTCTTTACTAAAGGATGCGGCGGATGCAAATCGGCCGATCGTGTGAGTGAGCGAGCAGGATCGGCCGATTTGCATCTGACGCAACCCTAAATCTAAACAATAAGTTCGTGTCTGGCGAAACGCCCGACAAGGCTATATAACTAAAGCCCATACGCTAAAGAGTGTTTTTTTTATAGCATGATGAATGGAAATTTTCAATTGTTTTTGCCTGATTTTGCTTTTTCCTGCGATGCAACTATATCTGTGAAATCCATAGTGTTGGCTGTCGGGGATGTGCTGCTTGATGCTCTATGCATAGCTTTGTTAGCAAGTGCAATCCTTCACGCAGCAATTGCTTTAAGCTTCTGAGCTTGAACGTAATCTCCCCACCACTGCATCAGCTCTGTTCTTTCGGCAAGATACTCAGCACGGTTGTAAGCGGCTATGATTTCATCTTTCTTGGTATGAGCTAAGGCGGATTCAAGCACCTCTGTTCTAAATTTACCGCTTTCTTCAGCAGCCGTTCTTGCTATAGAACGCATTCCGTGGGCTACCAGTTCACCACCGAATCCCATACGGATGATTGCAGCATTAGCTGTTTGCTCATGCATGTGGTTAAGCGGGGCCTTAATGCTTGGGAAAACCCACTCTCTATGACCACTGATTGGTCTGATTAACTCAAGTATACGCATAGCCTCTTTACTCAGCGGAATCTTGTGAGGGCGTTTCATCTTCATAAACTCAGCGGGGATGTTCCAGAATCGATTATCTTCGTCTATATCACTCCACCGAGCACGGACAGCTTCTCCCGGACGAACCCACGTAAGGAGTTGCCACTCAATTAGAAGACGAGTTTCGAGTCGTATAGAAGCGTTAGATAGAGCAATTAAGAATCGGGGTAAATCATCTGGCGGTAAAGCGGGCATGTTTTGCTTCTTAGGCTTACTGAATCGCTGACCGAGGTTATCAGCAGGGTTAAATTCAATAAGCTCTTCTGTAGCAGCCCAACGAAAAATTTCATTTAAACGTGAAATGATACGGCGTAGGGTTTCCAATACGCCTCGTTGTTCTATGGGGTCAAGGTGTTGTTTTAAGAGCTTGGGACGGATCTCTTTGATCGGAACGTTGCCTAAACCGGGGAAGATATTTCGTTCAAGGCTCCGCCAGATATCTTCTGCGTGGTCTGGAGAGATACCAGAAGTCTTGACCTTCTCATCTAACCATTTCCTAGCAACCGCCTGTAGCGTGTGCTCAGTGGCATCCTTAAGGGCATTGGCTTTATCGTTGTTGTGAATCTGCGGATCGATACCATTTGCAAGCAACGACAAGTATTCATCACGTAAAGCCCGAGCTTTGGCAAGTGTGAGATGAGGGTAGGTTCCTAAGCTCATCTTTGTTCGCTTCTTACTTACTGGCACTGCATACCTGAAATACCAATTTTTCTTACCACCCTTTGATAGGGGAGCGATTCGTAGCATCAGGCCGTCACCATCAAAAAGGTTGATCTCCTTTTCTGCTGGCTTGGTATTTTTGATTTCAGTGTCAGTGAGTTTCTTAGCGATCTTTGCCATTTTTAGGACCCTCGATTTTGGGACCCTTTGCGTTGGGTCCCAAAAAGGGTGCCATAAGGAGTAGCTTCTAGCAAATTTCAGTAGACTTCTGTAGACGTAAAAAAGCCCGCAAGGCTGGTTCCATGCGGGCTTGGTAGACTTCAGTATACTTCAAACAACTAAAAAGTGGTGGAGCTGGCGGGAGTTGAACCCGTGTCCGAAATTTTGTAACTAACTAATTTGTAATGGCTAATAAGTTGCTTTGATTTCTGCGGCTCCTTTACGGCTCCTTTCAGTTCCTGCCACTGACCAGCTTAGGCTTTCTCTCCGTGTTGCCGTCATACTCCTTCAGATAGCGACCATAATGTCGGAAGAGCATTTCCGGCCCCTTGTGGCCCATTTGCGCCGCCAGCCAGAAAAGGTTCACGCCGCGACTGATCAGTCGTGTGGCAAACGTGTGCCGGGTCTGATAGGGATTGCGATACCTGATACCGGCTTTCCGTAGCGTTAGTACCCAGGCTTTTTTCCTGATGGCATCCGCGCTGGCCCATGGCTTGTTTGTCTTTGGATCCTCAAAGACACAACCGTCCTTCATGAAACTAAAGGGCTTTTGATCGTTGAGCGCGATCATCGCTTCCTCAGTTAATTCTACCTTGCGCGTTCCCGCCTTTGTTTTCGTCCCTTTCGTCACGCCCGACACGCTGGCGCTCTGTACATGCGCCGTCTTCTCAACAAAATCAATATCCATCCAGCGTAGCGCGCACAGTTCGGAGCTGCGCAGCCCTGTCTGGAGCGCAAACCTGAATAAGTTCTCCCACTGTTTATTGCCTGTTGATGTTAACAGCGCGCTCACCTCAGCTGGCGACAGCGGATCGACAATATAACTACTTTCTGCATCGCTTTTATTGCTTTGATACCGTGATGCTGTGACCAGCGACACCGGGTTAATTTGCAGCACCCCATCTGTTACAGCTTCATCCAGCGACGAGCGCAGAAAAGAAAGCTGGTTTCTGATAGTTTTGAGTGTTGTCTTCTGGCTCTGGATCCACAGCTTTAATGCCGCTGGCGTTAACTCACTGGCTGGTAATATATGCAATGACGACAGAGCACTACGGCATTTTTTATAACCGCCAATTGTCGATGGCGATAAATTACGTGTCTCACAAATATCAATATATTCGTCAAGATACATTTTGATAGTTTTACCAGATGCGGCATTACCAAAAATTTTTAACCGTGCTGAACGAGGAAAATACTCTGCATAATTAAAATTCCCTCGTTCAATTTTATTGTGTATTTCGCCGAGAGTTCTCTCGGCGTATTTGATATTTTTATTATTCACTTCAAGGTTGGATAATGGTTCCCGGCATTTAACTCCCTTATATGTGAATGTGATATTAATAGTTTCCCCGTTGCTGTGTTTCCTGATGGTCACGCCGCGCGGGAGTTTAGGCGATTCTGTCGAGCCCATTTTGCAACCTCACTAAGATCTATCCATCTCTCCTTAACGCCTTCGACTTTCAGCACCTGAACCCCTTCACGCCACACACCACGCTGTACGCGCTTGTTGATCGCATCAGGAGTTTCGCCTGTCTCTTTGCAATAAGTTGAGATGGGAACACAATCGAGGCTCAGCATAGATTTCTCCATTGCCCGGCTGCACCCGGGCTATTAGGGGTATTATTCGGCGCTGGCAGGCAGCAGACGTTGCCAGATTGCCGATACGTATTTCACTTGGTGGCGGGCGTCGGCCAGTGCGTTGTGTGCTACACCATCAAATGGCATATCACGCTTCGGGTCGATACCCAGCTGGCGACCAAGCTCTACCATCGTGCGCACATCACGGTCATTCCAGAATGGCCAGAACGCGGGTAACTGTGTGCGCTGATATGCCGACCGCAGAATAACGTTGTCGAACGTCGCGCCGTTACCCCACACCTGAATGCTGGTTGATGTGCGACATTCGGCAACGAAAAGGGTTAGATTTGAAAGAACCTTTGCAACAGGAAGTGACGCAGAAGCGATAGCGGCGCGAGCCTCACTGGATTGCTGTGACCACCACATGATCGTCCCGGCATCCAGCGATGCGCCTAATTCAGTTTCGCTCTCCAACTGAACGTTGGAATAAAACGTGTTACCGATTTCACCGGTGGCCGGCTCAAAGAAAACAGCGCCAATGGATACGATTGCGGCATTGGGCTTATTGCCCATGGTTTCGATGTCGATCATTAAATGGTTCACGTTAACTATTCTCCTGATTAGGTGCTGCTGCGAGCATTGCATCGTAGATGTTGCCGAAGTTAACGCAGAAGGTTTCATCGGAGTTGAATTCCACATCGTCACAGATCATAGCTGCGGCAATCATTTCAGCAGTTGGCTCAACCGGTACCAGCATCCAACCATCCGGAATTGCCGGAGAGTTACCATCCATCGCCGCCAGCGCGATGCGGGCCAGGTTTCTGATTTGCTCGATATCATCAGGTTCAGAATAAGGGCCGGATAAATCTTCCAGTTGCTCTCTTGTGAACTGCTCAAGTAGTTTCTGCATCACTCCCCCTCAACCCATTTCACTACAGCGGCGTGTCGCGGCTTAACAAAATTCGACAGACGAGAAGTTAGTGTGACTGTTATCATTTATCTCTCTCCAGCCGACCGAAGTCAGCTAAAAATTGCTATAGCCAGCAGCGTGAAAAAGCAGCCGACAAGCATGCCGAAAAGGTAAATTCCGATGGACTCCATCATTTTTGGCTCTCGATTGCGGTGTTGGGTTTATTGCCCATAGTTTCGAGGTCGATCATTAAGTTGCTCATGTGATTTCCCGTTTTCAGGTTGCACGAATCTCTCGCCAGATGGCGATAAATAACGGAATTACGCTTCACTAATTTCCCCGGCACGCAGGGAAATTAAGGCTGAGCAATTACGCTTTAAAGTTACCGATAAAGGTTTCCACTGGCTCGCCGTCGAATTTGCCGATCAGCAGGTCGCGGAATTCGTTGGCGATCGCTTCTTCCTGTGCTTCCAGTTGAACAATGCGCAGAACAAAACGTGGTTCGTCACCAGTGAGCAGGCTATTGCGAAGGCTGAATGCACGCTCACCAAGTCCTTCATACGGCACGCATTTGAACTCAAACGCCACCGGCATAACATCTTTGCTGCTGGCCTCAATGCTTTGCATGAGGGATTTTTTGCCGCTGAAATCACCGTCTTCATGATCCTGCTGGGTGGCCTGCTGGATAGTGATGCGTCGAACAGCCTGAGCAGCCTGTGAAATTTGCATGGTATTTCCGTCAGCATCAAAGGCCAGCAGGTAATCACTCCAGTCTTCCAACCATTCAGCGATTTGCTTTTGCTTCAGGCGGTCGCCGTTAATCGCCAGCAGCGCGCGGAATGACGCAGTCTGCTTCAGGGTGATTGCAGCAACGTTATCAGCATGACCCGGATTATCCAGCGTGCCGATATTGAACACGGATCGCGCAGTCATATTGTCCGCATCAATAAAGCAGCGAGCAGGTTCCTCGGCGCTGGCGTAGCCTTTAGAATAACGGGAAAAATCATCAATGCTGGTCGTAGTCATAGCACCACGAAAACGGAAGCGTTCAAGAGAAAAGCGCTCGAGACTTTCAACGCGAGTTTCTTCCGGGAGTAATGCTGTTGGGCAAGCTAGGCCGTTAATATCATTCAGGTGATAACCAGAAAGAACCAGATCTTTAACCTGCTTAAAAGTACCGCTGTCTACCTGAGACATAAAAATTCCTTATTAACAAATGATCGAATTGGTGGCAGTGAATTGGTTGTCAGCGGTTCACTGAGCCGCTTTAAGCTTTCCGTCTGTGGCACCGTTGATATTGAACAATTGCCCCTGATCCTCTTGCAGGATGGTGAGCTTGCCGCCTTTATTAACCCACATTGGCGTTTCAGTGGTGTCCTCTTCGGAGGCTTTTCCGCGGGGCGTCGGTGTGCTGTAGTTCAGCTTGTGTTTGATCTTGACGCGCTTCTCCTCAACGGAATTACCCATACGCTCAAAATCAAAGGTGAGGACCACTTTGCCTTTTGTGCCGTTATTCAGAACGCCCAATGCAGTGGTATTCAGTGCGGCGGCGATTTTGTTCATGAATACGCCGGCGTCCAGCTCGCCCAGAAAATCGGGCACTACGGTCATGCGATCATTGCTCATAGCATTTCCTCTCGGTTAAGCGGCTGCCGCCGCCGTAAGTTTCTCCATACACAACAGAGAAGAGCACCTGCGCTTGGCGTTGCGCCCGGGTGGATTGGGTTATGAGCCCGTCGCCCGGTGATGCTCTTGTCTGTTGTGTAAAAAGGGCGGTACCAGGGACTTCAAGGGATGGAACTGGTACCGCCAAGACTACACACAGCAATACTGGTACTACGGTTATCACGGTCCTAAGCGTGATTTGGTTGTGATACCCGGTCGCTAACCGGCTTATTTCCTGCCGCTCGGTTTTGGTATTGGCCGCCAGTTGCTACGGCTCAGCCGATTTACAGGTCTTTGCGTCGGCCGGCGCTGCAGCTTGCTAAAGCACATCACAACGAAGAGAACACTGCCGGTGTCCGAATTGAACGGACTTTTTCTCTGCCCAACCCACGCCACTTAAGACGTCTGTCTGGAATCGAACCAGCACTTATGCCTTGCTCGTCAATGCTCTCATCGTTGTGTGCCTGTCTTTTAACCACGTCAGGCTCGGTGGATCCTGCTATTCCCCAACAACAAGGATTCGGTTAATCTGGATATCCCCAACAACAAAGGAACTTGTATGAATAATGACGACTACGAAGAGAAGCACATGACTCCCTACAAGAGACCTGAGCCTCCTCCGAAAGATGACGATTCTGAATGAGGTAAAACATGTCCCGACACGATTTAATTTTCGATATCCATTACTCGTATTATCTTGAAAAAATGTTTTCGACATTAACTGCTCGGATTGATCGGATATTAACCTTTTTGATAATTCTGTCGGGATGTGGTGTCTTTGTTTCTATTTCTGGCTACATGTGGTTCGGTGCATTTATTGCGGCGCTATCAATTAGCCAGGTGGTGTTTCAATACTCTCGTGCGTCAGGTATAGCTGCTGAACAGGCACGCTTTTACCTTGAACTAATCACTGACGAAAAGTTTCTGACTGATGAGGTGTTACTGGTGCGTTTTAAGCAGATTCAAAACGCTGATTCAAAACCCTGGGGCTGTCTCGAATTACCAGCACACAAGAGAGCTACGATAGCTTTAGGGCTTGATGATAAAACCAACCAACTCGGTAGACAGGAAATTCTCGCTGCATGGTTCGCGGGGGATTTACCAAGAACAAAAGAAAATGACAACCAAACCGGGCGGACATAGACCGTCAAACCCAAGACCAATACAACCAGTGAAGCCAAGAAAACTGACCCGATAATTTTGTTGGGGAACCAGATTGTTAAAGAGCGAAGCGTCCATTAGGGCGCTTTTTTGTTGCTTGCGAATCATCCCGGCCTTCATATGCCCCGGGCGGCTACTTCATGGGCGTCCTGCCTGTTCGCTGTTGATGAAATAACTATGACTTGAGTAATAGATAAAGTCAATGCGACTTGCTGGATTTTTATGATTTAGATAATAATGTGAGGGGGTTGCCTGCCGAATTTTTTTTAGTACGCTGGGTGGAAATGATGAACTACTATACGTTTATACAGTGATTTTCGATGCTATGCGATTTTTTTTGCTAATGTATAGAAAATATCATGAGAAGAGTGTGAGGAGGTGATGATGGGCGTACTTTATAAAAAAGGCTGTAATGGCGACTACATTCCCGCCGATGTAGACGATACGGAAGTCATTTACTTCCGTAATTTCCGTACAAGAATTTGTTCTGCTACCCCAACAACCCAATCCGAGTCCTTTATCTCTGTGACAGGGATTCTTTCGTCATCTACAGATAAAAAGCCATATCCGGAGCCACCGTCAAGGAACCGATAAACTGAAATTTCCCCTCTAATTACCGTAACAACAAGTTCATTGTTGCCAGGGGATATGGTGGGGTCTACAAGGACGACAGAGCCAGCCGGAGCCTGCATTATCCCTGTGTTCTTCTTCATGATGTATGCGCGATAGTGTGGTGGAACGCTTTCAGTCCATGATATCACATCAGGAGTTGAGCCATTCTCATCCCACACTGCCACTATTCTGGATGCATCGAGTTTTTCGGGTACTGATTCAGGGTTGCCACTCATACTGCCGCTACCGTTTATCAGCCAATCAGCGCTAATTCCTAGGGCAGCAGCGAGCCTACCGGAATACTTTGATGTCTCGTTTTTCCCGGTCAGTATCTTCGAGATTATTGATTGGTTCACACCTGATCGCCGGGCCAAATCACTCTGAGTCATGATCCCCGTTTCGGTCATGGCGCGCTTTAGTCGTTCACATAATGTCTTCATGACGTGAAAGTATTACCTATGTAATCAGTAGTCAAATTACCCATATGATTGACTTTATCTATTACTCAAGTCATAGTTATTTCACAAAGGTAATAGGGTGTGACTTATGAATATTGTCATTAAGAGGGCCATATCCATTGTTGGTTCTCAAAAAGAACTAGCCAGAAAAGTAGGTGTAGATCAATCCGCTGTTAGTAAGTGGTTGCGAGGCGGAGGTATTCGGTCTCAGTACATTTCTGGTCTTGTTGCTGCCACCAATGGAGAGCTAACAGCGGTTGAGATCATCAATTCGCTGAGCGTTGAGACTACAACACAGCAATCTCAAGCGTAACCACAGGAACAGGGGGTAAACCGTGGGTAACGAACCCGAATGGAAAATTGAACGTCAGCCAGCATGGCTGGTGACTGCAATCAGAAAGACAATCACAGAGTTTCCCGGTGGCTATGCGGAAGCTGCTGAATGGCTGGGTGTCACGGAACACTCGCTATTTAACCGCCTACGTAGCGATGGCGATCAGACCTTCCCGCTGGGTTGGGCGATGGTTCTGCAGCGAGCCGGTGGCGGCAATCATATTGCTGATGCTGTGGCATCCCACTCGAATGGGGTATTCGTGAAATTGCCTGAGATTGAACAGATGGGCAATGAAGAACTCCTTCATAAATTCAATGACCTTCTGTCTGCGCTTGGACATTTTGCGAGATTCTATAACGAATCAACGGCCGATGGGGTGCTGGATCGCGATGAAAGTAAGCGAATGAAAGCGAAGGGATATCGTGTGCAGGCGCTGGTGGCGGAAATTATGGTCGTCACAGAAATGCTGTTTGGAGAAGATGACGCCCGCGAGTGTGCAGCTCCGGGCGCCGTGGCGAATAAATCATTGTGTATGGAGAAATCCGCATGAGCAATTTAACCGCAAATTGTCATTTGCCGCAACTCAGGATGATCCCGGTATCGGGCGCGCCTTCGTTTCGGTATGAGCGCATGGTATCAGGTCGCTGGGTTCCGTGTAACCACAGTCGCGCGGCTCGAATTGTGGGTGTATTCAACCGGAGGGCCGCCCAATGGTTCAGCAAGTAAACAGATTTTCAACCCCATCCATGTTGCCGTCTTTCAATTCCGGACTGGTAACGATGAGCAGTCGGGAGATAGCTGCACTGGTCGAGTCTCGTCACGCAGATGTATGCCGAACAATCGAGAGGTTGATAGCTGCTGAGGTAATTCAGGGGTATGCGCCGACGGCGTACACCCACCATCAGAATGGGCAGCAGTACCACGAATACCTGGTTAGCAAACGTGATAGCTATGTTGTTGTCGCTCAGTTGTCCCCTCAATTCACTGCCCGTCTTGTTGATCGCTGGCAGGAACTGGAAGAGCAAGGGGTCAGTGTACCGCAGACGCTACCCGAGGCGCTGCGCATGGCTGCTGATATGGCAGAGCAGAATGCGCGGCTGGCGATCAAAGTCCAGCAGGACGCGCCAAAGGTTGCATTCGTTAATCAGTATGTTGAGGCCGGCGGCGCTAAAAGTCTGCGTGAGACGGCGAAGATCCTCAACATGCCGCAAAAAGCGATGATCGACGTACTGCTGCGCGACAAGGTTTTGTTCCGTCAGTCTGGTAATCTTCTGCCGCATGCCCTGCGCCAGCGTGATGGCCTGTTTAGCGTCAAAACTGGTACGTCAGATTTCGGTCATGCCTATACGCAAACCCGCGTAACCCCTCGTGGCGTCCAGTGGATCGCCGAACGCTACGCCTCTGAATTGATGGGGGGCTAACGTGACAGAGCATATTCAACCCCTGAACCGGTATTACCGGGATCATCACGGCATCGTCGTGAATGTGATCGGTTATGACGCCGCTGGACAGCGTGTTATCTACCGCCGTCCAGGTTACGAATGGGAATGCGCGGCACCGCTGATAGTGTTCCGTGCAAGATTCAAGAGGGTGGACAAGTGAGCAGCAAACTTCATGGTCTTGTATGGGAAGGTTGCGCGCATGCTGGCCTGATACTTTCCCGCGTGGCCGTTATGGCTCGTCTGGCGGATTACAGCAATAACGAAGGCTTATCATGGCCAGCGGTAGAGACTATTCAACGCGAGATTGGGGCAAAGAGCACAACAACAGTATCTACAGCGATTGCTGAGCTGGAGCGTGATGGCTGGCTGGTGAAGACTGAGAGAAAGGCAGGGGGGCGAAACCTCAGTAACCTTTATCAGATTGACGTTGAAAAACTGGAGGCAGCAGCCGGGGCTGCACGGGCATTCTATAAAACAGCGAAGAAACGAGCTTCCCGAACTATCCCCCCAAATATTGACCCCTCAAAAAATGACGGGTCAACGGTTAACCCCTCAAATATTGACCCCTTAATCGTTGATGGGTCAACGGTTGATAAAACCAGAATAGTTAACCCCCCAATGGTTGACCCCGATCCGTCATTAAATTCAAAACATGATCCGTCAGATAAAAAGATCATTTGCCAGGCTCCTGCAGAGCCCGACCCTGAAGTTGTTTTAACTGACTCTGCGAAACAGGTACTTGCTCACCTTAACCTGGTGACCGGATCGCGCTATCAGGTTGGCAAATCTTCACTCGAAAACATCCGTGCCCGGCTGGGGGAAGAATTCACCACTGAAGAGCTGATCCTGACCGTGGATTACCTAAACGAGAAATGGTCCGGCGATTTGGCAATGGCTGAATACCTGCGGCCAGCAACGATGTTCCAGCCCACTAAATTCCCCGGTTACCTGTCGGCTGCCCAGAAATGGGCCGAGGCTGGCCGTCCTAAGTGTGTGAACGGGAAGTGGGTCAAAGCGGGCGGTGAGGTTATTGGTGGCGACAACGTCGATGTTGCCGAGCGTGATGCTGCTTATCGGCGATTTATTGGCAGTGGAAGACCGATCAAACATCCCAGCCATCTTGAACTGCTGGTTAAAACTGAGGCCAGTAAAGCGGGTGTTCGTAGTATGCGTGCTGATTTTGCGGTTAGCCGTTGGAATGGTATCTGGAAAGATTGTGCAGGGCGAAATTCAGGAGGTGCAATGTGAATAGCCCATATAGTCAGGCGCTGCATGAGCTTCGCAGTCAGAAGTGCCACAAATTAAAAGAAGTCGGCGATCAGTGGCAAACGCCTGATCTGTTGTTTTGGGGCATCAACGCGATGTTTGGTCCGCTGGTACTGGATTTATTCGCTGACGACAGCAACGCTAAATGCCCGGTCTGGTATACAGCAGAGGATAATGCTTTGACACAGGATTGGTCAGAAATGCTGGCGGGGATCGGTGGTGGTGCGTTTGGTAATCCTCCTTATATTCGTTCTCAGTATCACGATAAGCAGGCGGTAACCGGAATGGTTCACATCATGAATCACACTGCTGCTATGCGTGAGAAAGGCGGGCGTTATGTTTTCCTTATCAAAGCGGCAACGAGTGAAACATGGTGGCCAGAGGATGCCGATCATGTTGCTTTCATTCGCGGACGCATTGGGTTTGATCTGCCAGTATGGTTTGTTCCTGCTGATGATAAACAACAGCCCACTGGGGCTTTTTTCGCTGGCGCAATAGCTGTGTTTGATAAGTCCTGGCGTGGTGAGCGGTTCAGTTATATCAGTCGTACTGAACTGGAGGAAAAAGGGCGGGCGTTTATGTCATTGGCTCAATTTGCCGCTGCAAAGGTGGCTCCGCCTGCCCCGGTGGAAGACGTTATGTCCGCTGAAGTGGAACAGCCAGAGGTAGAATCCCGTATCTGGCCGTTGGAAGTTGGTCTGGTGTTCAATCAGGTTGAGGGGGCGGATTCTCTGGAGTTGGCCCTGCAGAACAAGCTGAAGGCGAACATCAATCAGCTCTGGCTTGAGCGTATGCCCACAAGCGAAATAATCACCGTGGCTTGTGGTCTGGTCAACAGCATGCAGGGGGCCGTCAATGCGTGAAATTATCGTTGATAACTTTGCTGGCGGCGGCGGGGCCAGTACCGGCATCGAAATGGCCACCGGCCGCAGCGTGGACATAGCAATCAACCACGACCCGAACGCGATCGCTATGCACACCACAAATCATCCGGAGACGCTGCACTATTGCGAGTCAGTGTTCGATATTGACCCGGTATCAGCGACCGCAGGCGCACCGGTGGGACTTGCCTGGTTCTCTCCCGACTGTCGGCACTTCAGCAAAGCCAAAGGCAGCACGCCGGTTAAAAAAGAGATTCGCGGTCTGGCGTGGATCGTCCTGCGCTGGGCGCTGGCCACCCGGCCCCGAGTCATGATGCTGGAAAATGTGGAGGAATTTAAAACCTGGGGGCCGCTGCTTATTGGTGAAGATCGTCCAGACCCGGAACGTACCGGCGAAACCTTCGCGGCGTTCGCTGGCATGCTTAGCACCGGCGTGCCATCGGATCACCCGGCGCTGGATGAGGTGTGCGAATCGCTGCAGATCGGCCGACACGGTCCGGAGGCGCAGCGCCTGATCGCCGGGCTCGGCTACGCGGTCGAGTATCGCGAGCTGCGCGCGTGCGATTACGGCGCGCCGACGATCCGCAAACGCTTCTTCATGGTGATGCGCTGCGACGGGCAGATGGTCGTCTGGCCGGAAGCCAGCCACGGCGATCCGAAAAGTCTGCCAGTGCAGAGCGGACACTTAAAGCCTTGGCGTACAGCGGCGGAATGCATCGACTGGAGCATACCCTGCCCGTCAATTTTCGGGCGCAAGAAACCGCTGGCTGATAACACCATGCGTCGGATAGCTCGCGGTATTCAACGGTTCGTGATCGACAATCCAACGCCATTTATCGTGAAGTGCAATCACACCAGTACTCGCACCAAATACGATTGTTTCCGTGGGCACGGATTAAATAAACCGTTGCATACCATCACTAAAAAGCATGGTTGTGCCGTGGCCGCACCGGTGATTGCCCCTGTTTTTGCTGGTACAGGCGGTTCAACATTTCAAATGAAGCCACGCCCGGTCAATAAACCATTTTTCACACTGCTATCGCAGAACCGTACAAATGTGATCTGTCCACTTTTGGCGCCAGTAATCACCCGGCAGTTCGGCAGCAGCATCGGCCATCGAGTGGACCAACCCAGCGGTACGGTCACTGCAGGTGGCGGCGGTAAAAGCCAGTTGGTGTTCCCGACGCTTATACAGATGGGCTACGGCGAACGACCGGGGCAGGCACCACGTGTGCTCGATATGCAGAAGCCTGTCGGCACGGTCACAGCCGGCGGCAATAAGTTTGCGATCGCCAGCGCGTTTTTAGCCAAACATTTCGGCGGGAACTACACCGGTCCCGGTGTTCCGCTGGATGGCCCAATTCATACGCTCACTACTACTGATCATCACGCGCTGGTTACATCGAGCATCATAAAAATGCGCGGCACTAATACCGGGCAACCTACTGATACGCCATTGCAAACCGTTACTGCGGGTGGCCAGCATTTTGGAGAGGTACAGACCCGTCTGACGTTACAAGATTATGATGAATCTCTGGCTTTGCAGGTTGCTGAATTTCTTCACCAATATGGTTTAAGCGAGTTCGTTCTGATTGATGGAGTGACTTACCGAATCGTTGATATCGGTATGCGTATGCTACAGCCAAAGGAGCTTTATAAGGCGCAGGGCTTCCCTGATGGCTACGTTATCGATCAGGACTATCACGGCAAGCGTTACGCCAAAGACAAGCAGGTAGCCCGCTGTGGTAACGCCGTTCCGCCGCCATTCGCCCGTGCGCTGGTTGAGGCAAATCTGCCTGAGTTATGCAACCAGCAGCGGGAGGTTGCATGAGAGCGCTGTTAACCCCTGAAGTTGTGCCACGCCTTGGCGTGGTGCTGCTCAAACCGGGCAAAGAGTTAATGCGCCTGTTCTGCGCAGGGCGCGTGCTGGTGGAGTCCGAACCGGAGAACATGGCCAGGCTGTCAACCGGCCGCGTACCGGATGCCCGACAGCCTCTGGCAGAGGATGACGCTCTAATTCCATTTTTTACTGATGAACGGGTTATCCACGCTGCGGGTGGCCTCCCCGGGCTTGAACACTGGCTTGAGCGGAATGCCTGTGAATGTCAGTACCCGAACTCGGATTATCACCATCATGAGCTGGTGACCATGCGACACGCCCCGGGCGCGATGATGCTCTGCTGGCACTGCGATAACAAACTTCGTGAGCAGTCAACCGAGCTATTGGCCAGCATAGCGCGACGTAACGTTATTGACTGGATCATTGATACCGTTCTGGTCGGTCTTCGGTTTAATCGCGAGCGGGAATTATCGATTGCCGAGCTGTGCTGGTGGGCGGTTTACGTTGGCGTGGTTGACGCTATCCCGGAGGCATTGGCCGCCCGGGCGCTGCACTTGCCATATGAGCCGTTCCCGGCGGTTTACAGGGAAAGTGACATCGTTGCCGCCGACAACCGGCCCAGCGTCGCCCTGCAGGAGAAAGCTAAAGCTGCAGGCGAGCGGAAAAAGTGCAGGCTAGTCGAAAATCAGCAGGTAATGCAGGAGCAGCAGCCGAAGGTTTTAGCATTGAGCGCAGATCCTGAGTCACCAGAGTCTTTCATGTTACGGCCTAAGCGCCGCCGCTGGACGAACGAGAAGTACACACGTTGGGTGAAACAGCAACCATGCCTGTGCTGTGGACGGCAGGCAGACGACCCCCATCACCTGATTGGTTATGGACAGGGCGGAATGGGAACAAAGGCGCATGACCTGTTTGTGATACCGCTTTGCAGAGCGCATCACGACGAGCTGCACGCTGACATGCGGGCGTTTGAAGAGAAGTACGGCACGCAGCCGGAAATGCTTCTGCGTTTTCTCGATATGGCCCTGGCGAAAGGTGTGATTGCTACGGGAAAAAAAATCTTGGGAGAGAAAAATGAATGACATTTACGATGTACTTGAACGTTGGGGCGCATGGGCTGCTGCGGATAGTAGTGGCGTCGATTGGCAACCTATAGCTGCCGGATTCAAGGGCTTACTTCCCCATGAGAAAAAATCACGTACTCAGTGCAATGACGATGAAGGTATTATGATTGATGGGTGTGTGGCCCGATTATGTAAATACAAACCTGAAGAATATGAGTTAATTATTGCTCATTTTGTTTTTGGTATTTCACTACGATCTATCGCGAAGAAGAAGAAATGCTCTGACGGCACGATTCGAAAGGATATACAAACAGCGATGGGGTTTATCGAAGGAGTGATGTGTATGGTAAATTATGTTGGTTGATAATGTAACAGCGTGCGGCTTTTATTAGCCGCGCTTTTGTTTCAACAATACCTTTATATTTTCTCTAATAATAATTAGGCAGTGAAGCATAAAGAGAATAGTGAGAATGGCTAGCCATACACAAAAGAGGCTGGCGTAAAAATTTGTTGATAATCCCAATGTAAACTGAGAAATTGCAGTGATTATAGATAACCATATCGATGTGTTAATGAAAGAAGAGAGGTTATCTAAAGGTTTAAACAAGTCACTTTCATCGACTTTATCGGATGAAATCCCTTTTGCAGATTTATATGTTTCAATGTATTCCTTTGTTGCGAAAACTTTCTCCTTTAGGTTTACGATAACAAATGTATGTAAGCTTAAAAGAAAAGAACCCACAGAAATAAAACCAGAAAAAAGATACCCTCTCAGGTTTTTATGATGAAACTCAAAAAATCTGTTATTTAATTCTGGTGAGTTTTTATAAAGGAAAACAAGCCCTAGCAGGGCTAGGGCTGAAAGGGTAGCCAATATTATATATTGATGAAGAATTTTCATTGATAATATGTTTCTATATGAAAACATTTTTGTTATTTCCATTTTCGATTTGATCTTTCATTATATCAATAACTGAGTTAGAAGTGTAGTTATCATTTGTTAATCCATCAACCTTGTCCGCAATGAAATCAAAATCATACTCGTCGAAAAAGGTAGGGCAGTTCATAATATCAATGAATCTTTCATTATCATGATAATCAACGGCTACAACCTTTGCTTTTGTTAAATTTTCTGCCGCGCTGCATGCTTCAGAGACGAGTCTGCCGAGTGTTCTAGTTTTGGTACGGGTTGTGTTTTCAATTGAAAAATTAATATCTGTGTTTTTGGTCAATGACTCAATAGCTATCATGGGTTTTTGTTGGAACTCTATATGTGAGAACCTAAAAGAAGCAGATTTTATTTTTTTAAATTGAGAAAGCAGTGCTTCAATGTTGTCTTTTGTAGTTAGTATATTGAATTTTATTCTATCCTTGTATTTTTTATTGATTTTTACTATGTCTTTTTGTTTTGGTTTCAATCCTAAAGAGTCTATCTCCTCTTTGTTTTTAGCTCTAATTAATTCATTGCTTACTGTTTGAAAGTTAGAGAAAATAGAGTTCAACGAACAGGATGCATAGTGGTAAAGATATAATCCTTTTAAGTTTGACTTTTTAAGACAAAAAAAATTAAATGCCACAAGTTTTTCGCTGCTCTTTAAATCTTCAACTTTGAGTTTGAATTTACCGCCAATGATAGTCGATTTGCAGCTTTTCTTTTGGTTACGATAAGTCAACACCACACCAACGTAGTAATCACCCTCATCAGAGGTGAGTATCTGCCGTGAATAATCAGTATATGAATACACCCTAGATGATGAATCTATAATGGCTTTCATTACATCAGTGATATTAATGTGTGGATTAGGGTTTTCAATGTGGAATCCAATGCTTTTTACTTTCATATCAATCCTTTAAATTTATTATAGATCTTTTTTCCTACAAGCAATCAGATGGTACTGAAAAAAATTACAAAAATCACTAATGCGTACGCAAAAATCCTTGTAACGTGTTAAGAGTGGTTACTTAGACGCACAGCTTAACCATCGAACCTCGCCAACCGGCGGGGTTTTTTGCTTTCTGGGCCGCATCATGTTGGCCGAACATCAACAAAAACATTTGAATCAGTTAGTGAGGCGAATAGCTCTGGCAATCGCCTCACCTTGCATCTGATTTGCCAATTCCCTTTCATTCAACACACAGTGCCCACCCGGATAACCGGAGGTGAGAGATATGCGTATGCCTAACAATCCCCATAACTGGGCTGAGTTCAGTGAAATCATTGCCGCGTGGTGGCGCGGAGATACGCCGGTTGGCTCAGTTCTGCTGGCGTTTGTAATGGCCGTCTTGCGTATTGCCTACACCGGTGGCGGCTGGAAAAAAATGGTACTGGAAGGATTACTCTGCGGCGCTCTGACTTTGAGCGTTGCCTCTGGCCTTGAGTATCTGGAGCTTTCTCGCTCCCTGTCGATCGCCATTGGCGGTGGTATCGGCTTTATCGGAGTTGAGCAGTTCAGAAAAGTTCTTCTCGCCATCCTGAATACCCGCTTCGGAAACTCTCCAAGGGCATAACAATGAACCAATCACAATTTCAACGGGCGGCTGGCATCAGCGCCGGGTTAGCTGCGCGCTGGTTTCCGCACATTGATGCAGCAATGACCGAGTTCGGCATCAACAGCCCAATAGCTAAAGCTATGTTCATCGCGCAGGTGGGCCATGAGTCGAACGGCTTCAATGCCACGCGTGAGAGCTTCAATTACAGCGTGCAGGCGCTGATTGCCACGTTTGTTCCAAAGCGCCTAACCAAAGACCAGGCGCTGACGCTGGGCAGAAAGCCGGGTGAAAGCGCTCTACCAGTCGAACGACAGAAAGCCATTGCAAATCTGGTCTACAACCATCGCTTTGGCAATAAGGCTGCGGGCGATGGCTGGAAGTATCGCGGCGGTGGATTGATTCAGACCACGTTCCTGGATAACTACCGCGCAACCGGCAACGCCATCAAGGTTGACCTCGTCAGCCAGCCGGAACTGCTTGAAATGGAGCAGAACGCCGCCCGCAGCGCTGCATGGTTCTTTGTATCGAAAGGCTGCCTGAACTGGTTGCACAGCATCGAAAACGTAACCCGGATTATTAACGGCGGGACTAACGGCCTTGAAGACCGCAAAGCCCGCTACACCCTGGCAAAAAGCATTCTCGTTTAAGGAGTCCTATGAACTACCTGATTAATCGCCTGAAAGAGGCATCAACATGGCGCGGCATCATTCTCCTTGTCGCAGGTGTATTTGGCTGGCAGATGCCGCCAGGCATTCAGGAAACGGTCATTGCTGGCGGTGTTGCTCTGGCCGGAGTAGTTGGAGCGGTTGTGCCGGATAGCGTTAAAAAGTGAGCATCACAAGGCGCATTTGCGAGTGCGCCTGATGATTCATTACACTCAGGAGGATGTAATGCTGAAAATACCCGGTATTCCTGTCATCGGCAGAACAGCCAGGCAAGGGCTATGGGTGCCGGACGCGGTCTGTATCGGCGGCGCTGCAAAACCTGAGCCGGATGTTATAGACCTGCTGAGCGAAACACTGGACCCACGCATTACATATACCGGCCCGCAACATTATTATTGGTCGGCTAACGGAATGCTTGTAATGAGCGCGGTAAACGAATGGCCATCAGAATACAGAAACGGCGTGGCAGTTGGCAGGCATGAGCCGGAGCCAGCAGTAACGGCTGATATGACAAACGTTGATTCAGAGAATATGATGCCCCCGGAAACGCTAGAGGATGGGTTTGTTTCATTCAGAGAGAATGTCGGTGACAGATATCATAGAGTACGCATTAACACGGACTACAGGGGTGTGGCTTCTACACAGATAGTATTTCGGCATGCCGGTCGTAATAATCTTGCGTTCCGGGCGCAAATTATCAGTAATAAATATCAACAAATAGCTATAAATAGCGGTGTGATTGGGTATGTCGGGGAAGGTTATGAAAATGAATCTAGCGTGATTGCTGATGACATTGTGATTTTCAGAGCCGTTTATTCAATGTCTAACTATGCATCATTCCTCTGTTTTTCAAATTCTGTTGTTATTGATGATACGTTGCCAAACTATGTGGGTGATATTAAGTTGGGGCTAGATGTTTTGTCAGCTCAGTTAGAACCAGGACAGATTTCTACATCACCTGTGCCTATTTCTGTGCGTCAACGTGATGAATCAGCTGTAATTATTGATACATCCCGCACATCGTCGATAACAGTGCATTACAGCGATAACACATCAGATACATACAGCACACAAGAAAATAGTTTTTCGTTGCCGTTTGCTGCGAAAAACTGGAGTGATAGATATATAACGAGGATCGAATTGTATGACTGAAAATATAACAATCGGGTCAGATCCGGTGCAGGTAACTAACGGCTCAGAGAGTGCTCTAATCTCGGTAATTAATGGTGTTGCTATTCGTTTTGCTGACTCTGATGCGGAACCAAAAATTGCAGGTGATTTTACAAGAGACAAAATCATTATATCCCCACCTATCAAGCTTTGGATTTGGACTGATGAATACCCTGCTGCTGAGGTAGCAATAACACGATGGTAAGAGAAGCTCGTATTTACGGGAGCAAATGGGATAGAGAGCGACTGATATTTCTCAAGGCCAATCCACTCTGCATTATGTGTCAGGAACAGGGAAGAGTTTCAGCAGCAACGGTTGTCGATCACATCACCCCTCATAAACTCAAAGAGGCTCTGCGTTCTGGTGACAGTCAGGTCATTGCTAAGGCTCAGAAGCTTTTCTGGAGCCGAAATAACTGGCAGGGACTCTGTAAGCAGCATCATGATTCAACGAAGCAACGAATGGAGAAGCGTGGCGTGGCGATAGGCTGTGACGAAAATGGCATGCCTCTCGATGCCAGCTCACACTGGTTCAATCAGAAATAATATCATTTTAAGGGTGGTAGGGGGGGGATCGAAAGTTCAAAATCTTTCGGCCAAATGACCGCCGCCCATCCTTTTTGTGCATAACCGCGAAATGAAAAGTTTTTTTCTGGGAGGTTCCGATGGCAGGACGTCGCCCGAAACCGACCCATCTCAAAGTGGTAACCGGTAATCCGGGAAAACGAAAACTCAACGATAAAGAACCCACGCCAGCGCGAGAAATACCCAGCCCTCCGGTGCATCTCACCGACTGGGGAAAAGTAGCCTGGGGAAAACTCACCATGCTACTCGACGGAATGGGGATTCTGACCGTTGCAGATACGCTGGCGCTGGAGCGTCTTTGCGATATTTATGCCGACATTTTGCAACTGCGTCTCACCATCGCCGATGAGGGCCGGACATATACGGTGCAGACCGATGGGGGCTTTTTGATTAAGGCAAATCCGGCTGTGGCTATGCTGGCCGACGCTGATCGCCGTTTCAAAAGTTATCTGGTTGAATTCGGCCTAACACCTGCAGCTAGGACGAAGGTGAAAGTAGATGGTGGAGAAAAAGAAGAAGACTCGCTCAACCAGTTCTTCGGTTGATCCCGCCACGCAATACGCGCTGGATGTAACTTCGGGGAAGGTAATAGCCGGTCCTGATATTCGTAATGCCTGCCAGCGCCATTTGCGTGATTTAAAAGAGGGAAAAAAACGCGGTCTGACCTGGGATGTTGAATCGGTGACACGTGCCATCAACTTTTTTGCCCAGGTATTGAAGTTGAACGGTGGCGAGCACGAAGGTGCGCCATTTATCCTCCTGCCTTGGCAATGTTTTATCGTCGGATCTATTTTCGGCTGGAAAAACGAGGACAGTTACCGCCGGTATCGCATGGCTTATGTCGAATCGGGTAAAGGTTCCGGTAAATCTCCACTGGCAGCGGGGATCGCTCTGTACTGCATGGTTGCAGATAAGGAGCCACGCGCAGAGGTGTATGCGGCTGCAACGAAAAAAGACCAGGCGATGATCCTCTTTCGTGATGCGGTGGCGATGGTTGATCAGTCACCGGCACTGGCGCAGCGGATCAACAAATCCGGCGGAACAGGCAAAGAGTGGAACCTGGCATTCCTGCAGATGGGTTCATTTTTCCGACCAATCAGTTCCGACGATGGCCAGTCAGGCCCGCGCCCCCACTGTGCATTGATTGACGAAATTCATGAGCACAAAAATAACCAGGTCGTGGAAATGATGCGCGCCGGTACAAAAGGCCGCAGGCAGGCGCTGATTTTCATGATCACTAACAGTGGACATGATAAGACCAGTGTTTGCTATGACTACCACGAATATGGTCGCAAGGTTGCTGAAGGTTCGATAGAGGATGACAGCTTCTTCTCGTTTATCTGTTCGCTTGATGAAGGGGAAGACCCGTTCAAAGACGAAGCCTGCTGGAAAAAAGCTAACCCGTCCCTTGGTTATACATTCACCGATCGCTATCTGCGTGAACAGGTCACCCAGGCGCGGGGTATGCCCTCAAAGGAAAGCATTGTCCGCCGTCTGAACTTCTGTCAGTGGGTTGAGGCAGAAAACCCCTGGATAAGCAGCGACGTGTGGATGAGGTGTGAAGAGGATTTCGACCTTCAGGAACTGCAGGGCGAAGAGTGCTATGGCGGACTGGACCTGTCAGGCACCCGTGATCTTACCTCGCTGGCGCTCTATTTCCCAAAAAAGCGAAAGCTGGTGGTCGAGTTCTGGACACCGAAGGAAACGCTGGCAGAAAGGGCAAAAACGGACCGTGTTCCTTACGATGTATGGGAGCGGAAAGGGTTCATCCATACGACTCCGGGTAAAGCGGTTAAATATGGCTTCGTGGCTGAAAGAATCGCCGATCTCACCATGCAGTTTGATATTAAGGCGATCGCCTTCGACCAGTACCGCATGAAGTATCTTGAGCCAGAACTTGAAGAGGCCGGAGTGTCGGTGCAGCTAATCCCGCACGGTCAGGGTTACTACAAAGCGCAGGATTCAGGTTTATGGATGCCGCATTCGATTGAGCTGTTTGAACAAAAGCTGGATGACAATGAAATCATCATCAAAACCAATCCCTGCCTGCGCTGGAACGCGGCTTCAGCCGTAACCGAAGCTGATCAGAAAGAAAACCGTATCTTCGCCAAAAAGAAAAGCACCGGCCGTATCGACGGCGTGGTGTCGTCCGCAATGGCGATAGGTGCATCCGAAGGTGATATCACTGACGATGGTGATATTTACGACTTCTTCTCACAACCGTTGAGCATGTGATGGACGATACAAATTACAGCATTGATCTACGCACTAATAACGGCTGGTGGGCGCGCGTTGCGTCGTGGTTCGTCGGTGGGCGGTTAGTTACTCCTGAAAGTGGATCGCAGACCGGACCCGTCTCCGCCAGTGGAACGCTGGGGGATTCGCAGATAACCGATGAGCGCATCCTGCAAATTTCCACGGTTTGGCGTTGTGTGTCTCTTATCTCGACATTGACAGCCTGCCTGCCGCTGGATGTCTTTGAAACTGATAAACAGGACAACCGCAGCAAAGTCGGGCTCAGTAACCCGCTGGCCCGGTTACTCCGGTACTCCCCTAACCAGTACATGACCGCGCAGGAGTTTCGCGAGGCCATGACCATGCAGCTTTGTTTTTACGGTAATGCTTACGCGCTGATAGAGCGCAATACAGTCGGGGACGTTATCAGCCTCCTCCCTCTGATGTCTGCCAATATGGATGTGAGGATTGAGGGTAAAAAAATTGTTTACCGCTATCAGCGTGATACCGAATACGCGAATTTCGCGCAGCGTGAAATATTCCATCTTAAAGGCTTTGGCTTTAATGGCCTGGTGGGGCTTTCCCCCATAGCTCATGCCTGCAAATCAGCCGGTGTGGCCGTCGCGATGGAGGACCAGCAGCGAGAGTTTTACGCTAATGGGGCCAAGTCGCCGAAGATTCTGACCACCGGGGATCGCGTGCTTACCAAAGAGCAGCGCGGCCAGCTGGAAGAGAATTTCAAAGAGATAGCCGGTGGCCCGGTAAAAAAACGCCTGTGGATACTTGAGGCAAACTTTCAGGCCCATGATATCGGCGTCAGTCCGCAGGATGCTGAAACAATGGCATCCCGTAAGTTTCAGGTCAGCGAACTGGCTCGCTTCTTTGGTGTTCCGCCTCATCTGGTCGGTGACGTGGAGAAAAGCACCAGCTGGGGCAGCGGTATTGAAGAGCAGAACATGGGCTTTCTGCAGTACACCCTGCAGCCGTACATCTCGAGATGGGAGAACGGCATACAGCGCTGGCTTTTGAAGCCTGAGCAGGTCGGTGTTTATCACGCAGAGCACAATCTTGATGGTCTGCTTCGCGGTGATTCAGATTCACGTGCAGCCTTCATGAAATCAATGGGGGAGGCAGGGCTCAGAACGATTAACGAAATGCGCCGCCTTGATAACTATCCACCGGTACCCGGAGGAGATGTCGCCATGCGGCAGGCACAGTATGTGCCAATAACCCACCTCGGCAACAACACAGAGCCCCGCAGCAATGACAGGGCTTAATTTTTATGGGGGCCATGATGGCTGACATCATCAAAACGCTTTCTTTCGATGAAACCGAGATCAAGTTTGCCGGTGACGGTAAGCAGGGGATTTTTGAAGGTTATTCGTCTGTCTTTGGAAATGAAGACTCTGACGGCGACATCATTCTGTCCGGCGCTTACAAAAATACCCTCGAAAAACAGACCCGTAAGGTGGCGATGTTTTTTAACCATCGCGAGTGGGAAATCCCGGTCGGCAAATGGGATTCCATCGAAGAGGACAGCAAAGGGCTTTATGTCCGTGGCCAGCTTACGCCGGGTAACAGCGCGGCCAGTGATCTGAAAGCGGCCATGCTGCATGGCACGGTGGAGGGAATGTCAGTGGGATTCGCCGTCACTAAAGATGATTACACCATCGCAGCCAACGGTGGACGTATTTTCAAAAACATCTCCTGGCTGAAAGAGATCAGCGTCTGCACTTTTCCGGCCAACGAACTGGCGGGTGTTGATGCAATGAAGTGTATCGACGGTATTGAAACCATTCGTGATGTTGAGCGCTGGCTGAGGGATTCAGTCGGGCTCAGCAAGTCACAGGCAGTTGGGCTTATTGCCCGGTTTAAGTCAGCGGTTCGGAGCGAGTCCGAAGGCGGCGAAAACGAATCAGACATGAACGCTCTGCTCAAGAGCATCAGCACCTTTCATCAGACATTAGGAAAATAAGTTATGTCCGAACTCGCTCAGATTAAGAACGCTCTCGAAGAATCCCAGGTCAAACTGCAGGGGCTTTTCGACGAACAGAAAAAGCAGATTGAAAGCAACGGCACGATCTCAAAACAGTTGCAGGATGATATGGCCAAGGTCAATGAAGAGATGGCCAAAACCGGCCAGCGCCTCTTTGATCTTGAACAGCGCCTGTCTTCTGGTCCCGATAACCCGGAAGAAAAAAAGTCGTTCTCAGAACGCGCGGCCGAAGAGCTCACCAAGTCCTGGAACGGGAGCAAAGGCATCTTTGATGCCAAAACGTTCAATAAGTCACTCGGCAGCGATGCCGCCTCAGCAGGGACGCTGATCCAGCCAATGCAGGTACCGGGCATCGTTATGCCGGGGCTGCGCCGTCTGACCATCCGTGATCTGTTAGCGCAGGGCCGCGTTTCCAGCAATTCGCTGGAATATGTACGTGAAGAAGTTTTCACCAACAATGCAGCATCGGTTAAAGAGAAAGCGCTGAAGCCGGAATCCGATATTACTTTCAGCAAAGAGACCGCTAACGTTAAAACCGTTGCTCACTGGATTCAGGCGTCTCGTCAGGTGATGGATGATGCGCCGATGCTTCAGTCCTATGTCAATAACCGCCTGATGTACGGCCTTGCGCTGGCTGAAGAGCGACAGTTGCTGAACGGTGATGGCACTGGTGACGATTTGGAAGGGCTGAACCATGTGGCCACCGCCTATGATTCTACCCTGAACGCCACTGGCGACACGCGGGCGGATATCATCGCTCATGCCGTATTCCAGGTAACTGAATCAGAGTTCAGCGCTTCAGGGATCATTCTCAACCCGCGTGACTGGCACAGCATCGCGTTGCTCAAAGACAGTGAAGGGCGTTACATCTTCGGCGGTCCTCAGGCGTTTGCAGCAAATGTGATGTGGGGTCTGCCGGTGGTACCAACCAAAGCGCAGGCGCTCAACACCTTTACTGTTGGCGGATTTGATCTGGCCAGCCAGGTCTGGGACCGCATGGACGCCACTATCGAGGTGAGTCGCGAAGACCGTGACAACTTCGTGAAGAACATGCTGACCATTCTTTGTGAAGAGCGACTTGCACTGGCGCACTACCGTCCTACTGCGATCATCAAAGGTACTTTCACCGCTCCTGAAGCGCCTAAAAAGTAAATGGGGGGGGGTGGTAATTCGCCCTCAACTTTATGGCAATAGATGTTTTAGATGTTGTCAAAATTGAAGAGCTACGGGAGTACATCGAGTTTGATTCAGATGATCGCGATGCCATGATTAAGCGTCTGGCCCAGGGAGCGCTTGATCACTGCCTCACCGTTTGCGATGAGCCTCGCTGGAAAACAGCTGATGATATTCCCTCTCAGGTCGTGAGTGCGATGCTTCTTTATTTTTGCGATGCCTTTGAACACAGAAGTGCACAAACTGAGGTCCAGCTTTATACCAACCAAAGAGCATATGACTTACTTTTTCTGGTCAGGAACTGGACAGGAACGGCTGAAGAGGAAAAGGGGGAATAGTGGAGCCTGGTAGATTAGTTCACCGTATAACCATTATGAATCTCAGCACCTCGCGCTCACCATCAGGTCAACCTGTTGAGCAATGGATTGAGGGTAGAACCATATCTGCAGATATCCGTGGTATGGGTGTTTCCGAGTTGCTGGCCGCAGGCGCTGAACGTGCTGACGCAGATGTTAATGTGTTCATTCGTCCGAGAACAGACATCTTTGCAGCCTCACGCTTAAAAGTTATCGCTGGTCCCTTCAGGGGATGGATTTTGAATGTAATCGGTCAGCCGATGCCATATAAGCGGCACCTTCTAAAAATTCTCTGTAAACAGGGGGCTGAAAAGTGATTGATGTGAATCTGGATTTTTCCGGTTTGCAGGATATCGCCCGAGACCTGCAAACCCTCAGCAAAGCTGAAAACAATAAAGTCCTCCGGGATTCGACCCGCGCCGGGGCTGAAGTCCTCCGGCAGGAAGTGATTGACAGGGCATCTGAGCAAACCGGAAAGCTGAAGAAAAACGTTGTTGTCGTCACCCAGAAAAGCCGCCGTCGCGGTGAAATCTCATCGGGGGTGCATATTCGTGGCGTTAACCCCCGAACGGGGAACAGTGACAACACAATGAAAACCAGTGATCCGCGCAACTCGTTTTACTGGCGTTTTGTGGAGCTGGGAACGGCGACAGCACCCGCTCACCCGTTTGTCAGGCCAGCATTTGATGTCCGTATGGAAGAAGCCGCAGCGGTGGCAATGCAGCGAATGAATCAGGCTATTAACGGGATACTCAGCAAATGACGGAATCCGATATTTACCCGCTGATCGCAACGCTGGCTGATGGTCGGGTTTATCCGTATGTTGTACCACTGAGCAATGACGGATTACCTGCCGTACCTGCACCCTATGTTGTGTTTTCGCTGCCCTCAGATGTCAGCAGTGATGTGCTCTGCGGACAGGCTGAGTCTACTGTACATGTTCAGATTGATGTATGGGCGACAGAAATTGATGAGGCCAGGCTAATCCGGGAACAGGCTCTGGATAAGCTCCGCGTATTGTCACCCACTGATTTATTCCGCATTCCCGGTTATGACACCAATACACATCTGCACAGAGCCACGCTCGAATTAACGATTATTGACTGAACAGTTTGAACGAATCCGAATAACCCGCCACCTGGCGGGTTTTCCCTTTAATGGAGACAGCTATGTCCTCACTGTATGAAAAATCGCAGTTAACGCAGGTTCTCATCTCATCAGCCCCGGTGACAGCTGAAACGATGGAGACAGCAACATTTATCAATCTGAGCTGCACAATAAAAGAGGTGCAATTTACCGGAGGTCAGAAACAGGATATTGATGTAACAACGCTATGTTCAACAGAAATGGAGAACATAAACGGCCTGCCGTCACCATCAGAAATATCAATGTCGGGGAATTTCTACCGAAATCCTGCACAGGATGCACTGCGCGATGCGTATGATAATGATACGTCCTATGCATTCCAGATTATATTCCCCTCTGGTAACGGATTTAAGTTTCTCGCTGAGGTTCGCCAGCATACCTGGTCATCAGGGACTAATGGTGTGGTTTCGGCGACGTTTTCTCTGCGTCTGAAAGGCAGGCCGGAAAATATCGAAAAACCAGCGGGGCTGGCATCAATTCAGGTTAAAAAATCATGACAGATATTAAGACGCTGGCACTGAGTAAAATGGCAGGGTTTCGCCATGAAGAGGTAACAGTTCCTGAATGGGGTGGGGTCAGGATTATTCTGCGTGAGCCGTCTGGCGAGGCATGGTTACGCTGGCAGGATATCGCGAATACGGATAACGACGATAAAACTCTGACTGTAGCAGAACGCGCGGCGCTGAATCTGAGCGCAGACATCGTTCTGTTTATGGATACAGTGCTGGATACTGGTTACCAGCCAGTTTTCAATGCTGATGACGAAAATCAGATCCGCGCAGTGTACGGACCTGTTCATTCCCGGCTGGTCAGGCAGGCGCTGAATCTGATTATTCCGGCAGAGGAAGCCAGGGAAAAGTAGCTACCCCCGGTGTAAAATTTCTGATGTCGCTGGCGCTCAGGCTGGGGCGCACGTTATCGGAATTGCGCAGCAGTCTGACGGCCAGTGAGTTAATGATGTGGATAGAATTTGATAAATTTAATCCCATCGGTGATATTCGTGGCGATATTCAGTCCGCTCAGATTGTCTCCGCTATTTATGGTTCGCAGGGTGGAAAATGTTCGCTGGATGATGCTCTGCTACGCTGGGGGGAATATGCACCGGATGAAAATTCAGACGATCCGTTTTCAAAACTGGAGGCCGCATTACTGGTCGCCTCTCAATAAAATAATCACCGCCTCCGGGCGGATTTTTTATACCCGGAGAGAACAGACATGGCAACACTGCGTGAACTGATAATAAAAATATCCGCAAACTCTCAGTCATTTCAGAATGAAATTTCCCGTGCCTCACGCATGGGGAGTGATTATTACCGGGTTATGCAGGATGGCGGCAGGCAGGCGGCATCAGCACAGCGCGAAACGCAGCGTGCCCTGGCATCTGTGACCGCACAGCTTAATTCCACACGCTCTGCAGCAATGGGAATGGCTGGCGCATTTGCTGGTGCATTTGCCACGCATCAGCTGATTGCATTTGCTGATACGTGGAATCAGTTAAACGGAAGGTTAAAACTCGCGTCGTCATCCAGTGATGATTTCGCAGCGTCTCAACGCGTCCTGATGGATATAAGTCAGCGCACAGGCACATCGCTGGAGGCAAACAGCAATCTGTACAGCCGTATTGCGCAATCCCTGCGTGATGCCGGTTATGCCTCGGCGGATGTGGCTAAGGTCACTGAGACGGTTGCCACGTCCCTGAAACTTTCCGGGGCCAGCACAGCTGAGGCCAGCTCTGTAATCACACAGCTTAGCCAGGCGCTGGGTTCCGGTGTGCTCAGGGGGGAGGAGTTTAACTCCATTATGGAGAATGGGGGGCGACTGGCCCGGCTGCTGGCTGACGGGTTGGGAACCACCGTAGGTGGCCTGCGTGCGATGGCACAGAATGGTGAACTGACGACAGACAAAATCGTTCCGCTGCTGACTAACGTTGAAATTCTGCGTAAAGAGTTCGACACGTTACCCGCATCTGTAAGTGGGTCCACGCAGAAAGTGCAGAATGCACTGCTTGCCTGGGTGGGCGGGGCGGATGCTGCCGTTGGCGCATCGTCAACGCTGGCCGGAATACTGGATTCCGTCGCAAAAAATATTAATACATTAGCCACCGTTACCGGTGGGCTGATTGCTGTCGGGCTGGCGCGTTACCTGGGCAATATGGCGCTGGGGGCAACCTCTGCAACGGCAGCGTTAGTTACCGCGACAAAATCAGAAATTGCCCTGGCAGAGGCGCAGTTCAGAGGGACACAAATAGCCACAGCGCGAGCCAGAGCAGCAGTATATCGCGCACAGCAGGCACTGGTAGCAGCGCGGGGTACAGATGCACAGGCGGCGGCAGAAAAACGGCTGGCAGCAACACAAGCGTTATTAGCGAGAAACACTGCCGCCCGCACTGCCGCACAAACAGCACTGAATAATGTCACGTCCGTTGGATCGCGCCTGATGTCCGGCGCACTGGGGCTTGTCGGCGGTATTCCCGGACTGGTCATGCTGGGGGCCGGTGCCTGGTATGCAATGTATCAGAATCAGGAGCAGGCACGTAAATCAGCACAGGAATACGCCAGCAAAATAGATGAGATCCGGGAAAAAACCCGGCAAATGAGCCTGCCGGAAACGGCAGACAACGGAGAAAAAACCCGGCAGGCGCTGAACGAACAGAACCGTCTGATCGGAGAACAGGCCGAAAAGGTCCGTCAGATTAAAACGGAAATCGCGGGTTACCAGAAAATGCTGGCTAACCCCGGTGTGACGATTAACGGCTACATGATTAACCACCTGACCAGCGTGGATGATGCTACACGTGGGCTGGCGGATGCGACCAGCACTCTGGCGGTTGAGCAGGAGCGACTGTCGCAGATGCAGGCCAAATCTGAGAGCATCCAGTCAGTTCTGGAGGGGGTAGAGCATCGTCGCGTTGTGCTGATCCGACAGCAGGCAGCGGAACAAAACTCAGCATATCAGTCTCTGGTCATGATGAACGGTCAGAACACGGAGTTTAACCGGTTGCTGGGACTGGGTAATACTCTGCTCGCACAGCGGCAGGGGCTGGTAAATGCCCCGTTACGTATCCCACAAACTGAATTTTCAGATAAGCAGAAAGCCGCCCTGGAAAAAAGTCGCCGTGACCTGGAATTATCCAGGCTTAAAGGCGAGGCCAGAGAGCGACTGCGCCTGTCATATGTCGCCGATGATCTGAACCTGACAAACGACCCGCAGTTTCAGACAGGGCGACAGGAATTAATCAATAACGGTCTGGCTGAATGGAAGAACAATGAAGCCGGGAAATCAAAAGCAAAGCCTAAAGGGCCAAAAACTGAGGGTGAAAAAACAGAAGATGTTTATAAGCGCTTAATCAAACAGCAACAGGAGCAAATAGCTTTAGCGGGGACAAATACTGAACTCGCAAAAATGAAGTATCAGGTGACTCAGGGCGAACTGGCATCACTTGAAAAATCCAGGAAGGAGACGCTTCTTCAGAACGCTGCGCTAATCGACCAGAAAGACATTGCTGAGCAGTTAAAAACGTTTCGTGACGGTCTGGCTGATACTAATGATGCAGCCCGAAATCGGGGAAACATTGACTTCCTTGGAGCGGGAATGGGAGATAAGGCCCGTGACCGCATGAAGGAAATGGCCGATATCCGCACTGACTTTACCCGCCAGCAAAATGAGCTGCAGCGCGACTTCAGTCGTGGCCAGATTTCTGAAGACCTCTACAGGAAGCAAACCGAGGCACTGAAAGAAGCCCTGGACGAACGGCTGGAGATTCAGAAGGATTACTATAAAAAATCCGATGAACAGCAGTCCGACTGGCGTAGCGGGGTGACTGATGCGCTGATGAATTATGCCGACCAGGCTGCTGATCTCAGCTCGGTAGCCGCCACCGCGACCAGCGAAATCCTTAACAACACAACCAGCTCTATCGCCAGCAACCTGACCGGCGTTCTTACGACTGCGAAGACCTTCAAAGACGGTATGTCGGGCATCTTCACATCTCTTGGGGAAACAGTGATCCATACGATGATCCAGATGGCCACACAGGCACTTATTACCCGCACGATTATGGCGTCGTTTGGCGGTGGCGGTGGACTGTTCGGTAGCCTGTTTGGTGGTGCGAGTAGTGCAGCAAGTGGCGCTGGTGCGATGGGAATGAGCACCAGTTTCGCGGCATACGCTAATGCGAAAGGTGGTGTATACGATTCACCGTCACTGTCGTCATACAGCAACGGTGTTTACAGCACGCCGCAGTATTTCGCGTTTGCCAAAGGCGCGGGAGTGTTTGGTGAAGCAGGACCGGAAGCGATCATGCCGTTGACCCGTGGTGCGGATGGTTCTCTCGGTGTTCGCGCAGTCGGCCGGCAGTCGGCCGCAATCGAAGCCGCAGCGCAGCAGATTGAATCTCAGCCAAGAATTACTGTGCATGTCAGTGCTCCCAATACCTTCACCGGCAAGCCTGACGATGCAACACTTCTGGCAATTGATAAGCGAACTGAGGCGCTGGGCAGGCTTCTGGTTGACAGCCTTACATCAGAAGTCATGAAGCCTCAAAACAAATTCGGCAGAGCCATATACAGCAACCTTCAGCCCAAAAAACCTAAATAACCACCTGCCCGGAGGGACAGTTAATGGCAGATATTCTCTACCCGGACAACATCCTGCCGATGCCACTCATGGACGGATATGGCTTCAAACCGGTTTCACCACTTCTGCGTACCGAAATGACATCTGGCCGCACCCGGCAGCGGCGTCTTTACACTTCGACGCCAACGCAGGTTACCGCCAAATGGATTTTCAAAACCGATGCCCTGGCTCAGGTTTTCGAAGCGTTTTTTCGGGATGCCCTCAAAGACGGAATGTCGTGGTTTTACATCAAACTCCAGACGCCGGTCGGGGTTAAGCCCTACAAAGCCAGATTCACCGATATCTATGAAGGCCCGACGCTGATATCGCCTAAATACTGGCAGTACAGCGCCACGCTAGAGTTATGGGAACGTCCGTTGCCGCCTGTCGGATGGGGTAATTACCCGGAGCTGCTCGCAGGCTCTGCCATCATCGACATCGCGATAAATCAGGAGTGGCCAAAGGCATGACCATACTTGAAAGGCTTTATGCCAGCAGCGGATCTGAAGTCATCCATGACACCGTGCAGATTTCCGCCGGTGAGTCGAACTACTGGTTTACCCGTGGCTGGGATGATGTCAGCGTCACTCTTGAGAACGGAGAGCAGGCAACATTTGAAGGGTGCGCCGTGGATATCGCATTACCGGCGCGAAATGCTGATGGCACTCAAGACCTGAAGTTTGCTATCAGCAACATCGACGGCGTTGTGTCGGCAGCGATAGACAACATTCTGGACGAACTGAAATCATCGAAACTGACGTTCCGCCGGTACATCTCAACGGACCTGTCAGCGCCTGCAGCCGCACCTTACACTCTCGAAATAAAATCCGGCACATGGACAGCAACGTCCGTTCAGCTCACCGCCGGGTATATGAACGTGCTCAAAACAGCATGGCCACGCTTCCGGTATAACCTCGCCGAACACCCGGGCCTGCGTTACATGTAATGAGGTTTCCCATGTTTGATCCTGATAAATACCGTTCAGTCACCTGGCTGAAGGGCGGCAGGTCTTATCCTGAACTTGACTGCTTCGGCATCATTAACGAGATACGCGACGATCTCGGGCTGACTCGCTGGCCAGATTTTGCCGGGGTGACAAAAGACGGTGATGGCTTAAATCGTGAAGCGCAAAACCTGATGAAGTCGCTGATCCGCTGCGAGCCCTGCGAGGGAGCTGGCGCGGCATGTTACTCAGGTTCGGCGGTAACCCACGTCGGGATAGTCGTCAGCGTTGATGGCCAGCTTTATGTCGCCGAGTGTAATCCGGGCATGAATGTCACTTTCCTTCCTGTTGCGCGGTTCGTTCGCCGCTTCAGCCGCGTGGAGTTCTGGCAATGACAATACGTGTTTATCCGTCCCGCCTGCCGGGAGAGCCGCTCGAGACGCATCAGCACGCGGCCTGCACGCTGCATGACTGGATGGTTAGCAATGTTCCTGGCTACAGCAATGACCGGGTACATCCGGTCAGCGTCGATGTGGATGGTGTTGCGGTGCCACCGGTAGAGTGGCCACTCTGCTACCTGCGTGCGGATTCTGATGTACGGATTTATCCGACGCCTTACGGCACGGGGCTGGAAATAGCTGCATGGGTGGCTATCGGCGTGTCTGTCGCTTCGGCTGCATATTCGATCATCATGATGACGCAGATGGGGAAAATGGGGACGTCTCCGGGAAATGGCGATCAGCTGGACCTGGCACCCGCGAAAGCTAATACCGCAAAACTCGGCGATCCTGTTCGTGAGGTGCTGGGGCGTTGCCGGGTGTTCCCTGATTACCTGTTACAGCCGATAAGCCGCTTCGATAAACATGACCCGCAGATTTACCGCACCGAGATGTTTCTCAGTGTCGGTTTCGGTAATTACGTCATCGTTAATCCGGGTGACATTAAGATCGGCAATACGCCAGTTAATTCCTTCGGTGAGGACACGTCCCTGACCATCTATGCACCGGGGGCAGACGTCAGCGGAGACAGAAGGGCTGATAACTGGTTTAACTCGACGGAAGTGGGTGGAACAACGTCAGGTACCGCTGGCCTCGATCTGGCTTCAACAGGGCCGGATAACGTGAGTATCAGCGCGGACGCCGTGATTGTCTCCGGGAACAGTATTTCACTGATTGGCCAGACGTCAGATGATGAAGACGCAGATGACGATACCTCTGTACCGGAATCATGGACAACCGGCACAGTGATAACCGTTATCGCGCCTGATTCCTTCACTACTACTACTGCTGGTGGCCGTAACGTTATCTATGGGGATTTCACGGAATTAAACCCATCAGTTGGAATGGCCGTGAGCCTGCAGTGGGGAACGTATGACTATGATCTGTTCATTGCGTCATATGACCCTGGCACGCCAGCCATTCCCGGCGTCGGAGGTTCTGCAGCCTCGGTTACGTCCAGCGCTGCTCCAACAACATACGACTTCAGCACCTCGGCATTGTCATTCACTCTGATCTGGGCAGGCGTCAGCTATGTTGTGGCACTCAGCGCGAACTATCTGACGATGTCTGGTCTGACTGATGCAATTGATGATCAGCTGACTGGCTCCGGTCTGGTGGCGCGGGACGCAGGCGGCGTTCTGCAGATCGCTGAGAAATCCAGTCCGTACAGCGGCAATTCGATTGGCACAACCGTTCTTCCGCCATCACTGTTTGGCGATGCGCCGGTTAATGTCGCGGGTGTTACCTCAAGCGGCGGAAGTCCTGAGGTTCTTCCCTCTGTCACCCTGGCGTGGAACAGCGCGACAGGTACGGCGTTTTCCGGCATACCTGATGGTACGCAGCGTATAGCGTTTGGAGCTAAAGGCGATCAGTTCCGCATCACCGATGTTGACGGCCTGACGCTCAGCGTTGAACGAATGGTTGAAGATATCACCGGCCAACTGGTTGCAGATGCCAGCTGGCCGGGATTCACTCCCAGAACGTTGCTGGATGCCAGCGTGACAGGCGTGAATGATACATATGACTGGATGGGGCCATTCCTGTGCTGCCCTGAAGGTGAAACCACCACGCAGATTGAGCTCAATTTTGTCTACCCGCAGGGGCTGGTGGATATCGGTAGTAAGGATGGGAAAATCCACTGGCATGACGTTGAGATAACCATCCAGTACCGACTTTCAGGCTCAGCAGAATGGACCTCAGCCAAAATCAAACACGGTAACGACACGGTCAATATGATCGGCTATACCGAGTCGATCACCTTCCCTATTGCCGGAAATTATGAAGTCCGGGTTAAGCGTGACACCCCTGTGTGGGGCGGCACTACGCGTGATTCCGTGCAGTGGCAGGCGATGAGGGCAAAACTGCCGACGCGGCCATCACGCTACAACAACCTCACGACAATGGCGCTGACGGTGCGAACCGGCAACCGTCTGGCTTCACAGTCAGATCGTCGGGTAAATGCCGTGGTCACGCGCCTGTATGATGGCCATACATCCCGCAGCATTTCGGGTGCGTTTTATCACGTTGCGCGAAGCCTGGGATATAACGACAACCAGATTGATATGGCTACCATTAATCAACTGGAGGCGACGTACTGGACGCCACGCGGCGAGCACTTTGACTATGAAGCGGCAAGCGACAGCACGTCAGCAAAAGATGTGTTCGATAAAATAGTCGAAGCGGGAATGGGGTATTTTCTGCTGTCTGACGGACTCTTATCTGCCGGAAGGGAGGGGATAAAAAACTGGACGGGGATGATCACCCCTCAAGAGACAGTAGGGGAGATGGAAACGGCTTTCCGGGCGCCGTCAGATGATGATTACGACGGCGTGGACGTCAAATATATCAACCCGGTGACCTGGGCTGAAGAAACCGTTCAGTGCAGGACAGCGGATAATCCGGTACCGCGTAAAACGGAGGATTATTCGCTGGATATGGTAACGAGCGAGGATCGTGCTTACCGCATAGGCATGCGCCGGTTGATGAAGCACCTGCATCAGCGCCGGACCTACACCGCAACAACAGAGCTGGACGCGTGGTGCTATCAGTATGGTGACCGGATTATCCTGGCTGATGATATCACTGGGAAAACCATCAGCTGCCTGATTGACTCGATGCAGCATGACCAGCAGAAAATTACGTTACAGGTCACCGAACCGCTAAACTGGTCTTATACCAGCCCGCGCTGCTGGATAAGATTTCAGGACGGAAGGGCATCACGCCTGCTGACACCAACGAAGGTGGATGAATACACGCTCAGCGTTCCGTATAGCGATGATCTGGACCCTGACAGCTGGCTGATGGATGACCCGGACATCGAATTACCCCGCCTGATGTTCTGCGACGGTATGCAGGCAGCAAGGCACGGGATCGTTGCTGAAATAGCGCCAGACAGTGACGGCACCTGCCAGCTCACCGCGCCGGAGTATAAAGAGATTTTCTACAGCTACGACGACGCAACGTATCCAGGCGATACCGTTTAACCACATCAATTAACCTGCAATCCGCTCCGGCGGGTTTTTTTATGGAGTAAATATGGCTTCATTCAATCCACCGCTGGGAAGTTCAAACCCGGAAGTTCTGCTGGATAATGCCACTCGCCTCGATAAGTTAATCAACGGATCAGATAAGACGGTGCCTGACAGGTCAGGGGAGCCATTAATGTCATGGTCAGCAATTACAGAAGAAGCAGGTGAGATTATCAGCCAGGCAGAAGAAAGTTTTTACTCTCAGTTAAATCAACAGGCACATACATTCGACGATCAACTCTCCGGCCAGCAGGCAAGACTTGAAACTGCAATTATAAACGCCGGCTCACAGGTTCTCGGTCGTTATGAGGACGGGCCATTGACATTGACTGGGTATAATCAGCTTATTGCTTACAGTGGTACTTTTTGGAAGTTGGCTGCCTCAGTAGTAATTGGCTCGGGATACACTACGGCGGGAACAACAGAGGCCACTTGGAACGCGACAGATAAACAAAATTTTGTCGATGTCGGCCAGGGGCAGCTGCGGGCAGAGTTGGGCACTATTTTTATGCCTGCGGCATCCGGCAATGCTGCAACGGATGTGCAGCTGTTGCAGTCGGCGTTAAATGCAAGGGGAGAGATCAACTATAACACCCCCGGAGAATACCTGTATAACTTGCATAGCGTTATTAAATCCGGAACATCTTTCCGTACTGCCGCGGGAGCTGATTGGAAACAGGTAGCCGGAAAATCCAATCCCTTTCTCGTCAACCAGGCGTTTTCTGCATCCCGTTATGTTGTAACCAGCATGACGAAAAATACCACAGCGATTAACGTTTATCTCGATGGCTCGGATATCAAAAGCGGTAATTATATTACTGTTGTCTGCAACAGTCATCCGTTCGTTCGCGGAGACTGGGCTGCATTTCATGGCGCGAAAGAGTTCGGCTATGACGGCATTATGCGGGTTATTTCAGTCGTGGATGCGAACACGATCATTGTTGAAAGCCACTCAACGATGCTTACTAACTCAGCAACTGCGAATACTGACTTCTGGAACGGACTGTTCTGTTTTAAAGCGGATACGGATATTAAAGTCGATATTCAGGGCCGTATTGATGGAAACTGGCGCGGAAATTCCACTGCCTCAGTGACTGACTTTGACGATCGCGTTAAATATATGGGGATGTCGTTCTGGGGGGTGAATAACCTCATACTGGAAGTGAATGATGCGTTCAATATCAGAAAATATGCGGTGCTGTTGGCTAACGTTCGAAACGTCCGTGTACCGCGTATTAATTTTTACAACTTTTCTGACGGCCTGCATATTCAACCGCCTTTTGTCGGCATCAGTGTGGGCACGCTTGGCGGGGCGACGGGTGATGACCTTCTGGCGCTGACAAATGGAGACTACGAGGCGTATCAGCTGAGTCGCGGGCATGGGTACAGCATCTACGCCGATCATCTGATGCCACAGAATGCGCTGACGGCCATGAAAGTTGCAGGTGCGCCCGGCTACCGCTTCTGGGATATCGGGATCGGGAGTATCTCAGGCTCTGTTCGTCTTCAGATTATTTCCGCAATCCGTGACGGTATTCTCTCATACACAGATATCGGTAAATTCCATATCGGATCATGTTCCTGCGCGTCGCAGACGAAAGACGATTTTTATCTGAACACCGATAAAATGAAAAGCTTCACTATCGACGACTACGAAGTGTGCTCCCTGAACAGCGGTACCTGGTGTATCACGATGGGGAACCGCTATGGCCTCACCGGCAACATCGAGCACATCGGAATAAAAAGCATCCGATACAAAGAGGGGATGCCGTTAAAATCCATCGCATATATCGGCAATAACTGCAGTATCGGCCTGATGGACCTGCATTTTGCCAACGCCAGACCGCTTAACGGTGCACAGGCGGTAGTGCATACTGAGCGGGCGCGAACCCAGAGTGGGGATGCGGGAGAGTCTGCAGGGGGCTTTATCGATACACTTAAAATCTCCGGTAAGTTTACCTTCCCGACCGCCGGTAGCGGGCGGCTTATCTGGATGCGGGCGCTCTGGAACCGAATACTGCTGGACAATCTGGTCGTTGAGGGCGGTGAGCGCGTCATCCATGAGAACCTGGTTACCGGCAACAAAGGCAAGGTGTTGTGCAACAACCTGCACGTAAAAGGGGCGAGTGGATTCTGCAACACCTACAACAAGATTGAGGCATACCACTCATCTACCGTGCTTGAGACGACAGACATGCCGTACTGGACGCGGGATGCGTCTGCTGTGGTGGAGATATTCGGTGCAGTCAATACGCTGAATAACACCGGGGTCTGCCGTGTTGAGGCCGGTAAATATTACGCGAAGGGCCTGGACGTTCCGGTTAACCTTACTGACTACCCGCCGGCCGGAAATCACGGGGATGTTGTCTTTAACACTAACCCGACAGGTAACGTTGTCGGACGCCATCAGTTCAACGATGCAAGCAATACCTGGGAACTGAAGGACAGGGAAAAAATCAGCCAGTCACCGGCTGACACGACTGCAGATACTTACAATCCGATATGGGGGCGGGGCTTCAACTATGTGCTTACACTAAACCGGGGTGTGCAGTTCACTGCATCTGCCGCTAATCTCGCCACGCTCAATCGCGGGGATAAGATACGGTTTTATCTGACGCAGGACGCAACTGGCGGAAGAGCGGTCACGTTCGGCACAGCATACAAATTCCCAGTAGCGTGGGTGAATGGTGGTACTGCAGGCCAGCACACCATCGGTGAGTTTGTCTATGATGGGCAATTCCTGGTGTTGGATCGAGCTAACATCTGGTATTGATGATGGACCAGTGATGGCCATAACCCTTTGGATGCTATGAGAGAAAAAAATCAGGTGTTGGAAATATAGTTATGGGAGAAGAAGAAGGGCTATCTAGCCCTTCTTCTTCTTTCGCTTTTCGCTAAGGCATCCGTTTACAGCGGTTCAGTGCCTCTGCTGCAAGTTCGGCAACAGCTGGAACCGGGTCTGATGTTAGATCATTGAGGTGTTTTTCTGCGGTTCTGTAAATGTAGTCTTCGAAGTGAAAAGCAAAAGCTGTAATAGCCAATAGTCTGTCTTGGCACAAAAAAGCCCGCAAAAGCGGGCTTTCTCATCGCTCAGGAGTCGCGGCTCCTTTACGTATCCTTTTTTGTCCGTTTACAGTCTGGTTACTGTCCGGACTCAGTGACTAACTGCCTGAAAAATAATGTGCTGTCCTGTCACTGTCCTATCTGGATTGGTGGAGCTGGCGGGAGTTGAACCCGCGTCCGAAATTACTACACCGTCGGCACTACATGCTTAGTCCAGTCTTTACATTCGCCGGTTAGCTGCGAACGGACACGCTACTAACAAACTAGCCTGATTAGTTTTAACGCTTCAACCCCAGGCTGGGCATCCACGCGATCTCTTTTGGGTTTGACCTCTCTTTAATCCCCGTCTTAAGAGCGGAAGCTAGGGAGAGAGGGCTCTTAGCAGGTTATTAAGCTGCTAAAGCGTAGTTTTCGTCGTTTGCGACTATTTTTTTGCGGCTTTTTACGAGGCAAACCGCCCCTCGGCATGCTCCTAGGGCTTCGCAAATCCCGTCGAATCCAGAATCAGCCCCAAGTAGAGAAACAGTATAACAGAAAAACCTGTCGCTAAGCCAGTAGCTTAGCGATTCGCGTGCTTCATAATACGCGCTTTGTCTAATTTCCATTCACGATCTTTGATGTCATCGCGCTTGTCGTGCTCTTTCTTACCTTTCGCCACGCCGATCTTCAGCTTGGCCCAGGCATTTTTCCAGTACATCGACAGCGCCACGATGGTGTATCCGTCGCGGTTGGCTTTGCCAAAGATAGTATCGAGTTCGCGCTGCTTCAGCAGCAGCTTGCGGCTGCGGGTAGGATCGCAAACCACATGCGAAGAGGCCACGCTCAACGGCTGGAATGTTGAACCGAACAGGAAAGCTTCACCGTCACGCAGCAGAATATAGCTGTCGCTGATATTGGCCTTCCCGGCACGGAGAGATTTAACTTCCCATCCCTGTAGCGAAAGCCCAGCTTCGAACTCTTCTTCAATGAAGTATTCGTGGCGGGCACGCTTGTTCATGGCAATGGTAGCGGAACCGGGTTTATGTGCTTTTTTCTTTGTCATAGTGCCACTTAGTGTACATGAAGCCGTGATTTTTGGCATCCCCTGTAACGTGACCGAAAGGGGAAAGGGGTATTCTAGCAGATGCCAGCCAGGAGAGAATTTTTGTTTGAATCCCGGCAATGGTATTATTTAAAAGTTCTAAGATTAGACAGGAATTGTTATGTCCCAGATTAGTCGTTCGGCGCTGGTGCCGTACAGTGCTGAGCAAATGTACCGGTTAGTGAATGATGTCAACAGCTATCCGGAATTTCTGCCGGGTTGTACCGGCAGCTGTGTACTTGAAGCCAGCAACGATCAGATGACCGCATCCGTAGATGTTTCCAAGGCGGGCATCAGTAAAACTTTCGTTACCCGCAATACCCTGACGGATAACCAGAGCATCCATATGCAGCTGGTTGATGGCCCGTTCCGCAAATTAAGCGGCGGCTGGCGGTTTACTCCACTGAGCGAGGAAGCTTGTAAAGTTGAGCTGAACCTGGATTTCGAGTTCACCAATATGCTGGTTGAACTGGCATTTGGGCGCGTCTTTAAAGAACTGGCCAGCAGCATGGTTCAGGCTTTCACCCAGCGTGCGAAAGAGGTCTACAGTGCCTGATATTGCGGTTGAAGTTGTCTATGCACTACCGGAAAAACAGTATCTGTACAGCGTCAAGGTTCCGGAAGGCAGCACGGTTGAAGATGCGATAAAGGCATCCGGCCTGCTCGACCTGCGAAGCGATATCGATCTGCAGGAAAACAAAGTCGGCATCTATAGCCGCCCGGTAAAGCTGCATGATGAAGTGCAGAGCGGCGATCGTATTGAAATCTACCGTCCGTTGATTGCCGATCCGAAAGAGCTACGCCGCCAGCGGGCTGAGCGCGCAGCAAAAAAATAAGGCGCCGTTGCGCCTTATTTTGTCTCCGTTCTACGACTTTTACGTCGTAGTGGATCAACCCTCAGATTTTGTCAGAGCCGGTTTATTATCAATGTTGGTCAGCGTTCCGTTGCTGTCGAAGGTCAGCGTCAGGGTGTGCTGTTTGATTGGCTCATGGCCAGGCTGCTGGCGGAATACGTAGTACCAGACGTTGTTGCCGAACGGATCGTGCATCATCGGCGTACCCAGAGTGTAAGCAACCTGCTGTTGCGTCATACCGGTGTGGATCTTGGCAACATCGTTGGCAACCAGGTAGTTACCCTGGTTGATATCAGGCCGGTAAACCACTCGCTCCAGAGTGGAACATCCAGCGGTCATCATCAGAAGAACCACCGCAGCAGTCAGCGTTTTACAGCGCATAAGTATGTTTATTCCTTTGTGGCTATTTGTATCCCCACCCACCTGAAGCAGCCGCCCCGGCAATCTGGGTCTATCAGTGTACAACTACGATACCAGCGTAAGTTGCCGATGATAATAAACCTTTACGCAGTTTAAAACCTCTGCGAAGCAAGGATATGACCACAAACCGGTAAAAAAGTGCAATGCTCAGGCGGCTAAAAGTTCTTTTGCGTTCGCCAGCGTGTTGCGAGTGACCTCGCTTCCGCCCAGTAAACGTGCCAGTTCCTGCAGGCGCGAGCGTTTGTCCAGGCACTGCATATGGGTTTCAGTCATTTCGCCATCGGTTTCTTTGCTGACAAAGAAGTGCTGATGGCCACAGCCTGCAACCTGCGGCAGGTGGGTAACGCACATCACCTGGGTCGATTCACCCAGCTGGCGCAGCATTTTGCCTACCACGGCGGCAGTTGGTCCGCTGATACCCACATCGACCTCATCGAAGATCAGGGCCGGCGTATCCATCTTACGGGCGGTAATCACCTGAATAGCCAGCGCGATGCGCGACAGCTCACCGCCGGAGGCCACTTTCGCCAGTGGCTGTAGCGGCTGGCCGGGGTTGGTGCTGACGCGGAAATCAATGCGATCGCCGCCTTCCGCCGTCAGGTGCTCAGGGTTGAACTGCAGGTCGATAGTGAAGCGACCGTGCGGCATTGACAGCGCGTGCATACTTTCAGTGATCAAACGACTCAGCTCTTCGGCAAAGTGCGCGCGGCGTTCGTGCAGCTGTTCGGCACAGTGCAATGCGGCTGCGTGGTGTTCGGCTACCGCCTGAGCCAGTTCATCCTGATCGCTTTCCTGCTGGTCGAGCAGCTGCTGTTCAGCCAGCAGTTGCTGATGGAAGCCAGGCAGCTCTTCCGGTGGGATATGATGCTTGCGGGCAAGGCTGATTTGCCGCGACAGGCGCTGTTCCAGCTCCTGAAGACGATTAGGGTCCAGATCCAGGCGATCGCAGTAGTGGCGCAGCTCGTCGCTGGCTTCGCTAATCTGAATGGCGGCCTCTTCCAGCATGCCAAATACGCCGCTGAGCTTGTCATCCATTTCGGTAAGCTCGCCCATGAGCTGACGAACGGTATAAAGCTGGCTTTGCAGGTTATGGTCTTCGCCATCTGCCAGCATCAGCAGTGTCTGCTGGCTGACGGAAAGTAGATGGCCGCTGTTAGCCTGGCGCTTGTACTCTTCGTCAATCTGCTCGTACTCACCCTGTACCGGGGCGAATTCATTCAGTTCTTTCAGCTGATACTGCAGCAGTTCGCGGCGCGCTTCGCGCTCCTGTGCCTGATGCTGATGGTGTGCGAGGTTGCGGCAGCTCTGGTGCCACTGGCGATAGCGCTGCGCCATATTTTGCAGCAGCAGCGTTTCGCCCGCGTAGGCATCCAGCAGAGTTTTCTGATGTTCGGGTTTGAGCAGCAGCTGATGCGCGTGCTGTCCGTGGATCTGAATCAGCACCTGGCCCAGTTCACGCAGCTGGGAGAGTGGCACCGAAGTACCATTGATGAATCCGCGCGAACGGCCATCGCTACTGATGACGCGGCGCAGCAGGCACTCGTTGCCGTCATCCAGCTGGTTCTCGCTCAGCCAGCGCTGGGCTGAAGGCGTATCCTTCAGCGAGAAGCGGGCGCAGATATCCGCACGGGATGCGCCCTGGCGAACCATGTCCGCTTCGGCACGACCACCCAGACAAAGCCCCAGCGCGTCAATAGCGATGGACTTACCCGCACCGGTTTCGCCGGTGATTGCCGTCATGCCGCGCTGAAAATCGATCTCCAGTTCACGAACGATAGCAAAGTTACTGATGGTCAGTTGTGCCAGCATAGTTGCCTTCCTGTATGAAAACACATATATGGTTTTTTATACAGTATATACTGGTTTTATGACCAGTAAAGTAGCCAGGCACAGTTTTAGAATAATTTTTTTGACCAGCCGAGTTTTGAGCTTAAAGTATTGAAATAGTTATAATTTTTAGGGTGAATAAGATTGAGGTGATAGTCGCTACGGCGGATCAGTACATCTTCCCCTTCCTGGATCGGCAGTGCAATCTGGCTGTCGCAGCTGATTTCCAGATCGCTGCGCAGGGAAGAAAAGCGCAGGCGGATCGTGCTGCTGCTGTTAATCACCAGCGGCCGTGCTGAAAGGGTGTGCGGGAACATTGGCACTATCGCAATCGCGTCCAGCGATGGGGTTAAGATCGGGCCACCTGCTGAGAGAGAATAGGCGGTGGAGCCGGTCGGCGTGGAGATGATCAGGCCGTCGGAACGCTGCGAAAAGGCGAAACTTTCATCGATATAAACTTCAAACTCAATCATATGGGCCACTTTGCCCGGATGCAGGACCACTTCATTGATGGCGGTGCCGATGCGCGGCGCGCCGGACTGGCGGCATACCTGTGCCTCCAGCAGAAAACGGCTTTCAACAAAGTATTCGCCTTCCAGCACGTCAGCCAGCTGTTGCTGGGCGTTATCCGGGTCGAGATCGGTCAGAAATCCGAGATTACCGCGGTTGATGCCGATAACCTTAATATCATAACGCGCCAACACGCGTGCGGCGCCGAGCATATTGCCGTCACCGCCGACTACTACCGCAAGGTCCGCTTTCTGGCCGATTTCAGCCAGCGTGCCGGTTTCCACCCCTTCCAGTTTCAACTCGCGGGCAATCTGGCGCTCAATGATCACCTGATACCCGCGCGCGGTGAGCCAGCGGTACAGCATTTCATGGGTGGTGAGCGCAGTAGGATGCCGGGGATGGCCGACAATCCCGATGCAGTTGAAGTGGCTGTTCATGATTCTGGCATTCCTTACGAGGTAAACTCCCCCGACAATGTGACTGGTTCCCTTGAAACCGCGATTCTGATCCCCATAATAAGCGAACCAGCGATGGAATATGCACAAACGCGGAGAAATTCATGAGTAGTAAAGAACAGAACACACCAAACGAGCAAGTCTCAGACGAAATTGAGATCGAGCAGGCGAAAAACCAGGCAGAAGATGGGGTGGACCCGCGCGATGAACGTATTGCGCAGCTTGAAGCCCAGCTGGCTGAATCTCTGGGGGGCGTGCGTGATGCGCAGCTGCGCGCTCAGGCCGAGATTGAAAATATTCGCCGTCGTGCGGAAATGGACGTTGAGAAGGCGCACAAGTTTGCCCTGGAAAAATTCGTCAACGAGCTGCTGCCGGTGATCGACAACCTTGAGCGTGCGCTGGAAGTGGCTGATAAGACTAACCCGGAACTGGCTTCGATGATCGAAGGTATCGATCTGACGATGAAATCGTTGCTGAACGCGGTGGGTAAATTCGGTGTGGAAGTGGTGGGTGATACTAACGTGCCATTCAACCCGGATGTGCATCAGGCAATGTCGATGATGGAATCCGAAGACGTTGCGCCAAACCACGTAATGATGGTGATGCAGCGTGGCTACACCCTGAACGGTCGCCTGTTACGCCCGGCGATGGTTGCAGTGGCGAAAGCTAAAGCCTGATAGTTAAAGCATAAAAAAAGCACCGTCAGGTGCTTTTTTTATCGCTGTTATTCAGGAAGATGCGGAGTCCAGTCTATCGGCGCTTCATTCCGTTCACTCAGCCACTGATTGGTTTTAGAGAAGTGCGCGGAACCGAAGAAACCGCGATGTGCCGACAGTGGGGAAGGGTGCGGCGCCTGCAAAACGTGGTGGCGCTTTCGGTCGATAATGCTGCCTTTCTTCTGCGCATGGGAACCCCACAGCAGAAAAACCACGCCTTCGCGATGCTGATTGATTGCGGCAATAACGTTATCGGTAAAGGTTTCCCAGCCAAATTTAGCATGTGAATGCGCCTTGCCACCCTCAACGGTCAGTACGGTGTTAAGCAGCATGACGCCCTGGTGCGCCCAGCTTTCCAGGAAACCGTGATTAGGTCGCTGAAACCCCGGGATATCCGTCATCAGTTCTTTGTACATATTCACCAGCGAAGGTGGTACCGCTACGCCTGGCAGGACAGAAAAGGCCAGACCGTGGGCCTGATTCGGGCCGTGGTAAGGGTCCTGACCCAGAATGACCACTTTTACCTGCCCTAATTCCGTCAGGCGAAAAGCGTTAAACACGTCTTTTTGTGGCGGATAAACCGTTTTGCCGGCCGCACGCTCAGCCGCAACGGCAGCCAGCGTTTCCCTGAAGTACGGTTTTTCTTTTTCCTCAGCCAGCACATCGTGCCAGGTCATAGTATTGACCATCGCCAACTCCTTTAAGTCTGTAGAGCGTGTAGCTTAGCGTGGTTTAGTAAGGGGTTAAACTTAAAAAATAATTGAATATTTACAAAAATATTAGAAATAAAAAACCGGGGAAAATTGATATAAAACAGAATGTTACTTTATTAACCGTTATTGGCGGTTTTCATCAATTGATTTGGGTCAAAGAGGAGAGCATTTCGGGCTGATATACAGAAGACTGGTTTATCCATCCATCCGTGCGCAGTTTCACCCTGCGCTAACTGCCTGGGAGGCAACATCATGATTACCGGAATCCAAATTACTCAAGCAAAAAATAGCGCGCTGCTAAATTCATTCTGGCTGCTGGACAGCGAGAAAGCGGAAGCCCGCTGTGTGTGCGCGAAATCTGGTTACAGCGAAGATCAGGTTGTGCCAGTAAGCGATCTGGGGCAAATCGAATACCGCGAAATTCCGCTGGAAATGAAGCCAGAAGTGCGCGTAGAAGGCGGGCAGCATCTGAATGTGAATGTTTTAAGCCGCGAAACGCTGGAAGAAGCGGTTAAGCATCCGGAAAAATATCCGCAGCTGACTATCCGCGTATCGGGCTATGCAGTGCGTTTTAATTCTCTGACGCCGGAACAGCAGCGTGATGTGATTACCCGTACCTTTACTGAGAGTTTGTAAGCGATAATCACCGTATTTTATTGGTGAGCTGTTGATAAACGCATCACGTCAGCAATCCGTTTAATTAACTGATTGCTGGCGTTTTTTTTCACTTTCAGCAAAAACAGAGGTGCGTTGGAAAATGAGCATTTGGAACAGCGATTAATTTTCGCACCAAAGACCTGTTTTCATCGGTTACCTACATAAAAAAACCGCCCTTCAGAGGCGGTTTTTTACCATGCAGTGCGATTATTCAGCACTGTCGGTTTTAGCAGCACTTGGCTTGCGGCGTTTACCGACATTTTTGGCGTCGCGGTGGCGGACTTTAGCGCGCGGCTTCTCGTCTTCTTTCGCCTTATCTTTCTTCTCTTTGCGCTTCGCCAGCACCTTTTTCGATGGTTTGCCTTTCAGCTTCTCATTTGGTGGACGGGTGGTCGGGCGCAGTTCTTCGATGATGCGTGATTTCAGCGGCTCCTGGATATAGCGACTGATTTTACCCAGCAACAGATGATCGTGCGCTTCAACCAGAGAGATAGCGATGCCTTTCTTGCCGGCGCGGCCGGTACGGCCGATGCGGTGTAGATAGGTATCTGCCGTTACAGGCATATCGAAGTTGAATACGTGGCTAACATCATCGATATCAATACCGCGCGCGGCGATATCGGTAGCGACCAGCACGTTGACGCGGCCTTCAACAACGCGTTTGATGGCTTCGTTACGCTTGGCCTGCACCAGTTCACCTTCGAGGTAGCTGGTATTGATCCCGGCTTCACGCAGCCACGCGCAGACTTCATGAACGCGCTCGCGTTTACGCACAAAGATCACCGCACGGGTCACTTCAGGCTGTTTAAGCAGGTGGATAAGCAGAGCAGTTTTATGCTGCGTATCATCCGCACGGTAATACCACTGCTGGATTTTTTTGCGCTCGCGACGGGCGGGATCGGCTTCAACTTCGACCGGCTCGTTCAGAATACGCTCGGCGAAGTCCTTAATGGCTTCCCCTTCCAGCGTGGCGGAGAACAGCAGCGTCTGCTTACGCCAGCGCGTTTCGGCACTGATAGTCTCAATATCCTGCGCAAAGCCCATGTCCAGCATGCGGTCGGCTTCATCAAGGATCAGGGTTTCAACCGCGCGGCAGTCAAAGTTTTCTTCTTTAATGTATTGCAGCAGACGGCCGGTGGTGGCTACCACTAGATCCTGGTTTTCGCTGAACACTTCCGCGTGGTTCATAAATGCCACGCCGCCGGTGATGGTCGCGATATCCAGGTGAGTGTGTTTCGCCAGTTCGCGCGCCTGCTCGGCAACCTGCATGGCCAGTTCGCGCGTTGGCGTCAGAATCAGAACGCGTGGCGGGCCAGACTTCTTACGCGGGAAGTCGAGCAGGTGTTGCAGGACGGGCAGCAGGTAGGCCGCAGTTTTGCCTGTACCGGTTGGTGCCGAACCCAGAACGTCGCGACCCTCCAGTGCTGGCGGGATCGCCGCGGCCTGAATGGCAGTGGGGCGCGTGAAGCCTTTTTCCTGCAGGGCTTCCAGCAGGCTTTCGTCTAGTTCGAGTTCGGAAAAAGTGGTTACAGTCATGGTCTACCTCAGTTTGGGGCGCTGATTATAGACAGATTGAACGCGATCTTCATCTGTTTGTATCGGGTTAATGACTTTTCCTTCGTCACGGTTTGCCCTATGCTAGCGCCGTTTCTCTTTCAGGTCAGTCAAATGTCGCAACAGAAAGCCATTCTCCGTGCCAACGGGTTTACCTTTAAACAATTTTTTGTCGCTCACGATCGTTGCGCCATGAAGGTGGGTACCGATGGCGTACTGCTCGGAGCCTGGGCGCCGGTTGCCAACGTACGCCGCGTACTGGATATCGGTACGGGCAGCGGTCTGATTGCACTGATGCTGGCGCAGCGTACCGCGGAATCGATACAGGTTGATGCCGTCGAGCTTGATGCGGCGGCGGCAGAGCAGGCGCAGGGAAACGTTATCGCCTCGCCGTGGCCGGACCGAATCCACGTTCATCAGGCCGATATTCTTGAATGGACGATGGGCTGTGAGCAGCGCTATTCGCTGATTGTCAGCAATCCGCCCTATTTTGCACCGGGTTCGGACTGTGCGACCCCTGAACGTGCTTCCGCTCGCTATACCGGCGCGCTCACGCATGAAGCCCTGCTGGGCTGCGCCGAGCAGCTAATCACGGAAGACGGATTTTTCTGCGTGATCCTGCCGGAATCTGCAGGGAGTGTGCTGGTTGAGAGTGCGCTACAGCGTGGCTGGCATCTGCGTTTCCGCACCGATGTGGCCGACAACGATACCCGGCCACCGAACCGCGTCATGCTGGCGCTATCGCCGCAGGCGGGCGAGCAGATGCTGGACCGTATGACGATTCGCGGGCCGGATCAGCACTACTCTGAGGCCCACTGTAGTCTGACCCGCGACTTCTATTTATTCCGCTAATTAAGGAATCAGCACCGTCGGTCTGGCTTCATCCAACACTTCGGGATAGTCGAGCGTGTAGTGCAGGCCGCGGCTCTCTTTACGTTCGAGGGCGCATCGCACCATCAGTTCGGCAACCTGTACCAGATTACGCAGCTCAAGCAGGTTGTTAGAAATGCGGAAATTGGCGTAGTACTCGTCAATTTCCTGCTGCAGGGTGTTAATACGCCGCAGCGCGCGTTCCAGGCGCTTAGTGGTGCGAACAATCCCCACGTAGTCCCACATAAACAGCCGCAGTTCATGCCAGTTATGCTGGATCACCACCCGCTCATCGGAATCGTCCACCCGACTTTCATCCCACACTGGAAGCGCCGTCACTAATTGAACATCAGCCAGGCGGCGATCGATATCTTCCGCCGCCGACCAGCCGTAAACCAGGCACTCCAGCAGAGAGTTCGAGGCCAGGCGATTAGCGCCGTGCAGGCCGGTATAAGTGACTTCACCAATGGCATACAGCCCGCTGAGATCGGTTTGTCCCTGCTGGTTCACCATCACGCCACCGCAGGTATAGTGCGCCGCCGGGACGATAGGGATCGGCTGGCTGGTGAGATCGAAACCCAGCGTCAGCAGCTTTTCGTAAATAGTGGGAAAATGTGCGCGGATAAAGTCCGGCGACTGATGGCTGATATCCAGATACATGCAGTCGGCACCCAGCCGCTTCATTTCATGGTCAATTGCGCGGGCGACGATATCGCGCGGCGCCAGTTCGCCACGTGGATCGAAGTCCGGCATAAAACGAGAGCCATCAGGGCGCTTAAGCAATGCGCCTTCACCACGCAGGGCTTCGGTTAGCAGGAAGTTGCGGGCATCGGGGTGGAACAGGCAGGTGGGGTGAAACTGGTTAAACTCAAGATTGGCCACCCGACAGCCGGCACGCCATGCCATGGCGATGCCGTCACCGGAAGCGACATCGGGATTGGTGGTGTATTGATACACTTTCGCTGCGCCGCCGGTTGCCAGCACTACGGCCCGCGCGCGGCAGGACTCCACTTTTTCACGTTTGCGGTTCCAGATATAGGCTCCGACTACCCGGCGTTCACCCGGCAGTCCGATCTTGTCGGAGACGATCAGGTCAACGGCGTTGCTGCGTTCAATCAACGTAATGTTGGGATGACTAAGTGCCTGGCTGACCAGGGTCGTTTCAACGGCCTTGCCGGTGGCGTCGGCGCTGTGCAGGATGCGGCGGTGGCTATGGCCGCCTTCGCGAGTTAAGTGATAAGGCTGCTCGCTGTTTCCTGGGGTTTCTTTATCGAAAAGCACGCCGTTATCAATCAGCCACTGAACGCAGTGGCGTGCGTTACTGGCGATAAACGAAACGGCATCACGCTCGCAAAGGCCACTGCCGGCGATCAGCGTATCTTCAATATGAGACTCAATGCTGTCAGTTTCATCAAACACGGCCGCGATGCCGCCCTGGGCATAAAACGTTGAGCCTTCGCTGACCGGGCCCTTACTCAGCACGGTAACGCGGTGTTTCGCCGCCAAACGCAGCGCCAGTGAAAGGCCCGCTGCGCCGCTGCCAATAATTAAGACATCACAGCTGTAATCGGAAGAATGCGTCATGGTGTTTAATTTACTAAACAGGTTATTTGCTGAGCATAGCACTCAAATTAATCAGGCAAAAAGGCTTTTTATCGACCAGTATGCACAGTGCGAGCAGAATTAAGATATGGAAATGTGCCGCGTACACCGGGCTGAACACACAAGGTGGGGTTATTAATAGTGTGAACCGAAGCTTGTTGAAGCGATTAGAGGGTGAAAAACCTGGCCCCATGCGTTACTCTGCGGGCGTCGTCAGGGTAATGAACTCTAAGTTCAGTAGACAAAGAAAGGCAGTGGCCCACAAATCGGTAAGAATGTATAAAAAAGCGAGCTGATTTGTGAATATGTCCCGACGACCTCACAAAAATAATGGCGTAATGGAACTTCTCCAATGAAAATCACTCAAATCGCGTGCTTGCTCGAAAACAATTTGGGGTTATCACTGGGAGTTTGGTTACGCGTGGAAACAGATTTGGGGAGATTTTACCTCGGATGAGCGAGCAGTTAACGGATCAGATTCTCGTTGAGCGCGTGCAGAAGGGTGATCAGAAGTCATTCAATTTACTGGTGGTGCGCTACCAGCATAAAGTGGCGAGTCTGGTTTCCCGCTATGTACCATCAGGAGATGTTCCTGACGTAGTGCAGGAATCATTTATTAAGGCCTATCGTGCGCTGGAATCGTTCCGGGGGGATAGTGCTTTCTATACCTGGCTCTACCGAATTGCCGTCAATACGGCTAAAAATTATCTAGTGGCTCAGGGGCGTCGTCCGCCTTCCAGCGATGTGGACGCTATCGACGCAGAAAACTTTGAAAGTGCGGGAGCGCTGAAAGAAATTTCGAACCCTGAGAACTTAATGTTGTCAGAAGAACTGAAACAGATAGTTTTTCGTACTATCGAAATGTTACCCGAGGACCTGCGCATGGCGATTACGCTGCGCGAGCTTGATGGCCTGAGCTATGAAGAGATAGCGGTTATCATGGACTGTCCGGTGGGCACGGTTCGTTCACGAATTTTTCGTGCACGAGAAGCTATTGATAATAAAATTCAACCGCTTATCCAACGTTAGCAATAACGTACACAGGAAGGGTATTGAGGCATGCAGAAAGAACAACTTTCCGCTTTAATGGATGGTGAAGCACTGGATACTGAGCTGATGTCGGCGCTCAATTCCGATGCCGCGCTACAGAAAAACTGGGAAAGCTATCATCTGATCCGCGATACGTTGCGTGGCGATGTCCCACAGCTGCTGGATTTTGATATCGCTGCCCGCGTGGCCGCGGCTATCGAAGATGAGCCAGCGAAAACTGTCACCCGATTGATCCCGGAAGCTCAGCCGAAACCCGCAGAAGCTGCAGCGATGCCGTTTTGGGGCAAAGTGCGTCCATGGGCTGCTCAGATTACACAGGTCGGCCTGGCTGCCTGCGTTTCACTGGCGGTCATCGTCGGCGTTCAGCAGTACAACAAGCCCGTTGTGGATCAGTCCTCAGACTCACCGGCGTTTAACACGCTGCCGATGATGGGACAGGCTTCGCAGGTTAGCCTTGGTGTGCCGTCTGAAAACGCAACTAACACCAGCAAAGTCAATCAGCAGGTGCAGGATCAGCGTCGTCGAGTGAATGCACTGCTGCAGGACTATGAGCTTCAGCGTCGTCTGCATGCGAAACAGCTGCAGTTCGATCAAAATCCTGACCAGCAGGCTGCTGCTCAGGTTCCCGGTAATCAGTCCTTAGGAATGCAACAGCAGTAATGAAGCAGCTTTGGTGTGCCGTCAGCCTTCTGGCTGGCAGCCTGATGTACTCCTCTGTCGCCCCGGCACAATCTCCGTCCGGGGCGCTGTTACAACAGATGGAGCAGGCAAGCCAGTCTCTCAGTTATGAACTCGCCTATATCAATGTCTCCAGGTTGGGGATCGAATCCCTTCGCTATCGTCATGCGGTCATTGATAACAAAACCTACGCGCAGCTGCTGCAAATGGATGGGCCTCGTCGAGAGATCATTCAGCGCGGAAACGAGATCAGCTATTTCGAACCGGGGCTGGAACCCTTCACTATGGCGGGCGATCATATTGTTGATTCGCTGCCCGCACTGGTTTATGCCGATTTTCAGCATCTTGCCAGCAACTATGATTTTGTACCTGTTGGCCGCACGCGTATTGCCGATCAGCTTTGTGAGGTGATTCGCATTGTTTCACGTGATGGTACCCGTTATGGCTACGTAGTATGGTTGGATAGTGAAACTAAACTGCCGCTGCGTGTTGATTTGCTCGATCGTGATGGTGAGACGCTGGAGCAGTACCGCGTGATCAGTTTTGCCGTCGATCAGGGTGTGAGTAAACTGATGCAGGGGCTGGAAACCGCTAACTTGCCGCCTTCGCTGTCGGTGCCTGCGGGTAACAAAGTGGCACTCAACTGGAAAGCTGGATGGCTACCGGCGGGAATGAAGGAAGTAGCGCAGAGCCGCCGTCAGATCCCATCGCTGAACCGCCCGGTTGAGTCGCGACTTTACTCTGACGGGCTGTTCAGCTTCTCTGTCAACATTACCCTTGCGGATAAAAACAGCACATCTCAGCTGTTGCGCACTGGGCGTCGTACGGTGCAGACTGAAGTGCGTAGTAATGCGGAAATTACCGTAGTGGGCGAACTACCACCCGCTACAGCCAAACGCATTGCAGATAGCATTACTTTAGGTACAACACCATGATGAGAGAATGGGCTACGGTTGTCTCGTGGCAAAACGGCGTGGCTACGCTGCATTCAGAAATTAAAACTTCCTGTAGCAGCTGCTCTGCCCGTAAAGGCTGTGGCAGCCATATGCTGAACAAGCTTGGGCCGAAAAATGCCCATGTGATGAAAATTGCCAGCGCCGAGCCGCTGATTCCGGGCCAGCGAATTGAGCTGGGTATCGCTGAATCCAGCCTGCTGAGTTCGGCGCTGTTGGTTTATATGTCGCCGCTGGTAGGATTGTTTATCCTTGCCGGGCTGTTCCAGATGCTGTTTCACAGCGATCTGGCCGCTGCCTGCGGTGCGCTGCTGGGCGGGATTGGTGGCTTTATTATCGCTCGCGGCATTTCTGGCGTGCTGGGCCGTTCCGCTTCGTACCAGCCGGTAATCCTCAGTGTGGCATTGCCACCGGATGCGCTTCACGTTACTACCGATGCCTGATCCTCATCACCTCAGCCCCAGCCACCATCTGGCGGGCAGAGCAATATCCCGCCTAATATTTACGCAATTCTTTGTTTCCAGGCCGTTGCTGGTACTATTGGCACCCCGCGATGATTCCACCCCTTTGATATGTAGTGTAGAATGCAGCCTTTCGGGCCTCTGTTCGCCTGTGATATCACGCTCTCCTGATTTTATATCGCGAGAGTTCCAGAATTTGTAAGGCAGAAAAACCTCAATAATGAAGCACATAAGAAATTTTTCGATCATCGCCCACATTGACCACGGCAAATCGACGCTCTCTGACCGTCTGATTCAGATTTGCGGTGGCCTGACCGAACGTGAAATGGCTGCACAGGTTCTGGATTCCATGGATTTAGAACGTGAGCGCGGTATTACCATTAAAGCGCAGAGCGTCACCCTCGATTACCATGCACCTGATGGTCAGACATACCAGCTGAACTTCATCGACACCCCAGGACACGTTGACTTCTCCTACGAAGTTTCCCGTTCCCTGGCGGCGTGTGAAGGCGCACTGCTGGTGGTTGATGCCGGTCAGGGTGTTGAAGCCCAGACGCTGGCAAACTGCTATACGGCGATGGAAATGGATCTGGAAGTCGTGCCGGTTCTGAATAAGATCGACCTGCCTGCTGCCGATCCTGAGCGTGTTGCCCAGGAAATTGAAGATATCGTTGGCATCGATGCCACCGATGCGGTGCGCTGCTCGGCGAAAACCGGCGTGGGCGTGCCGGACGTACTGGAACGTCTGGTGCGTGATATTCCGCCACCGGAAGGAGATCCTGAAGGTCCGCTGCAGGCGCTGATCATCGACTCCTGGTTCGATAATTATCTTGGCGTTGTCTCGCTGGTTCGTATTAAAAACGGCACCATGCGTAAGGGCGACAAGATCAAGGTAATGAGCACCGGTCAGATTTACAACGCCGATCGTTTAGGGATTTTCACGCCTAAACGTGAAGATACCGACTTGCTGAACTGTGGTGAAGTAGGCTGGCTGGTCTGCGCAATCAAAGACATCCTCGGTGCGCCGGTGGGCGATACTCTGACGCTGGCCCGTAATCCTGCCGATAAAGCGCTGCCAGGCTTCAAAAAAGTGAAGCCACAGGTTTATGCCGGTCTGTTCCCGATCAGCTCTGATGATTATGAAGCCTTCCGCGATGCGCTGGGCAAGCTGAGCCTTAACGACGCTTCTCTGTTCTACGAGCCGGAAAGCTCAACGGCGCTGGGCTTCGGTTTCCGCTGCGGCTTCCTTGGCCTGCTGCATATGGAAATTATCCAGGAGCGTCTGGAGCGTGAGTACGATCTCGAACTGATTACTACTGCGCCAACCGTCGTGTATGAAGTGCAAACCACGGATAATGAGATCGTCTACGTTGACAGCCCGGGCAAACTGCCGCCGCTGAACAATATTGAAGAGCTGCGCGAACCGATCGCAGAATGTCACATGCTGCTGCCGCAGGAATATCTCGGCAACGTCATTACTTTGTGTATCGAAAAACGCGGCGTGCAGACCAACATGGTTTACCACGGTAACCAGGTTGCGCTGACCTATGAAATTCCGATGGCGGAAGTGGTGCTCGATTTCTTCGACCGCCTGAAGTCAACCTCTCGTGGCTATGCGTCACTGGATTACAACTTCAAGCGTTTCCAGACTTCTGACATGGTGCGCGTGGACGTGCTGATCAACGGCGAGCGTGTTGATGCGCTGGCGCTGATCACCCACCGTGATAATTCACAGTATCGCGGCCGCGATCTGGTTGAGAAGATGAAAGATTTGATCCCCCGCCAGCAGTTTGATATTGCGATTCAGGCGGCGATTGGTACTCACATTATCGCCCGTTCAACCGTAAAACAGCTGCGTAAAAACGTTCTCGCCAAGTGTTACGGCGGTGACGTCAGCCGTAAGAAAAAGCTGCTGCAGAAACAGAAAGACGGTAAGAAACGCATGAAGCAGGTGGGTAACGTTGAGTTGCCGCAGGAAGCGTTCCTTGCCATTCTCCACGTAGGTAAAGACAGTAAATAAGCCCAACTTAGGGCTTTGAGGGAACTGGAATGGCTAATATGTTCGCCCTGATTTTGGCGATAGCAACGCTGGTCACCGGAATTATCTGGTGTATCGACAAGTATAAATGGGCGCCGGCCCGCCGGGCGAAGGGCGCAGCGGCAAAAGCCGAAGGCACGCCAGAAACCAAAGCGGATAAACAGCCAGGCTGGGTGGAAACCACGGCATCGGTGTTCCCGGTTTTGCTGGTGGTTTTCGTGGTGCGTTCATTTATTTTTGAGCCGTTCCAGATCCCTTCAGGATCGATGATGCCGACGCTGCTGATCGGGGATTTTATCCTTGTGGAAAAGTATGCCTACGGGATTAAAGATCCGATCACCCAGACTACGCTGATCCCAACCGGGCATCCTAAGCGCGGTGATGTGGTGGTATTTAAATACCCGAAAGATCCAAGTCTGGACTATATTAAGCGTGCCATCGGAGTTCCTGGCGATCGGGTAACCTACGATCCGCTGAGCAAAACGGTGTCAGTTACGCCAGGCTGCGGTGGTGGCAAGTGTGAAACCGCGCTGCCAGTGACCTACTCAAACGTAGAGCCAAGCGATTTTATCCAGACCTTTAGTGGCTTTAACGGCAACGAAGTGGGTAATGGTTTCTTCCAGGTGCCACAGGGTGAATCCATGCCGGGCGGACTGCGTTTAGCCACGCGTAGTGAAACGCTCGGTGATGTGACTCACCGGATTTTACTGGTAACCCAGATGCCAAGCCAGGCTGCATCCTATTACCAGCAGCCGGGCCAGGAGCAGTCCACGTGGGTCGTGCCGCAGGGCATGTACTTTATGATGGGCGACAACCGTGATAACAGCGCCGACAGTCGCTACTGGGGCTTTGTCCCGGAACGCAATCTGGTGGGTAAAGCGACGGCTATCTGGATGAGCTTCGAAAAACAGGAAGGCGAATGGCCAACCGGCGTACGTCTGAGCCGGATTGGTGGCATTCACTAATACTCATCGTTGGGTGAGTATATTTAACGGTTGGCTTCCCGCTTTGGGGAGCCACTGCACACGAAACAGATCGTGTTGGTGTTCAGGCCCAGCCCTGTTCCGTGTGCAGCATAATTGACGCATTCAGAAATTGGTAACGCATGAACCCCATCGTGATTAACAAGCTTCAACGCAAGTTGGGCTACACTTTTACTCATCAGGAATTGTTACAGCAGGCACTCACCCACCGTAGCGCCAGCAGCAAACATAACGAGCGACTGGAATTTCTGGGCGACTCTATTCTGAGCTATGTCATCGCCAATGCCCTTTATCATCGCTTCCCGCGCGTGGATGAAGGCGACATGAGCCGTATGCGAGCCACGCTGGTTCGCGGTAATACGCTGGCGGAAATGGCAAGAGAGTTTGACCTCGGTGAATGCCTGCGCCTTGGGCCGGGTGAGCTGAAAAGCGGCGGCTACCGCCGTGAATCGATTCTGGCTGATACGGTTGAAGCGCTGATCGGAGGGGTATTCCTCGACAGCGATATCAGAACGGTGGAGCAGCTGATCCTCAGCTGGTACGCCAGCCGTCTTGAGCAGATCAGCCCGGGCGATAAACAAAAAGATCCGAAAACGCGCCTGCAGGAGTTTCTGCAGGGTCGCCATTTACCGCTGCCATCCTATCTGGTCGTGCAGGTTCGTGGCGAAGCGCACGATCAGGAATTTACTATCCACTGCCAGGTGAGCGGCATGGCAGACCCGGTTGTGGGAACCGGCTCAAGCCGTCGCAAAGCTGAGCAGGCAGCGGCCGAACAGGCGCTGATTAAGCTGGGAATTGAATGAGCGAACAAACCACCCATTGCGGCTTTATTGCTATTGTAGGCCGTCCGAACGTCGGTAAATCGACCTTACTGAACCAGCTTCTGGGGCAGAAGGTTTCCATTACCTCGCGTAAACCTCAAACCACCCGTCACCGTATTATGGGCATCCATACCGAAGGCGCCTATCAGGCGATCTACGTGGATACCCCCGGTCTGCATATGGAAGAAAAGCGGGCGATCAACCGCCTGATGAACCGTGCAGCCAGCAGTTCAATCGGCGACGTTGAGCTGGTGATATTTGTTGTTGAAGGCACGCGCTGGACGCCAGACGACGAAATGGTGCTGAACAAACTAAAAGACAACAAAGTGCCGGTCCTGTTGGCGATCAATAAGGTCGATAACATTACCGATAAAAGCATTCTGCTGCCCCATTTGCAGTTCCTTAGTGAGCAGATGAACTTTATGGATGTGGTGCCGATCTCGGCTGAAAAAGGCAATAATGTCGATACCATTGCCAACATCGTGCACAAGCTGCTGCCGGAAGCGGAGCACCACTTCCCGGAAGAGTACGTGACCGATCGTTCTCAGCGTTTTATGGCCTCCGAAATCATCCGTGAAAAGCTGATGCGTTTCCTCGGTGCGGAACTGCCCTACTCGGTTACGGTTGAGATTGAGCAGTTCGTCTCTAACGCACGCGGTGGCTATGATATCAACGGCCTGATCCTCGTTGAGCGTGAAGGGCAAAAGAAGATGGTAATTGGCAACAAAGGGGCCAAAATCAAAACCATCGGTATTGAAGCGCGTAAAGATATGGAAGAGATGTTCGAGGCGAAGGTGCACCTTGAGCTGTGGGTTAAAGTGAAGTCCGGCTGGGCGGATGATGAACGCGCCCTACGCAGCCTGGGCTATACTGACGACCTCTGATTTTGATGGAAGGCTGGCAACGCGCCTTTGTCCTGCACGCGCGACCGTGGAGCGAAACCAGCCTGCTGCTCGATCTGTTCTCTGAACAGCACGGCAGGGTGCGGGTACTGGCGAAAGGTGCCCGCTCCAGACGTTCCAGCCTGAAGGGCGCTCTGCAACCCTTCACCCCTCTGCTGGTACGCTGGGGAGGGCGCGGCGAGGTGAAAACCCTGCGCGGCGCTGAACCCGTTTCGCTGGCACTTCCGCTCAGCGGCATCACACTCTACTGTGGCCTGTACGTCAATGAACTGCTTTCGCGCGTACTGGAACACGAAACCGCTTTTAACGAACTCTTCTTTGACTACCTGCACTGTATCCAGGCACTGGCGGCAGCGTCCGGTTCGCCGGAGCCTGCGCTGCGCCGTTTTGAGCTGGCGATGCTGGGCCATCTTGGCTACGGCGTGGACTTTATGCACTGCGCCGGCAGCGGGGAAGAGGTTGCCGATGAGATGACCTACAGCTACCGGGAAGAGAAGGGATTTATTGCCAGCCTGGTGGTAAACAACCGCAGTTTTACCGGGCGGCAGCTGCGTGCGCTCTGGCTGCGTGAATTCCCCGATGCGGATACTCTGCGTGCGGCCAAGCGCTTTACCCGTATTGCACTCAAACCCTATCTTGGCGACCGGCCGCTAAAAAGTACTGAGCTGTTTCGCCAGTTTCTGCCGAGAAAATGAGCGGACACTTCGTCTTCGGCAAACGAATAGCGACAGATCATACCCCTGCGCCCGTCGAACGTTGTACACTCGATAAAACATTCGCGATTACCAGAGGACCTCATGGCAGAGTTACTGTTAGGCGTAAACATCGATCACGTTGCGACCGTACGCAACGCTCGTGGTACCAATTATCCCGACCCGGTTCAGGCCGCATTTGTCTCAGAACAGGCGGGAGCTGACGGTATTACCGTACATCTTCGTGAAGACCGCCGTCACATCACTGACCGCGACGTGCGCATTTTGCGCCAGACCATTCAGACCCGTATGAACCTGGAAATGGCCGTAACCGATGAGATGGTCGAGATTGCCTGCGAAATCGTGCCGCATTTCTGCTGCCTGGTGCCGGAAAAACGCGAAGAAGTCACCACCGAAGGCGGGCTCGATGTGGCCGGGCAACTGGAAAAAGTGACCGCTGCGGTTAAACGCCTGAACGATGCCGGCATCCTGGTTTCGCTGTTTATTGACGCCGACCGCGGGCAGATCGATGCTGCCGTGGCTTCCGGGGCACCTTACATTGAAATCCATACTGGTGCTTACGCCGAAGCAGCAGAAGGCCCGGCGCGCGATGCTGAGCTGGCGCGTATTGCCGAAGCGGCAACCTATGCTGCAGGCCAAGGGCTGAAGGTTAACGCGGGCCATGGTTTGACCTATCACAACGTCCAGCCAATTGCTGTTCTGCCCGAAATGCACGAGCTGAACATTGGTCATGCGATTATTGGCCGTGCGGTTTTCAGCGGCCTGGCGGATGCGGTTAAAGAGATGAAGCAGCTGATGCGGGAAGCACGTCGATAATGGCGATTCTCGGCCTCGGCACGGACATTGTAGAGATTGCCCGCATCGAAGGGGTGATCTCCCGTTCAGGTGACCGACTGGCGAAGCGGGTGCTCAGCCCCAATGAGTGGGCGCAGTATCAGGCACACCAGCAGCCGGTTCGGTTCCTGGCCAAGCGCTTCGCAGTAAAGGAGGCGGCGGCCAAAGCCTTCGGCACCGGCATTCGCGGCGGTCTGGCATTTAATCAGTTTGAGGTTTACAACGACGAGTTAGGCAAGCCGGGGTTGAGATTCTTCCAGCACGCACAGGAAGTGGCGAAGAAACTGGGTGTGATGCACGTTCACGTTACCCTGGCCGATGAGCGCCATTACGCCTGCGCGACGGTGATTATCGAAAGCTAACCTGTGGGGTGCAGCACCACGAATTTGTCCCACAGCTGATCGTTCGTTTCTACCCGCTGTGGGTCAATAATAATGGTGTTATCAATCGGGCAGACCTGCCGGCAGGTCGGCGCATCGTAATGGCCTACGCACTCTGTACAGCGATCGGTGTCGATCTCGTAATACTCCATCCCCATCGAGATCGCTTCGTTGGGGCATTCAGGTTCGCACATATCGCAGTTGATACAGCGCTTTGTAATTAATAATGCCACTTCAATCACTTACCTTTTTTATCTTCTATAATCAATTGGTTATCTGGTGTTTATGTTCCTTACTATGATTAACTATCTGTGGATTTGTACAGTATGAAAACACTGATACACTCACTTGCGTAACACAAAACCGCAACACAGACCGAAAATCACCACCTTAAAGGGCCTCATGTGCGAGCCTGTCTCGCGATGGGCCATAGGATAAGGAATTTCAATGCCGCGCACTGTAACACAGAACCCCGAAAAGCCCAATAATGACGATTTTTTGAGCGCTTTAGAACGCTGGGAGGGGGGGAAGCCGCCGTAGACAAGCTCACACATGCGAATCTGTGTTACGGCAGCAAAAACCATACTCAAGCACCAGGGACAATCCCGGCGATCTAAGATATGAAAAAGAAAGCTATTTACGCATAGATTTCAGTAAGGCCGGTAAGGTTACGTTCTATGCGGAGTTCCCTAAGAAAATGGGGCTGAAAGGGCGTAAGTTGGGTAAATGGCCGGAACTGGCGATTCAACTTGCGCGTGAGAACGCGGTGGAAATGGCGGGGGAAGGACTGAGGGCTGAGTCTGTGCATTTGGCTTTGGAGAGCTATCGTGCTGACCTTGAAGCGAAAGTACAACGCCAGAAACTAAGTGACCACAGCTACCGGACTTATTGTGCGAGGATAAAGCAGATCGATTTAGCGTTCGGTGATCGTGAAGTGTTCGGTGATGTGACTTATGGAAGAATCATTGAGGTGCTGGATACCTGGATAGCAACAAAGTCTAATAACCATGCGCTTGAATTATTCGCCGAACTTCGCCGGTTTTGGAAATATTCAGTTCCACAGCTATGCAACGGACGAAACGTCGCAGCGAGCATACCGGATGATTATGTATCTTCCCGTGTGCAACGGCCTGCGCCTACGCGCCTTTTTACTGATATCGAATCTATAGCGAAATTGTGGCTTAACGTCGCGGGGTGTACCTCCATCCATCAGAAAAATGTCATGCGTTTTATGATCCTTACGGGGGGACGCCCTATCAATGTCAGCAATCTGCAATGGAATTATGTCAGGGAAGATATAAAAGAAATTGTTTATCCGGCCGGGATAATCGGTATGCGTGGCGCGATGAAAACGCAGAAGGAATTCAGGATCCCAATAACCGCTGGTATTGAGCGTATTTTGCAGGAACAAAAGGAATGGAGGGACTCGGTACCGGGGTGTAACCAACAGTTTGTTTTTCTTCAACCGCGCAATCCCGAACTACCGTTTGCAAAGCGATCCCTCGGTAAGCTGATAAAAACTTACAGCCCGGAAAATGCAGTAAAGGGAATTAAACATGACGGGACAGTGAAGGGTAGGGAAGGGGCATTCAATACGATGTGCCGTAAGTTCTTTAAGAGCAATGTTATTGCTCAGATGCGTGCAAAGGGCTTCTCCCGCTCTGATACGCGGGAGATTAGCCTTTTGTGTTTGCACCATTCGGATAAAAGCGCGGATCCTATGGCTGAACATTACGACTTTTCAGATGAGATATTGCAGGAGGAAATGGCGTTGAAGAAAACAGCTTTTGAAGCGCATGAAGCAAGTATCTTAACGCAGGTTATTTTACTGAGGAAAAAAGGTTAATACTCGCTTCGACATTTTTGGATAAATGCCTGAACGTTCTGGCGCTCGTACCTTACTACTTTGGAAGTAAAACGGATCGGTGCCAATATTTTTTTATGGCGGTGGTTGATATTCCAGTCACAGAGAGTCTTTTGGGTGATTCCACCGAGCATTTTGCAAACCTCTGCCGGAGCGAGCAGTTTGTCGGATTGTTCGCTCACTTCAAACCTCGCTTTTTCATGGCTTCGAGCAGGATGTCCTGCACTTCACGTTTTGAATCGCGCCGCTGCATTACCAGTTCGTCTACGGTATCGGCGGCGATGTGATGACTACTGGCGGTGCGGACTCTGTTACTCTGGCAACTGCAAACCTTCCTGTGCACGGGCATACTTTTTCTGCTAATACCAGTAGTTTTGACTATGGTACGAAAACAACGAGTACATTTGATTACGGGACAAAATCAGGGGGTATAAACACTGCTGGAGGACATTTTCACTCGTTATGCGGCGATACAACAGATTCAGAGGCTGGTTCACCTGTCGGACTGAACCGTAGCGATTCTCGTTTAGGGGTGCCAGGTACAACACATGGTGCACGGGGTTATATAAATAATCTCTATGGTAACGGGCCTCAAATTATAAGCAATTCAGGTGATCATGTGCATACTTTTTCAGTAGGAATTGGAGCACATAGCCACACTATGGGTATTGGTGCGTACAGCCATTCAGTTTCGGGAACTACTAGTAATACTGGATCAGGTACAGCAGTTGGCGTGACTAACTCATATATAAAACTGATGGGGTGGTACCGCTCAGCTTGAGGTCTTCTCTTTTACGTTTAGGGAATGCGTCGTATAGCAAACGCTATTGTCCGGTATGTTTTTATTTATAAATGCCATAGCACCGACTTTTACGTTATTGCCAATTGTTATATCATCACTGATGATGCAGCAATTGGCTCCTATCTCAACGTTATCTCCGATAAGAATTCTGCTATTAATCCCATGATTCACGCCAATAGTCGTATTTTGCCTGACGTGGAAGTTTTTTCCGATAAGGCAGGCACGGCTGATTACTATACCTTGGTAGTGGGCAAAGGTAATTCCGGGGGCAATTCTTGCTCCTAGCTCGATTTCAATTCCATAGCGAGAAATTAGTTTTCTATTAATTTTGTAGGCGCGCTTAATGTTCCTTTTTCCACCTTTTTGAAAAAAATACGAGGCAATTCGCCACCAGAAAATAAATCGAATGTTATAGTTTTTTATATATCTGCGAATAATGCGATCCCAAGTGAATTTGTTATCAAGCCCTATAACCTCTACATGGAGGCAGTTTTTTAATTGCTGGTATGCTGAAGGAACCATATGAAATATATTCTCTTGCTTTCGGAAAATATTTAAAGCCTCTTACGAGGCTTAACGTTTTTCTCGTCGAATCACTTTATCAGCCGCCACGCGGGACAGGAAGCCGGAACGGCTACCGTACTCAGGATGTGCAACGACAAATTGATCGATACGGCGGATTAACAACGAGGGGAGCGTGACATTGATTTTTTCCGCTTTCCCCATCAGCCGGGTTACGTCCACATCAACCAGCGCCCACACCACGCCCACATAATCGGGATCGTCCAGCCAGTTTTCCACGCTGGTGGCTTCCGGCACTGCTTCACCATCTTCCACCAGTAATTCTATATGTGCGTCGATAGCCTCGCGCACGCTCTCAATCGCATCCTGATAGTTGTCGCCGCCAGAGAAGCAGCCTGGAATATCGGGTACACGAACGCCGAAGGATGAATCGCCTTTATCAATAGCAACAGGGTATAACATTTAAACCTCCAGTAGGTGGGGCTTAAAGCTCCGCCTGTTTTTTTAATGCTTTTTAGTGTCGGTAGCGGTATGTCCTTTTGTGGATGTTTTACCGTTACCAGCCCCTTTTTCGTTGGGTGTTTGAACTGGTGATGACTGCCTTTAACTCTCACCAGATACCACCCATCGGCCTCTATCATTGCTATTGCATTCCTGCTATCCATCCTCCGGTTCTCTGTGTTGTTTTGATGGGGTTATAATAACTCTTGTTGTGTTAACGGTCAACTCATTGCGGGGTTATAGGGGTTATTTTGAAGGGAAGGAGTTGCAAACGGGATAAAGAGTTTTGTGTTACGGTGGCTTATTGATGCTAAATTTATGTGTTGTCTGGCGTAACGCAAAAGATAACACATAAATTCAATTTATTGTTTTATAATGGTTTTAACGTATAGCTCACACATATCGCAGTTGATATAGCGTTTGGTGATCAGTAGTGCCATCTTGGATGAAGTGCCGTTAAAAAAGTATTAGATTCGTACATATCTCTGCAGGAGAAAGATGTGTGTTTTTCTCATTAACTTAGCATACGTACTTTTGAGAATGCGTAATGTAACACATAATTTTCTTGCACCCAATAATAGTGATATTTTTTTGAGTATGAATTTTAAAATCGTTAGTTACGTTACATAATCATAGTTTTTTAATGTCATTAATAATGCATTAGTAATAGCCTTCGTAATGAAGGCCGATTGAAAATGGTTACTTTTTATTTGAACTAATTCTTTTTTGTTACTGTTTTGTAAATTTTATTTTGTCGGCTGTATATACTTCGGCTTTTCCATCATTACGTATGTAAGAAAAAGAACCAGCCATTGTCATAGTACCTTGAGATGTTATATATCCGGACCATGATTCAGAAAGGACATAGCTCCAGTCGGGATTTGGTCTGTGTCGAACAATATAGCTAATCGCACACGGATATTCTGACGAAAAAAAGCGAACCTTCCATCGCGACTGTTATAATCCATTTTACCAATAGGCGTTTTTTTATTGGCGAAGCTTAACTCGAAAGTTCCAGTATCTACATTGCTATTGATTATGTTTAAAGTGTAATTACCATCTTCGACAGTATATATTCTATCAATTTTATGAGGCATAAAACACATCCTTTTTTCAACTGAGGTTATGATGGTTAATTAAAAAATTCTTGTGATTTTTTGGTGGGTTTTCACTGCCCTAAGCGAATTTTTAATGTTTTATCTTTTCTGAGAAATAGTAATTTAAATGAATTTAAGAAGGTGGTATGTCGTTTATTATTTAGATGGTTGTTTATATATATAAATATAATTTATTGTATAAAATAATAGTATCGTGCGCAGCGATGCCGCGCACTTAACTTATTCAAGTCAACTTCTTAACCAGCGCCTCACTGTGTCGAATATGGCTGGTCGCGCGTTCAGGATCGCGCTGGATCAGTGCCATAAACAGCAGATCGGTCAGTGCCAGCTGCGCCATAGTGGAGGATATCGCGGCACTGCGGGTGGTTTGCTCCTCAGCCACAGTATAGAGACAGTGCGATGCCGCCTGCTGCAGCGTATTCGGCGTAAAGCCGGTAAAGGCCAGCACGGTGGCACCAATCCGTTGTGCTTCCTGCGCAGCCAGGTTAATTTCCCGGCGCTCGCCGGTATAGGAGATCGCCAGCAGCACATCGCCGGGGCTCATCGCCTGCACGCTGGCCAGCAGCGCATGCATATCCTGCTCTGCAACCGCGCTGATACCAATCTTCATCAGCTTCCACGAAAAATCTTTTGCCACTAAACCGGAAGCGCCAATACCCACCAGAACAATACGCTTCGCGTTTCGCAGCAGGCGCAGCGTCTCCAGCAGCATCTCTTCACTGTTGATATCCAGCGTGGCGCGAATGGCGGACATCTTTTCCGTAAACAGCTTTTCGCCCACGGTTTTAAGGGGGTCGTCGCTGAGAATAAGGTTATGCACGGTAATCGCATCTTTGTCCGCCAGCGACTCACTGAGTGCCAGTTTCAGCGCAGGGAAGCCTTTGTAGCCCAGCTTTTGGGCAAACTTAACGACACTTGACTGGCTTACGCCGGATTCATCCGCCAGCTTTTGTGAACTCAGGTGACGCGCGCGGTCCGGCTGCGACAGCAGGTAGTCAGCCAGGCGGCGCTCATTTAGTGCCAGGCTGGGATACAGCTGACGAATACGCAGCAGTGAACTCATCTCTTTTCCTCTTGCCAATTCGAATTCATCACGTTGAATTGACAGCAATGATAACAGGCATGACGCAAAGTCTAACCTACTGATTAGCAGTTTCCATGTTTTAGCGGGCCAAAATTCAGCGCGCTTCGGGCGAGCCGATAAGCGTGCCGGATTTTTCTGCTTCTCGTCGTTCCACTAACGTTTACACTGATCCTAGTGTAAAAACGGTTTATTTTGAATAAAATATTCAAAAAATGAAATATCTGTTCGAATTAAAAATTCAGTCAAGGGGAAAGAATGGATCTGGGTTCACTGGTGTCAGAAACCCGCAATGCGGACACTCTTGATCTCGACAGCCTGTCAACGCTGGAGATGGTCAGCAAATTTAATCAGCAGGATGCCACCGTGGCTGCGGCGGTCAGCCTGACTCTGCCGCAGGTGGCGCTGGCCGTTGATGCCGCCGCCGCCGCACTGGCTGCTGGTGGTCGCATCATTTATATGGGAGCCGGCACCAGCGGCCGCCTGGGCGTGCTGGATGCATCGGAATGCCCGCCGACCTTTGGTGTATCACCCGATCTGGTGATTGGCCTGATTGCCGGTGGGCCAGGGGCGATGTTTAAGGCCGTTGAGGGCGCTGAAGACGATGAACAACTGGGTGTCCGCGATTTGCAGGGGCTGGAGCTCAGCCCCAATGATATGGTAATCGGCCTGGCCGCTTCCGGCCGTACGCCTTATGTCATCGGTGCGCTACGTTATGCTCGCCAGCACGGTTGCCGCACTGCAGCTGTTTCCTGCAATCCTGGATCGCCAATTGCCTGCGAAGCCGAAATTGCTATTTCACCAGTGGTGGGGCCGGAAGCGCTAACCGGGTCAACCCGTCTGAAGTCCGGCACCGCACAAAAGCTGGTACTGAATATGATCTCCACCGGTGCGATGGTGAAAATCGGTAAGGTCTGGCAGAACCTGATGGTCGATATGAAAGCTACCAATATCAAGCTGGTGGACCGCGCGCGTCGTATGGTGTGCGAAGCTACGGGATGTAACCCTCAGCAGGCTGACGAAGCGCTAGAGCTGGTAGACTACGAAGTCAAAACGGCCATCCTGATGATCCTGGCCGATCTGTCGGGCTCCGAAGCGCGTCAGCGGCTTACCAGGCACGGAGGATTTCTGCGCGCTGCGCTCAACGAGCGGTAAAAGCGAGTTCTTCACTCACTTCTGAGTACACTTATTCTCTGTATGCTACAGGTGTAGCGTGCTTTGCTGTTGGTGAACTAAGCCCGACGGCGAAGACCGTGAGTAACGGGCCGATCGATGAGGCTGAACAACAGCTTCTTCTTCACCCATTTTTTAAGATTCATTGCCTGCGAGGAGTAAGGTTTGACAACCAGCCAGGAACGACGCGTTATTTTTTTCGATCTCGACGGCACGCTGCACCAGCAGGATATGTTTGGTACCTATATGCGCTGGATGCTGCGGCGTCAGCCATTAAACCTGCTGCTGGTTTTACCGCTGCTGCCGGTGGTGGCCGCGGGCCTGTTACTGCGTGGCCGCGCTGCGCGCTGGCCAATGAGCCTGCTGCTGTGGTCCATTACCTTCGGGCACAGCGAGCAGCGCCTGCTACAGCGGGAAAATGAGTTCGCCCGCTGGTTTCGCCAGCGCGTGAAGGCTTTTCCTGTGGTACAGCAGCGCCTGACGGACTACCTCAACAGCGATGATGCCGACGTTTGGTTAATCACTGGCTCGCCGCAGCCACTGGTAGAGCAGGTGTATTTCGATTCCGCGTTCCTGCCGAAGGTCAAATTGATCGCCAGCCAGATGACTCGTGCCAGGGGGGGGCGTGTGCTGGCACTGCGTTGTCTGGGGCACGAGAAAGTCGCGCAGCTGGAAGAGCAGATCGGCACGCCGCTCCAGCTCTACAGTGGGTACAGTGACAGCAATCAGGACAACCCGCTGCTGTTCTTCTGTCAGCATCGTTTCCGCGTAACCCCCGTAGGAGAGCTGCAACAGCTTGAATAAGCGAGGTCTGTCGGGCGTAATCAGTGTATAATTTCGCGCTTTTTTTCTGCGGGAGACTCAGGTGAGCGACAATAACGATGAATACTGGATGCGCCACGCGCTGATGCTGGCCCGCCGTGCCTGGGACGAAGGCGAAGTTCCGGTAGGCGCGGTGCTGGTTCACGAAGGGCGGGCGATCGGCGAAGGCTGGAACAGGCCAATCGGTCATCACGATCCTACCGCGCATGCGGAAATCATGGCGCTGCGCCAGGGAGGTAAAGTCATTGAAAATTACCGGCTGCTTAATACTACGCTGTACGTAACGCTGGAGCCGTGCGTGATGTGTGCAGGGGCGATGGTTCACAGCCGCATCGGCAGATTGGTTTTTGGCGCACGTGATGGAAAAACCGGGGCGGCAGGCTCACTGCTTGATGTGCTGGGGCATCCAGGCATGAACCACCAGGTACAAATAGAAGAAGGTATTCTGGCGACGGAGTGTGCGGCGATGCTGAGCGACTTTTTCCGCCATCGCCGTGCGGAGAAAAAAGCGCAGCGCCTGGCGGGGAAGACACTTTAGCCTCAGTTCATTGCTAACTGCGGCGGAACGGCGGGATAGGCATTACCCAACTCGGCCTCGGTTGCGGCCTTCTGCGCCAGTTTTCTTTCCTGATCCTCCAGATAGCCCACCAGGCTTATCTGATACTTCCTGATATTCTCGACATACGCGTAGGCTTCGTGCCCGCGTGCATAGCCATAGGTGGTCTGGCTGTAGTAACGCTTCTGGCTTAACATCGGCAGCCGCAGCTTTACATCGGCCCAGCTGTCAGGATTGCCCTGCTGTTTTTCCGTCAGCTTGCGCGCATCCAGCATATGGGCGTAGCCCATATTATAAGCGGCAAGGGCGAACCAGATGCGTTCATCATCCGGGATGCCCGCAGGCACTTTCTCCATCATCTTCACCAGGTACTCGCTGCCGCCGCGCACGCTTTGCTCGGGATCGGTCCGGTCCGTAACATTCAGGCTGTCTGCGGTGTTACGCGTTAACATCATCATCCCGCGCACGCCGGTTGGCGAAGTAGCCTGAGGGTTCCAGTGTGATTCCTGGTAAGAAATTGCCGCCAGCAGCCGCCAGTCGATGCTCTGCGCATATTTTTCAAACAGCGGCTGGATCGCCGGCAGCGTGCCGTCAATGGCCCGCAGGAACGTCCGGGTGTCAACATAGTCAAAGGTACCGACGTGGCCGAGATACTTTTCATCCAGCCGTGCCATCGCGTCTTCTTCACCCATCTGATTATAGAAGTCGAGCATCGCCGCATTCAGGCTGTCGTCCTGCTCACGCGGGATATACCAGGTGACAGGTTCTTCATCCGTGATATCAAATGCCACTGCCAGCTGCGGATGGATGCGTTGCATCAGGCCAATGGTTACCGAATCGCCGACCGTATACTCGATCTTGCCATCGGCCACGGCCTGCAGCAGCGTCTGCGGCGTTTGATCGGTGGAGATCGCCCAATCGAGATCCGGGTACTGATTCTCTTTCGAACCACGCAGGGTAGAAAGATAGGCCGAACCGGACGCCACAATTAGCCGTCCCTTAAGATCGCCGAGATTCTTCGGTCTCGTTGCTCCGATGCGGTACACCAGCTGCTGCGAAACGGAATAGTAGGTCGGTCCGGCACGGAAATGCGCCAGACGTTCATTGTTGTAGATTAAACCGGCCGCCAGCACATCAGCTTTGTCATCTTCCAGATCGTCAAACAGATCGCTCAGGTTCGGGCGCACGGTTACTTCCAGCTTCACACCAAGATAATCGGCGAAGCGTTTTGCCAGCTCGTAGTCCATACCAGCAGGTGATTTATTCACGGTGTAGTAAGTCAGAGGAGAATTTATCGTGCTTACACGTAAAACTCCTCGCGATTTTATCTGCGCGATGCGGTCGGTTGCACCGCCGTACCAGGGTATCGACGGCCACAGTGCAAGCGCGAGCAGCACCATCACCAGCCCGGTGAGCAGGTAGTTTAATTTTAGGCGTTTCAAATAGTTATCTCTCGGTGGCTCTCGGGCATCTGTCTTTAATGGCAGTATTTATTGGCTATAATTGCTCCTGAGCGTGGAGCATTTTGCTCAAGTCCGAGTGGCATCGCAACCTAAATCAACCTGAATCGTGCGATTTTCAGCCAATTCTGGATGCCGATTAATTCTGCGCAAACGGTTTCGTAACCGGTGGGGATTCTCTATAATAGCGCCCGTTTTCCCTGTTGCGCCCAATGAAGCGTCGCCCGGCGCTTCGAGACGAGAGATCTTTAATGATGGAAATTCTGCGTGGTTCGCCCGCCCTGTCGGCATTTCGTATTAACAAACTGCTGACCCGCTTTCAGGACGCTCACCTGCCGGTGAGTGATATTTACGCCGAGTACGTCCATTTCGCCGATGTCAGCGCACCGCTTGATGCGGATGCTAAAGCGCGCCTGCAGCGCCTGCTGAAATACGGTCCTTCTCTCGCTGAGCATACCCCGGAAGGCCGCCTGCTGCTGGTGACCCCGCGTCCCGGCACGATCTCCCCGTGGTCATCCAAAGCGACCGATATCGCCCACAACTGCGACCTGCCACAGGTTCTGCGCCTTGAGCGCGGCCTGGCCTTCTATATTCAGGCTCCACAGCTGACCGATGCGCAATGGGGCACGTTGGCTGCTCTGCTGCACGACCGCATGATGGAAACCGTCTTTACGGATCTGAATCAGGCCGAGCAGCTGTTCGCACACCATCAGCCCGCGCCGGTACAGAGCGTGGACGTGCTGGGTGAAGGTCGTGATGCGCTGGTTCAGGCTAATATCAAGCTGGGCCTGGCACTGGCCGAGGATGAGATCGACTACCTGCTGGCCGCGTTTGAAAAACTGGGGCGCAACCCGAACGATATCGAGCTCTATATGTTTGCTCAGGCAAACTCAGAGCACTGCCGTCACAAAATTTTTAATGCCGACTGGGTGATTGACGGTGAACAGCAGCCAAAATCTCTGTTCAAGATGATCAAAAACACCTTTGAGAAAACCCCGGACCACGTGCTGTCTGCCTATAAAGACAATGCCGCGGTAATGGAAGGTTCTCAGGTGGGGCGTTTCTACGCTGACCGCCAGGGCGCCTATGATTTCCATCAGGAAGACACGCATATCCTGATGAAGGTAGAAACCCATAACCACCCGACGGCGATTTCGCCGTGGCCGGGTGCGGCGACCGGTTCCGGTGGCGAAATCCGTGATGAAGGCGCGACCGGACGCGGCGCGAAACCAAAAGCCGGTCTGGTTGGCTTCTCCGTATCTAACCTGCGTATCCCGGGTTTTGAACAGCCGTGGGAAGAAGATTTCGGCAAGCCGGATCGTATCGTAACCGCACTGGATATCATGACCGAAGGCCCTCTGGGTGGCGCGGCGTTTAACAACGAATTTGGTCGCCCGGCGCTGAACGGCTACTTCCGTACCTATGAAGAGCGCGTCAACAGCCATAACGGCGAAGAGCTGCGCGGCTACCATAAGCCAATCATGCTGGCTGGCGGTATTGGTAACATCCGTGCCGATCACGTGCAGAAAGGCGAAATCACCGTCGGTGCCAAGCTGATCGTACTGGGTGGCCCGGCGATGAATATCGGTCTGGGCGGCGGTGCGGCCTCATCCATGGCTTCCGGGCAGTCGGATGCCGATCTGGACTTCGCCTCCGTACAGCGCGACAACCCGGAAATGGAACGCCGCTGCCAGGAAGTGATCGACCGCTGCTGGCAGATGGGTGAAGCCAACCCGATTCTGTTTATCCACGACGTGGGTGCGGGTGGCCTGTCCAATGCCATGCCGGAACTGGTCAGCGACGGCGAGCGCGGCGGTCGTTTCAATCTGCGCGACATCCTCAATGATGAACCGGGCATGAGCCCGCTGGAAGTCTGGTGTAACGAATCCCAGGAGCGTTACGTGCTGGCGGTTGCGCCGGAGAGCATCGCGCTGTTTGACGAGCTGTGCAAACGCGAACGCGCTCCGTATGCGGTGATTGGTGAAGCCACCGAGGAGATGCATCTGTCGCTGGCCGACAGCCATTTCGACAACACGCCAATTGACCTGCCGCTGGACGTACTGCTGGGCAAAACGCCAAAAATGACCCGCGATGTAGCCAGCCTGAAGGCAAAAGGCGACGCGCTGGTTCGCGACAATATCTCGATTGCTGATGCGGTAAACCGCGTCCTGCATCTGCCGACCGTTGCGGAGAAAACCTTCCTCGTAACCATCGGTGACCGTTCTGTCACCGGTATGGTAGCGCGCGATCAGATGGTTGGCCCTTGGCAGATCCCGGTCGCCAACAGCGCGATCACCACCGCCAGCCTCGACAGCTACTACGGTGAAGCGATGGCGCTCGGCGAACGTGCGCCGGTTGCGCTGCTGGACTTCGCTGCCTCCGGTCGTCTGGCCGTGGGCGAAGCGCTGACCAACATTGCTGCGACTCAGATTGGTCCGCTGACGCGCATTAAACTTTCCGCTAACTGGATGGCCGCAGCCGGCCACCCGGGTGAAGATGCGGGCCTGTACGAAGCGGTGAAAGCCGTCGGCGAAGAGCTGTGCCCGGCGCTGGGTATCACTATCCCGGTAGGTAAAGACTCTATGTCGATGAAAACCCGCTGGCAGGAAGGTGCCGGGCAGCGTGAGATGACTTCTCCGCTGTCGCTGGTGATCACCGCCTTTGCCCGCGTGGAAGACGTGCGCAAAACCGCAACCCCACAGCTGCAAACCGTGGATAACCGGCTGCTGCTGATTGACCTCGGCAACGGCGTAAATGCGCTGGGTGCAACGGCACTGTCTCAGGTTTATCGTCAGCTGGGTGACAAACCTGCCGACGTGCGCGATGCGAAGCAGCTGGCCGGATTCTGGAATGCGATTCAGACCCTGGTTGCCGATGGCAAACTGCTGGCTTACCACGACCGTTCCGACGGTGGCCTGCTGGTGACGCTGGCGGAAATGGCCTTTACCGGCCACTGCGGCGTTGAGGCAGACATTGCCGCGCTGGGCAGCGACAGTCTGGCTGCGCTGTTCAACGAAGAGCTGGGCGCGGTGATTCAGGTTGCTGCAGCAGACTGCGCTGCGGTTGAGCAGGTGTTTGCTGCCAACGGACTGGGCGACAGCGTTCACGTGCTGGGTCGTGCGGTAGAGGGCGATCGCTTTGTGATTACCTCCGGCGATTCTGCGGTGTACAGCGAAAGCCGTACCACGCTGCGTACCTGGTGGGCAGAAACCACCTGGCAGATGCAGCGCCTGCGCGACAACCCGATCTGCGCAGACCAGGAACACGAAGCCAAGAAAGACAACAGCGATCCGGGCCTGAACGTCAAACTGACCTTCAAGCCAGAAGAAGATATTGCCGCACCGTTTATTGCCACCGGCGCGCGTCCAAAAGTTGCCGTACTGCGCGAGCAGGGCGTTAACTCCCACGTTGAGATGGCGGCTGCCTTCCATCGTGCCGGGTTTGATGCGGTTGACGTGCATATGAGCGATTTGCTTGCGGGTCGTCGTGGTCTGACCGACGTTCAGGCACTGGTTGCCTGCGGCGGCTTCTCCTACGGCGATGTGCTGGGTGCCGGTGAAGGCTGGGCAAAATCGATTCTGTTCAACAGCCGCGTCCGTGATGAGTTCGAAACCTTCTTCCACCGTCCGCAGACGCTGGCGCTGGGCGTATGTAACGGTTGCCAGATGATGTCCAATCTGCGCGAGCTGATCCCGGGTAGCGAAGAGTGGCCACGCTTTGTGCGTAACCAGTCCGAGCGTTTTGAAGCCCGCTTCAGCCTGGTAGAAGTTGCGGCCAGCCCGTCTCTGCTGTTGGATGGTATGGTCGGTTCTCGTATGCCGATTGCGGTGTCGCACGGTGAAGGCTTTGTTGAAGTGCGTAGCGATGCGCATCTGGCACAGCTTGAGCAGAAAGGTCTGGTGGCGCTGCGCTTTGTCGATAACTTCGGCAACGTGACCCAGCAGTACCCGGCTAACCCGAACGGGTCTCCAAACGGTATTACGGCGGTGACTAACGAAAGCGGTCGCGTAACGATTATGATGCCGCACCCGGAGCGCGTGTTCCGTACCGTCAGCAACTCCTGGCACCCGGCAGAGTGGGGCGAGGACAGCCCGTGGATGCGTATTTTCCGCAATGCGCGTAAGCAGCTGGGCTGATACCTGTGTGAGTAGCTTGCTGTAAATCAGCGGGCTAATGGCAGGTTTGAAAAAGCCACCGTCCTTTGGGATGGTGGCTTTTTTTTATCATTTACTTCTCCGAAACGGGTGGCAAGATGAAAAGCTTTGCTGGAATCGCGGTGAACGAGGGCCAGCCTGGGCGGCTGCCGGGCGGTCCTCGCGCCGCCTTGCGGTGCCTTCGGTTTCGGTATCGGGCCTTGCGGATCGGCGTGGAGCGGGCGTCCTGCCCGCGCCACGCCTGAGCGCAGCATCCATGCTGCTCTCTCCGGTCCCGCTACCTGCACCTCAGCGCTGCGGATTGCCCGGCAGCCGCCCAGGCTGGCCCTCTTCCGGAAATTGCCGTGGCTTCTTTTCTGCGTTGAGACAGGTTCAGTCATGAGTATTAACTTGATCGGCAAGCTGATTTTGCTTTCATTATCTGAATGACCAGCGGGTTTTCCTGTCTGTGTCGTTATCTGGAGTGGGTAATGTGGGCCAGTTTCACTTGAGGTCCGATGGGATGATGAAAGCCGATCTTTTAAAGCAGCGACTCCGGTATCAAAGCGCAGACGGGTTGGCCCCGGAAATCGACAATCCGCAGCGCTGAACGCACGCAGTGAAGGCACCACGCAACGCGTGGCGCGAGGACCAGTCCGTTTCCGGGGCCAACCCGTCTGCGCCAGCATCAAAATCATCAGCTCCGAAACCACCAGCACCAAAATCATCAGCACCGAAATCATCAGCACCGGAATTACCAGCCTCAGCCCACTGTTGCATTTCCCCGACAATCTACTCAAACCACTGTCTCCAAAAGGAGACATTTAACTCATTGATTTAAATGGCACGTTTCGCGCATCGCAAAAAGTGTTTCTTTTCAGCGACACTCATCCGGACCGACTGGTCAAAATAGCGTGCCGACCCAACTCAGTGAAAACCTAAAAAATCACCATTTTATAATAAGTTAAAACATGAATTGTAAAACTGGCACGATGATTGCTATAATCTGCTCAGCGGCTCATTCACCTGGTTATGACAGCCCTGCGCAAGCGGTCTAGTGCCCATAACGCCCAGAATGACGCACAAAACGGAGCCTGTCGTCCACCCCACCGATAATCGTTCACTCTGTGACGTTATCAAACATCGGACACAACGTTGAGTTAGGCTCCACCTATTCAGCCTCGCTGCTTACTATGCAGCGTCGCCCGATGGCCGGTTCAGTGAACCGGCCATTTTCATTTCATCGCCTGGCTTTCCTCGCCGCCCACTCTCCGCTAGCATCACAGATAACCTGAACAAGAGATCAATCCGTGAAGAAATGGCGTCTGTTTCCACGATCGCTGCGTCAGCTGGTGCTGATGGCGTTTTTACTGGTGTTATTACCGCTGCTGGTGCTGGCATGGCAGGCCTGGGAAAGCCTGTCGGCGTTGAGCGATCGCGCGGCGGATACTAACCGTACCACCCTGACCGATGTGCGGCGCAGTGAAGCAATGGCGCGTACGGCGCTGGAACTGGAGCGCAGTTATCGTCAGTACTGCGTACTGGATAACCCGATGCTGCAAAAGCTCTATCAAACTCAGCACAGCCGCTATTCGCAAATGCTTGATGCCCACGCACCGGTACTGCCAGACATCCGCACTTACCAGGCGCTGCGTCAAAGCCTTACTCAGCTGAGCCAGATAAAATGCGACAACAGCACACCGGTAAAAGCCGCCGCCGATCAGCTGGAGGCATTTTCTTCCGCCAACGCTGAACTGGTGCAAACTACCCGCGAAGTGGTTTTCTCGCGCGGCCTGCAGTTACAGCGTGAAATTGCCGATAGGGGACAGTATTTTGGCTGGCAGGCGCTGACACTGTTCCTGCTCAGCCTCGGGCTGGTGGTGTTGTTTACCCGCATGATTATCGGGCCGGTGAAAGCCGTCGAGCGGATGATTAACCGTCTGGGCGAAGGGCAACAGCTTGAACAGGACCTGATGTTCAAAGGACCGCGTGAAATTCGCTCTTTGGGGCAGCGCATACTGTGGCTGAGCGAGCGGCTGACCTGGCTTGAGTCCCAGCGCCACGAGTTCCTGCGCCATATCTCTCACGAGCTGAAAACGCCGCTGGCCAGCATGCGTGAAGGAACGGAATTGCTTGCCGATCAGATAGCTGGCCCCTTAACCGCTGACCAGAAAGAAGTCGTTAGTATTCTCAATGACAGTAGCCGTCGCCTGCAAACGCTGATTGAGCAGCTGCTGGACTACAATCGTAAGCTGGCCGATGGACCACTGCCGCTTGAGGATGTGCAGCTGGCCCCGCTGGTTGAAACGCTGGTTGCCAGCCACAACCTCACGGCTCGCGCTAAGATGATACACACCGACATCGATCTTCAGCTCGCCAGCTGTCGTGCGGAGCCGACATTGCTGCTGCGGGCGATCGATAATCTTTACTCCAATGCTGTACACTACGGCGCAGAATCAGGCCGTATCTGGGTCCGCAGCCGCCAGCAGGGAGACCGGGCAATTATTGAAGTTGCCAACACCGGCACGCCGATCCCGACCGCAGAGCGGGCGATGATCTTTGAACCTTTCTTCCAGGGCAACATGCAGCGAAAGGGGGCCGTTAAAGGCAGCGGGCTGGGGCTGAGTATTGCAAAAGACTGCCTGCAGCGTTTGCAGGGTGATTTACAGCTGGTTGACAGCAAGGAAGCGGATGTTTGCTTCCGTATCGAATTAAATACCACCGCCGGGAATGACTAGTCATGCGCTTTTCACCTTTATCTGCTCTGTTGTCTCTGGATCGAACCGGCAAACTCGCTGCGGTGTCACTGCTGATCCCACTGATATTTGGCTGCAGCCAGGTGCCGGAGAAGAACAGCAATCTGACGCATGATTCATTCAGCGAATCTGAACGCCGCGTTGTGGATTTCCAGGCGGTCTCCTGCGGCCAGGTCTGGGCCTTTAACAACGCGCAGGTGGTCAACAACCCGCTCTACTGGCTGCGAACAATGGACTGTGCCCTGCGCCTGTCACCTGCCGAAGCTCGCGTCGAAGCGCGCCGCTGGCCGGCGGATAACTGGCAGAGCCGTTTTAAACAGGCCGTACTGCTCAGCAACGGTAACGTCACGCCCGTGGAGCGCCGCCAGTATTTACATCGTCTTGATGATTATAGCTACGACTACCCGACCGCCGTGCGCCCGTTACTGGCCATGTGGCGGGAAGGGCAGGGATCGCTGTTGCAGCTTTCGGCAGAGCGCACGCGCTACGCGGCGCTGCAACAGACCAGCGATGCGCAGCTTGATGCGCTGCGCCAGCAGGAAATCGCGCTGAACCAGGAGCTGGCGGTGACCCGGCGCAAGCTGGATTCCCTGACCGACATCGAGCGCCAGCTTTCATCACGCCGTTCGCCCGATGCGGCCGACAGCAGCCACGCGGCGGATAAATCCGTACCGGACGACGCAACATCATCCGGTAATAAATCAGAGGACGATGCAACGCCATGATAAAAAAATCAGCCCGCCTGCTGCTGGTGGATGACGACCCCAGCCTGCTTAAACTCCTCGGTATGCGCCTCAGTAGTGAAGGTTTTGCCGTCACCACCGCCGAAAGTGGCCCGGAAGCGCTGCGGGTGCTGGACCGTGAAACTATCGATCTGGCGATTAGCGATCTGCGCATGGATGAAATGGACGGGATGGCGCTGTTTGCCGAAATCCAGAAACGTCATCCCGGTATGCCGGTGATCATTCTTACCGCGCATGGTTCTATCCCGGATGCCGTTGCCGCTACGCAGCAAGGTGTGTTCAGTTTCCTGACCAAGCCGGTGGACCGTGATGCGCTGTACAAAGCCATCGATGAGGCGCTGGCGCACCGGGTGCCAACGACGGACGAGTCGTGGAGCGAAAATATTGTCACCCGCAGCCCGCTGATGCTGCGTCTGCTGGAACAGGCGCGGCTGGTGGCGCATTCCGACGTCAGCGTGCTGATTAACGGTCAGAGTGGAACCGGAAAAGAGATTCTGGCGCAGGCGATCCATGCGGCCAGCCCGCGCGCGGGCAAAGCGTTTATCGCGATTAACTGCGGTGCGCTGCCGGAGCAGCTGCTGGAATCTGAGCTGTTTGGCCATGCGAAAGGGGCTTTTACCGGTGCGGTGAGCAGTCGGGAAGGGCTGTTCCAGGCCGCCGAGGGGGGAACGCTGTTCCTCGACGAAATTGGTGATATGCCGCAGGCACTGCAGGTCAAACTACTACGCGTGTTGCAGGAGCGCAAAGTGCGCCCGCTGGGCAGCAACCGCGATCTGGATATCGATGTGCGCATTATCTCCGCCACCCATCGCGATCTGCCAAAAGCGATGGAGAGAAAAGAGTTTCGCGAAGATTTGTTCTATCGTTTAAATGTGGTCAATTTGAAGATCCCGGCCCTGCACGAAAGAGCCGAGGATATTCCGCTGCTGGCCAATCATTTATTGAAGCAGTCGGCGGCGCGACACAAGCCGTTTGTCCGCAGCTTCTCCAGCGACGCGATGCATCGCCTGATGGCCGCCAGCTGGCCGGGGAATGTGCGCCAGCTGGTGAATGTGATTGAACAGTGTGTGGCGCTGACCTCGGCACCGGTCATCGGCGACGCGCTGGTTGAACAGGCGCTGGCCGGAGAAAATACGGCGCTGCCCACGTTTGCGGAGGCGCGTAATCAGTTCGAGCTTAACTACCTGCGTAAGCTGCTGCAAATGACCAAAGGAAATGTGACCAATGCCGCCCGAATGGCGGGGCGCAATCGTACCGAGTTTTATAAACTGCTGTCGCGACACGAACTGGACGCCGCCGATTTTAAAGAATAATTTTCAGTGCCGTTTTCACTATCAATTATGGTAGTTTAGCTGCCTGAAAAAAGAGACAGACCGCGCCGCGTGACCTGTCCGGTGAAGTTAATCGTTGATTACCCGTCCGTTACCGGAGGGAGAAATAAGGGTCTGCTATGAAAAAGATCGATGCAATTATTAAGCCGTTCAAACTGGATGACGTGCGCGAAGCGCTGGCGGAAGTCGGCATCACCGGTATGACGGTAACGGAAGTAAAAGGTTTTGGTCGTCAGAAAGGCCACACCGAGCTGTATCGCGGAGCTGAATATATGGTCGATTTTCTGCCAAAAGTGAAAATCGAAATCGTTGTGGCTGATGATATTGTCGATACCTGTGTCGATACCATTATGAACACAGCACAGACCGGTAAAATCGGCGACGGTAAGATTTTCGTATTTGATGTGGCGCGCGTTGTGCGTATCCGCACCGGTGAAGAAGACGAAGAAGCGATTTAATCGCTGTCTTTTACTTGCGTAACAGGGCCTGAATATTCAGGCCCTGTTCAATTCTGGCGTTACGATCGGCAGAGTGGTGTGTTATAGCGCTTTGTGCGGGCCAAACACTTCATAATGAATACGATTGTGCGAAACGCCCAGCTGTTGAAGCTGTTGCTCCACCGTCTCCATGAATCCCACCGGCCCACACAGATAATACTGCATGGCCGGATCGCTGAGCCTGGACTCCAGCGGCGACAGGTTGATAAGCCCGTGCGTGTCGAATTTTTCTTTATCCTGAGCTGTGGGATGGCTGTACCAGATATGCTGCGTAAACCCTGGCAGATGATTTCCGGTTTCCGTGACCTCTTTGGCAAAAGCGTGCGTGCTGCCGTTATCGGCGGCATGGAACCATTGTACCGGCGACGGATGTCGGTTCTCTGCCAGCTGATGCAGCATCGCCAGCATTGGCGTCAGCCCTACACCCGCCGAGATCAGCGTGACCGGGGTTTCCGGCTTCACGTCCAGGAAGAAATCACCGGCCGGTGGAGCAACGCGCAGATGCGTGCCCACCTTCTGCTGATGCAGCCAGCTGGACATCGTTCCGCCCTTTTCATGACGTACGGCAAGCCGGTAATTTTTGCCATTGGGTGAGCGAGTGAGTGAATACTGACGAATTTCTTTATTTTCAAAAGAAGGATCGTCCACCCAAAGGGCAAGATATTGCCCGGCGCGATAGCCCGCTACCGGCTGGCCGTCAGCCGGGGTCAGCACAAAGCTTGTGATTACCGAACTTTGTGGTGTGATTTCGCTAATGATGAATTCTCGCGTTCCCCTCCAGCCACCGGGTTTTTGCTCGGAGAGTTCATAGATCTGCTCTTCACGCTGCACGAAGATCCCGGCCAGCACGCCATAGGCTTTGCCCCAGGCCTCAAGAACCTCTTCACCCGGATGCAGCATCTCATCGATGCTGGCCAGTAAGTGAGTACCGACAATGTTGTATTGCTCGGGTCGGATGGCAAAGCTGGTATGTTTTTGGGCAATTTTCTCCACGGCGGGGCCGAGCGCCGCCAGATTATCAATATTACTGGCGTAGGCACAGACGGCGTTAAACAGCGCTTCCCGCTGGTGGCCGTTGCGCTGATTGCTCATATTAAAAATATCTTTCAGTTCGGGATTATGGCTGAACATGCGATCGTAAAAGTGGGCCGTCAGGCGTGGTCCAAGCTCGAGAATAGCGGGAAGGGTGGATTTGACGGTGGCAATGGTCTGATTATCTAGCATGGTGAACCCCCTAATCTTATAACGTGTATTTCAAATGCATTTGATTGACGAGTGGTTGCATTGTAAATACACCTTCAATATCAGTGGTTATTTATCCGTGCTGATAACAGGGGCTTAATGAATAAGCTGCAAGTTGATAATGAGGAAAACTCCGTAACCAACTGCTTGTAAAAATGATATCTAAGCCTTGCTGGCTCTGAAGCCAATCGTTTGCGCAAAAAGGCGGTCATGGCGCTATTCAACGGCTGGGTAACAGTTTAAACTGTTGACCACACCCTCACGTTCCTTATTAAAGTCAGTTGAGTCAGGAGATGCAGATGTTAAAGCGTGATATGAACATTGCCGATTACGATGCCGATTTATGGCAGGCGATGGAGCAGGAGAAAGTGCGTCAGGAAGAGCACATCGAGCTGATTGCTTCAGAAAACTATACCAGCCCACGTGTAATGCAGGCTCAGGGGTCCCAGCTGACTAACAAATATGCCGAAGGGTATCCGGGTAAACGCTACTACGGTGGCTGTGAGTACGTGGATATCGTTGAGCAGCTGGCTATTGACCGCGCTAAAGCGCTGTTCGGTGCCGACTATGCCAACGTGCAGCCGCATTCCGGTTCACAGGCGAACTTTGCGGTTTACACCGCGCTGCTGCAGCCGGGCGATACGATTCTGGGTATGAACCTGGCGCACGGTGGTCACCTGACTCACGGTTCCCCGGTTAACCTGTCCGGTAAACTGTATAAAGTCATTCCTTACGGCATCGATGAAACCGGCAAAATCGACTACAACGAGCTGGCCGAGCTGGCTAAACAGCACCAGCCGAAAATGATCGTAGGCGGCTTCTCCGCATACTCCGGCGTGTGTGACTGGGCTAAAATGCGTGAAATCGCCGACAGCGTTGGTGCATACCTGTTTGTGGATATGGCTCACGTTGCGGGCCTGATTGCCGCCGACGTTTACCCTAACCCGGTTCCTCACGCACACATCGTGACTTCTACCACCCACAAAACCCTGGCGGGCCCGCGCGGTGGTCTGATCCTGGCGCAGGGCGGCGCCGAAGATCTGTATAAGAAGCTGAACTCTGCGGTCTTCCCTGGCGGCCAGGGTGGTCCTCTGATGCACGTTATCGCCGGTAAAGCGGTGGCGTTCAAAGAAGCGATGGAGCCAGAGTTCAAAACCTACCAGCAGCAGGTTGCTAAAAACGCACGAGCGATGGTTGAAGTGTTCCTGGAACGTGGCTACAACGTGGTTTCCGGCGGCACCCATAACCACCTGTTCCTGCTGGATCTGGTTGACAAAAACCTGACCGGTAAAGAAGCCGATGCCGCTCTGGGCCGCGCTAACATCACCGTCAACAAAAACAGCGTACCTAACGATCCGAAGAGCCCGTTTGTGACTTCCGGTATCCGTATTGGTTCTCCGGCGGTAACCCGTCGCGGTTTCAAAGAAGCCGAAGTTCGCGAGTTGGCTGGCTGGATCAGCGATATTCTTGACAATATCAATGACGAAGGCGTCAGCGAGCGCGTGAAGAAGCAGGTTCTGGATATCTGCGCCCGCTTCCCGGTATACGCATAATCCGCTAGCAGTCCATTAACTGCGAGCCGTCACACAGATAACGGGGCACATCAGTGCCCCGTTATTTTTTTATCCATCAGCACAGTGTAGAGTACCGCCGAAACTTATTCTGTCGGACGGAACATGACGATACGATCGACGTACTGGCTGGGGCTGGGCTACTTCACTTATTTCTTTGCCTACGGCGTATACCTGCCATTTTGGGGTGTCTGGCTGGAAGGCAGTGGCATGAAGCCTGAACAGATAGGTCTGCTGCTGGGCTGCGGCATGATTGCCCGCTTTACGGGTAGCCTGCTGATTGCCTCGCGCGTCACAAATCCCTCTCAGCTGGTCAATGCATTGCGCCTGCTGGCACTGATTACCCTGCTGTTTGCGCTGGGGTTCTGCTTCGGTTCGCAGTGGCTCTGGCTGCTTTTCGTGATGGTGGGCTTTAACCTTGTGTTCTCACCGCTGGTGCCGCTGAGCGATGCGCTGGCTGCCACCTGGCAGCGGCAAATCGCGCTGCCCTACGGACCGGTGCGGCTGTGGGGATCGCTGGCGTTTGTTATCAGCTCGGCATTGACCGGTGTACTGGTCAATCAATTCTCTTACCAGGCGATTCTGATGCTGCTGTGCGCAGGCTGCGGCGCGATGCTGGCGGGCATGCTGCTGCGTCCGGCGGTGATGCCGCAGGGCACCTCTAAGCAGGGCAGCCACGCTGGCTGGCAGGTGTGGCTACAGATGCTACGTGAAAATGCCGTCTGGCGCTTTATGCTGTGCGTGACGCTGATGCAGGGAGCGCATGCGGCCTATTATGGTTTTAGCGCAATCTACTGGCAGCAGGCGGGCTATTCGGCCAGCGTCGTGGGTTATTTGTGGTCGCTGGGCGTCGTGGCTGAGATTGTCATTTTTGCCTCCAGCAACCGACTGTTTCGCCGCTGGAGTGCGAGGGATCTGCTGCTGCTCTCCGGCATTGCGGCGATTGTTCGCTGGAGCCTGATGGCAGCCACTACCGATCTGGGCTGGCTGATTGTGGCACAGATCCTACACTGTGGCAGTTTCACCGTTTGCCATCTGGCGGCAATGCGCTTTATGGCCTCCCGGGAGGGAGCGGAAGTGATCCGCCTGCAGTCTCTTTACTCGGCGCTGGCGATGGGTGGCGGTATTGCCATTATGACCATGATCTGCGGCGTGCTGTTCCAACACCTGCAGGGCGGAGTTTTCTGGGTGATGGCGCTACTGGTGGTTCCGGCCCTGTTCGTGCGGCCAAACGTTCGTTAGCTATGACTCAAGCAGCGCCCGGATGCTGCGCTGCTGGTGCTCGCCCAGCGGCAGCTCCGCGTGGATCAGCGGCGGTGAGAACAGCGGCAGCGTGGTGACATAGGGGGTGATCACCAGCGAAATTCCCTTTGGTGCACTGTTACGCTGATAGTCATCCACCGTCAAATATTTGATATTTAACGGCAGCAGCGTCAGCTCGCGCAGCTGCTGTTCAACGCAGCGTTCGAGTTCGCTGTCATAGCCGGTCAGCAGCAGCACCTGCTTTTCCTGCAGAGCGTTCTCCTGCATCAGCCAGGCGCCAAAGATAATGGCCGTCAGGCCCAGCTCTTCTTCAGAAAATCGCATCGAGAACTGCTGTTCGAATTCAACCAGCGCGGCACGCGTCGTTCGCAGCAGGCGCGGATACTGTCGCGCCACGTCTTCCACCAGAGTGTGATCAATCCCTACGGCGAACCGTACTCGCTCCAGCGCCTGCGCCAGATGGCTGAACAGCTGGGCGCACAGTTCTTCATGACAGCTGAACTGCATACCTGACAGCTGCTGAAAGCGGAGGATAAGCTGTTTAATCGCCAGCAATAGTCGGGCTTCATATTCACCAACCGTCTGGCTGACGTTGGGAATGTGCAGCTGGCTAAACAGCAATGCCAGCGGGATGGCATCATCTGCAGAGGTTTGCTGATAACCCTGCCGATGCCAGCAGCGAAGGATCTCCTGCGCCAGTACGTACTCTGTTTTGGCGCTCAGCCAGCTTGCCTGCTCAGGATTAAAGTCCACCAGGCCGTCATGGGCGAGGGAGTACTGCAGGTATATTTGCAAAAAGTGGCGGTCGCGCGCGTTAAACTCCCGCATAAGCTGCCGGGAGCAGTGCTGGATCAGCGCCTGTAAATTATGCTCATCATACAGCGCCTTGCTGACCTCGTTACGCTGCAGGCGGTGTTTAATCTTTGCAGTGAAATAGTGGCAGACAAAATCAGGGGACAGCCGCAGTGCCCGGCGTAAACCGTGCAGCAGACACAGGCGCTGATTTAGCTGTGCGCCGATCAGCTTTAGTACTCCCTGCCGATCCTGTTCGATAATCAGCTGGTGATAACGCTGGATCTCCAGCGTAACCTCCGCTATATCTTGCCGGGCTACCGCGTCTTCTACCCCGTTGAGCTGGCAGTACATCTCCAACGTAACGGCAGGTTCAGGAAGACAAAGCATTAAAATGAGGTGGCAGCGCCGTTGCTGACGGGAAAAAACAGAGGTTTCTGGTGAGTAATCACTCGTCATCTGCGCCCCCGCTAAACGTATATTGTGTTAATCCTAGCCTGACTCTTTGCGGCTGTGGAGAGTCTGTAGACGTTTATTCGGCGCTTTTAAAGACAGGTCACAAAAATAATCGGGAAATCCTGGAATGGGGTTAGATTTGTTACGTTATAACAGATACATTATTGGGCTGATGCTGGTTGTGGGTTCCGTGCCGGCGGCGTGGTCGCATCCGCACAGCTTTATTGATATGCAAACCACGCTGCTCCACCAGGGTGACAATATTACCGGGCTGAGAATGCGCTGGGTTATGGATGAAATTACCTCCGCCGATCTGCTGTATGACGCTGCCGACGCTAAACCCGGCTCGGTTATCTGGAAGAAACTGGCGGCCGAAGTGATGGCTAACGTACTGGGTCAGCACTACTTCACCGAGTTCTGGTATCAAAAACAGCCGGTGAAATTTGAAAATCTGCCGCCGGAGTATCATCTGTCGCGGCAGGGACACCGGGCGGTGCTGGAATTCGTGCTGCCGCTGGCGCATCCGCAGCCGCTTAAGGGGCAGCGCTTCGTCTTCTCCACCTTTGACCCGACCTACTTTGTTGATATGTATTACGACTCGGAAAAATCGTTGAAAATCCCTGATGAACTGGCGAAACAATGCCACTTTGAACTGAAAACGCCAAAACCTGACGCATCAATGCAGGCGTATGCGCTGTCGCTGGATAAAGCGGATGCGCCAGCGGAAGAGATGGATTTGGGCCGCCAGTTTGCCCAGACGGTCACGCTGGTATGTCAGTAAATATCCTGTCTACGCAGGCACGTAGCTGGCGGCAGCTGTGGCCGCTGTATCTGCTGATCATTGTACTGTTGGCCTGTGCGCTGCTGGTGTGGCAGTTCTGGCCGCAGATCCTGTTACAAAGCGTGCTCTGGCAGAAAAGCCTGCATCAGCAGATGACCGCGCTGCTGCAACAGGTTGCCAGCCATCCTCAAAAGACGGGGCTGACGCTGATGGGCTTCAGCCTGCTGTATGGCGTTTTGCATGCGCTGGGCCCGGGGCATGGCAAGGTGGTGATCGCGACCTTCCTGGCCACGCATCCTACCCGGGTAAAAACCAGCCTGCAGCTGACGATGATGGCAGCGGTGGTGCAGGGCGGCGTGGCCATTGCGCTGGTCACGATAATGCTGGTGGTGCTAAAACTCTCTTCGCGGCAGCTGCATCTCAGCAGCTACTGGCTGGAAAAAAGCAGCTATCTGCTGGTGGCCGGGCTGGGATTATGGCTGTGCTGGCGTGCCGGCCGGAAGTTAAGCACGCTGCGTGCTTCAGGCAAGGCTGGCGGCATGACCATTCATCGCATTGTGCCAGCCGATCACCAACACAGTGAACACTGCGGCTGCGGGCATCAGCATGTACCGGACAGTGCTCAACTTGCCGCCGCCGTGGGCTGGAAAACCAAAAGCCTGGTGGTGCTGTCGATGGGGATGCGCCCCTGTTCCGGTGCGATTATGATGCTGTTGTTCTCAAAGGTCATCGGCGTGTACGGCTGGGGCGTGCTATCGGCGATAGCGATGGCGCTGGGGACGGCGCTGACCGTTTCCGGCATGGCGCTCCTGGTGCAGATATCCAGGGTGCTGGCGCTGCGCCTGAGCCGCAATCGTCCTCCTGCGGGCTGGCAGAAGGTGGCGCTGAACTGCCTGGCGCTGAGCGGAGGGATACTGCTGCTGGCAGTGGGGAGCGTATTGTGGCTGAGCGCTCAACCGGATATTTCGAGCGGTATCCGACCGCTGTTTGCCCGTTAATTTCAGGCATAAAAAAGGCCGACGTCAGGTCGGCCTTAGTGAGACGGGTAAAAATTAACGCTTCAGCGCTTCGCTCAGCTCTTCACGGATGTTAGCCAGGATTGATTTCACCACGCGCGGGTTACCGGCAACGATGTTTCCTGAAAGCATATAGCCGTGTGCGCCAACAAAGTCGGTGACCAGACCACCGGCTTCACGAACCAGCAGTTCACCCGCGGCAAAATCCCACGGCTTCAGGCCGATTTCGAAATAACCGTCAACGCGGCCGGCGGCGGTGTAGGCCAGGTCCAGCGCAGCAGAACCGGTACGGCGAAAATCTGCACACTGGGTGAACAGTTTGCTGACGATGTTGATATAAGGGGTGGCGTGCTGTTTCAGCTTGAACGGGAAACCGGTCGCCAGGATGGTGCCATCCAGATCGCGAGCGGTGCTGCCGCGCAGGCGGTAGCCGTTAAGCTGTGCGCCCTGGCCGCGAACGGCGCTGAACAGTTCATTACGCATTGGGTCATAAACTACCGCCACTTCGGTGCGGCCTTTAATGCGCACGGCGATAGAAACAGAGAAGTGAGGCAGGCGTTTGATGAAGTTGGTGGTGCCATCCAGAGGGTCGATAATCCACTGTATATCCTGGTCTTCACCGGCTAACTCACCACTTTCTTCAGTAATAATGGTGTGTTTCGGGTAAGACTTGCGAATCACCTCGATAATCTGGCGTTCCGCTTCGCGGTCAACATTAGTCACAAAGTCGTTGCTGCCTTTCTGGCTGGCTTCGACTGCGTCCGGGGTTTCATAGTTCTTAGCAATTACGTTTCCGGCCTTGCGCGCAGCGCGCACGGCGATGTTGAGCATCGGATGCATGTAGTGTCGTCTCACTGGATGTTAAAGAACGGTATCTCTCACTACTTCCAGCCTGCCGGTTTAGTGGCCGCCGCAGTAGTTGGATATAAAACGGCGCATACTATAGCAGGGAGAACGGCAAATGTCCTGAAAATATGATAGCATCGTTAAATTATTCCTCACACCTGACACTCTCATGCTGCAAAATATCCGAATCGTACTGGTTGAAACGTCCCACACCGGCAATATGGGCTCCGTAGCCCGTGCCATGAAAACGATGGGTTTAACAAACCTTTATCTGGTCAATCCGCTGGTTAAGCCTGACTCGCAGGCCATCGCTCTGGCTGCCGGTGCCAGCGATGTAATTGGTAATGCCACCATTGTCGATACCTTTGATGAAGCGATTGCCGGCTGCAGTCTGGTTGTCGGCACCAGCGCGCGTTCCCGTTCGCTGCCCTGGCCGATGCTGGACCCGCGTGAATGTGGTCTGAAGAGTGTGGAAGAGGGGCAGCAAGCGCCGGTTGCACTGGTGTTTGGCCGTGAACGCGTAGGTCTGACCAATGAAGAACTGCAAAAATGCCACTACCACGTGGCGATTGCCGCGAACCCGGAATACAGCTCGCTAAATCTGGCGATGGCCGTCCAGGTGATTACCTATGAAGTGCGCATGGCCTGGCTACAATCGCAGGAAACCGAAGCGTCCGAAGTGACCAAATCGCCTTATCCGCTGGTGGACGATCTTGAGCGTTTTTACCAGCATATGGAGAAAATGATGGTGGCCAGCGGCTTCATTCGCGAGGCGACACCAGGGCAGGTGATGAGCAAAATGCGCCGCCTGTTTACCCGTGCACGCCCGGAAAAAGATGAGCTAAACATCCTTCGCGGCATGCTTTCATCCCTTGAAAAAAAGCGGGAAATTTAATTATTTTAATTTAAATCAGGTGTTTAATACTTGAGTAAAATACTTGGTTAAATAGTTGAGTGTTTTACTCGGTTAAATACTTGACCAATTTACTCAGGAATGGCAGACTTGCGTCCATATTTTGTTAACACCCATCCAGGGTTATAACCGAGGTCGTAAAGCCATGAGACTGACATCCAAAGGCCGTTATGCTGTTACCGCTATGCTCGATGTTGCACTGCACTCTCACGAAGGTCCGGTACCTTTAGCTGATATTTCAGAGCGTCAGGGCATCTCGCTTTCTTATCTTGAGCAGCTGTTCTCTCGTCTGCGCAAGCATGGTCTGGTTGCCAGCGTACGTGGTCCGGGTGGTGGTTATCTGCTGGGTAAAAGTTCTGATGCGATCGCGGTGGGTGCAGTGATCACTGCCGTTGACGAATCTGTTGACGCCACCAAATGTCAGGGCAAAGAAGGCTGCCAGGGCGGCGAACGTTGCCTGACCCATGTACTGTGGCGCGATCTGAGCGAGCGCATCAGCGACTTCCTGAATAATATTACACTGGCCGAGCTGGTGAACAACCAGGAAATCCTGGAAGTTGCCGACCGCCAGAACAGTAACGAGATTCGTCGCATTCCGAATGGTCGTATGCACGAAACAATTAACATTAATCTGCGCGCCTGATCCTCACTCAATCGCGTTTCCAGCGTTGTGCAGATTATGTATCCCTGAGCTTTCAGATTGTCGTCCGGTGACAGCGGGCTGAAAGCTCAGGGAAAACCTGTACGGAGCTTAACGCGCAATGAAATTACCGATTTACCTCGATTACTCCGCCACCACTCCGGCCGATCCCCGTGTTGCCGCGAAGATGATGCAGCACCTCACACTTGATGGAACCTTCGGTAATCCGGCCTCCCGTTCCCACCGTTTTGGCTGGCAGTCAGAAGAAGCCGTAGATATCGCCCGTAACCAGGTTGCCGAACTGATCGGTGCCGATCCCCGTGAAATCGTGTTTACCTCCGGTGCAACCGAAGCCAATAACCTGGCGATTAAGGGTGCCGCTGAGGCGAATCAGGAAAAAGGCCATCATATTGTTACCTGTACCACGGAACATAAGGCCGTACTGGATACCTGTGCGCAGCTTGAAAGCGAAGGCTACAGCGTCACCTGGCTTAATCCACAGGCTGACGGTGTTATCGATCTTGCTCAGCTTGAAGCCGCACTGCGTGACGACACGGTACTGGTGTCGATTATGCACGTTAATAACGAAACCGGAGTGATTCAGGACATTGCCGCCATCGGCGAACTGTGCCGCTCCCGTGGGGTACTTTTCCATGTTGATGCGACTCAAAGCGTGGGAAAATTGCCGATCGATCTCACTACGCTGAGCGTTGATTTAATGTCCGTATCCGCCCATAAAATTTACGGCCCAAAAGGCATTGGCGCGCTATACGTTCGCCGCAAGCCAAAGGTGCGAATTGACGCGCAGATCCACGGTGGTGGCCACGAGCGCGGCATGCGTTCCGGTACGCTGCCGGTGCATCAAATTGTCGGCATGGGTGAAGCCTATCGTATTGCCAAAGAAGAGATGTCCGAAGAAATGGCGCGCCTGGCTTCACTGCGTGCGCGTTTCTGGGCGGGTATCAGCGCAATTGAGCAGGTTCATCTTAATGGTTCATTCGAACACGGCGCGCAAAATATTCTTAACGTCAGCTTCGGCTACGTTGACGGCGAATCGCTTATTATGATGCTGAAGGATCTGGCCGTTTCATCCGGCTCAGCCTGTACCTCTGCCAGCCTGGAGCCTTCCTATGTCCTGCGTGCAATGGGCGTGAGCGACGATCTCGCCTACAGCTCGCTGCGTTTCTCGCTGGGCCGTTTCACCACCGTTGAAGAAATTGACTATGCGATCGCGCTGATTGTGAAGTCGATTGCGCGGATACGTGAGGTTTCCCCACAGTGGGCGGCGTTTAAAGCGGCAGGCGTTGCTGCTGCCAGCTAGACGTTAGCCTGGAGATTCGCGTTATGCCAACGGGCCGGATTAACTCTTCGGCCCGTTTCACATTCAGCAGAAAAGCACGGCATGAAAGCATGCGGTGAAAACATCTTTCCCGCATTTCTGTTAGTCTGGAGTGTCGATTTTGAATAGCATCTGTCCTGCGGTAAATCGCAGAGGCCGGGGATCTCCGGTCCACGACGTGAAAAAATGAAAAGGAGCCATGCGATGACCACCTCTGTCATGAACATTACCCTGTCAACGGCTGCGGCCGATCCGCGCTGGGGCGAAAAAGCGATCCTCACCAGCAACGACAGTGGAATGACGATCCATATCACCGGCAAAGGTGCACAAACTACGATTCAGCGCGCCGCGAGAAAAATTGGCGGGCAGGGGATACGTAATATCAGCCTGAGCGGCGACGGTTGGGATCTGGAAAACAGCTGGGCATTCTGGCAGGGCTACCGCGCACCAAAAGGGTCACGTCAGGTTGAATGGGCCGAGCTGAATGACGCTGACACCAAAGAACTGAACAGCCGCCTGAAGATCGTTGACTGGGTGCGCGATACCATCAATATGCCTGCGGAAGATCTGGGGCCAGAACAGCTGGCAACCCGCGCGGTGGATCTGCTGTGTGATGTTGCTTGCGATAGCGTCAACTACCGCATCACCAAAGGCGAGGATCTGCGTCTGCAAAACTATGCTGGTCTGCACACCGTCGGGCGCGGTTCTTCCCGTAGTCCGGTGCTGCTGACGCTGGACTTTAATCCGTCAGGTAAAGAGGACGCACCGGTATTCGCCTGCCTGGTTGGCAAAGGTATTACTTTCGATACCGGCGGCTACAGCCTGAAGCAGAGCGGTTTTATGGATTCCATGAAATCGGATATGGGCGGCGCTGCTACCCTGACCGGCGCGCTGGCGCTGGCGATTACCCGTGGCTTGGATAAGCGCGTGAAGCTGATCCTCTGTTGCGCAGATAACATGGTCAGCGGCAATGCCTTCAAGCTTGGCGATATCATCCACTACCGCAACGGCAAAACCGTTGAGGTGATGAATACCGATGCTGAAGGCCGTCTGGTTCTGGCCGACGGACTGATTGATGCCAGCGCGCTGAAGCCAAAACTGATCGTCGATGCGGCTACCCTGACCGGTGCGGCGAAAACCGCGCTGGGTAACGATTATCATGCGCTGTTCAGCTTTGACGATACGTTAGCGCAGTCGCTGCTAAGCTGTGCTGAAAAAGAGAGCGAGCCGTTCTGGCGCCTGCCGCTGGCGGAATTCCACCGCAGCCATCTGCCGTCAAACTTTGCCGACCTCAACAACATAGCCAGCCCGGCACACTCTGCCGGTGCCAGCACCGCGGCAGCCTTCCTGTCATACTTTGTCAGCGAATATAAGACCGGCTGGCTGCACATTGACTGCTCCGCCACCTACCGTAAAGGTGCGGTGGATCAGTGGTCTGCGGGGGCAACCGGTCTGGGTGTGCGTACCGTCGCTAACCTGCTGCTCAGCCACGAATAATGGCGATCGGGCGATCTTCCTTCGCGGATCGCCCGCTAAAACATGGCCCGTAACGAAAAGAACCTGACGATGAACGAACTTAACTCGCGCCTTGAAGAGGTGCTGAAGCTGGCCGCCGGTGAACCGGCACACCGCCCCGAATTTTTTTCCCTGCTGATGGATGCCAGCGTGGTGGTGCCGGGCGAAAGCGCCGAGGTCGGTTCGGCTATTGATGCCAGCACGCCGGTAGATTTACAGCACTGGGAAAAAGACGACGGAACCAGCATTATTCCCTGCTTCACGTCCGTTAGCGCACTGGAGCAGGCGGTCAGCAGCGAACAGGCTTATCTGGTGATGCCAGTGCGTACGCTGTTTGAAATGACACTGGGTGAAACGCTGTTCCTGAATCCAAAACTGCCGGAGGGGAAAGAGTTTTCGCCGCGTGAAATTGCCGATTTACTGGGCGATCGCGGGAGCGCACTCAGCCAGCAGACCGTGCTGGAAGGCGGGACACCATTACTGCTGTCGGAAATCGCCGAGCCGCCCGCGCAGATGATTGACTCGCTGACCCAGCTGTTTGCCAAATACAAATCGGTGCGCCGCGCCTGGGTGGCCCACATCAAAGAGAGTGTCGATCAGCCAGCAAACCTGCTGATTGGTATCGAAGCCGACGGCGACGTTGACGCGATCATTCAGGCGGCGGGAAGCGTGGCGACCGACACTATGCTGGAAGATGAGCCGATCGATATTTGTCATGTCGTGGAAGGTGATAAGGGCATCAGCCACTTCTTTATCGCTCACATCAAACCTTTCTATGAACGCCGCTGGGGCAGCTTCCTGCGCGATTTCAAAGTGGTTAATATTTAACGTCTTGCATGAAAAAGGCGACCAGTCGGGTCGCCTTTCTACCGAAGTACTAAAGGGGCTTACAGCGAATCGTTGACGATCGGTAGATCGTTGCGGCTGCCCCATTCTCCCCACGAACCGTCATACAGCGTGACCTCTTTCGCTCCCAGGCTGGTCAGCGCCAGAATGACCACCACCGCTGTTACGCCTGAGCCGCAGCTGGCGATAACCGGCTGGGCCAGATCGACACCCTGCTGACTGAAGATAGCGCGCAGCTCTGAGGCCGGTTTCAGCTGGCCTTCGCTGACCAGGCTATTCCACGGCACGTTCAGACTGCCGGGAATACGGCCACGATGCAGACCCGGACGGGGTTCGTCAACTTCACCGTGGAAGCGGTTTGCCGCGCGGGCATCAACAATCTGCGCGCCGCCTTCATGACTGACCAGCAGCACATCGGTCACGCGTTTAACCCGATCGCCGTCTGTGACTTTCGCATCAAAATCACCTTCCATCAGGCTGACTTCACCGCTTGCCAGCGGCAAGTGAGCTTTCTGCCAGCCAGCCAGCCCACCGGCCAGAATTGACACCTGCTCCGCGCCAAAATAGTTCAGCATCCACCAGGCGCGCGGCGCGGAAAACAGATTGCCTTCATCGTAAACTACCAGATGTTTATCCGCGCTGACGCCCAGTTCGCGCATGGCAACGGCAAAAGCTTCAGCACGCGGCAGCATATGAGGCAGGGCGGTGCTGTGGTCGGAAAGCGCTTCGATATTAAAGAATGGCGCACCGGGTAGATGGGCAGTCAGGTATTCAGCGGTCACATCACGCGTTAATTCCTGGCCGGGCGGCAGCATGCGCGCGTCCAGAACCTGAATATTTTCATCGGTAATATGCTCCGCCAGCCACTCGGCGGTCACAAACAGGGAACGGGTCGTCATAGCGTCCTCATCGTTGACAGTGTTTTGCTGAGTGTCAGCGATTTTACCCTCTACCACAAGGCTAAATCCCGGTACTGCGAGGCAGCTGGCAAAATGCCTGCGTGGAGGAATAGAAATTGCGCAGATTACCTATTACTATTTTAAAGAAATTGTAACACAGGTTGACGGTCATCCAGATGCAGCGGCCAGGCAAGGGAAACTGTCAGAATAAATGCATAATGGAATATAAGGTTGGTTCTGATGGATGTGCTCAGGCTGTTACTGCGCTTACCTTTTCTGCTGCTAAAGGGCCTTTGCTGGCTGATTTCTCGCCTGCTGCGGCTGCTGGGATGTATTCTTCGCCCGCTGCTTGGCGAGATTAACTGGCAGGCACCACGCTGGGCGGCGGCATTTGGCCGCGGTTTTAACCGTCTGGAGCAGGGTGTAATTCGCCATCCTAAAGTCATCAGCCTGAGTCTTATCTTGCTGTTGGGCCTGGCGGCGGCGGGTTGGTATGGCTGGAACCTTTGGCAAAACCGCCCTAAGCCAATAGACGTTGCGCCGATTGAGGTGCAGCAAACTCATGTCGAAGCCTCCAACCCGCAGGCGCTGGATTATCAGGCGGCAACTCTCCCTAAACAGCTTCTGACTCTCAGCTTTGATACCTCTGCCGCACCCATTGAACGCGTCGGCAAGTCGGTTGATAAAGGTATCAGCATAAAACCGGCGTTGGATGGCGAATGGAAATGGTCCGATGCGCAAACGCTTATTTTTACGCCGAGAGCCCCGCTGCCGCTGGGTGCGAGCTATCAGGTAGACCTCAATCCGAAGACGCTGCTTGCTCCGCAGATCCAGCTGGAACAAACTCGCTATGATTTCAGCGTACCCGCTTTCGATTATCAGCCCGGCGAGGCCGAATATTACCAGGACCCACAGAATCGCGGCCAGCACAGTGCCATTTTTAACCTGCGTTTTACCGCGCCAGCCGATGTGGCCAGCGTAGAAAAACAGCTTTCGTTGGGTGTTTCAAGCGCGAAAGGACAGGCTGAAAAGCCGCTAAAATTCACCGTCAACTGGGATGATAAAAAACTTAACGCCTGGATACGTTCCGAATCGCTGGTGGCGATGGAACACGGTGGTGTGGTGCATCTGAAAATCGGTGAACCGCTAAAATCGTCGTTGCCGGGAAACAGTATTGAGCGCAAAGGTGAAAGCTGGGTTAGCGTGCCAAACCTTTACAGCCTGAGCGTCAGCGATGTCAGTGCGCAGGTGGTTGATAAACCGGGCAGCCCGAGTGAAAGGGCGCTGATCGTCGGTTTCAGCGATGCAGTGGCGGATAATGAGGTTGGCAAAGCGGTCAAGGCCTGGCTACTGCCGCAGCACGATCCGCGTCCTGAGGCAAAAAATGCGGACCAAAGTGAGTTCACCGAATGGAATCTCGACAATATCGATCGGGCCGTTTTACAGAAATCACCGCAGCTTCCGTTAAGCCTCAACGATGCTGAAGAGGATTATCAGCCTCAGTTCAGCTTTAAATTTGATGCTCCGGCGCAGCGCTATTTGCTGGTGCAGGTTGATGCACTGGTGACCTCCAGCGGCGGCTATAAAATGCCGCAAAAAGTCTGGCAGGTGGTGCAGGTGCCGGACTATCCGCAGATGCTGAGTTTTGCCGCCCAGGGTGCGCTGCTGCCGGTGAACGGCGATAAGCATCTTAGTGTGGCGGCGCGCAATGTCCCGGGCATGAGGCTGGATATCAAGCGGGTTATCCCGAGTCAGCTGCAGCATATTGTTTCATTCAAGAGCCGCGAATATGCCTCCGCTGATTTTAACCGGCTGAACGATGAGTATTTCACTGAGCACTTCCGTTACCAGACCGCACTTGGCAACCAAAGGCCGGGGGAAGTCAGCTATCAGGGGATCGATCTGTCGCGCTACCTCTCTACCGACAGTGCGTCCCATCGCGGTGTATTCCTGCTTTCCCTGTCGCCGTGGTCCCCAGAGCAAAAAGATGCACAGCCGGGGGAAGAGGCGTATCAGGATGAAGAACAGCAGAGTATCGGCGACTCGCGTTTCGTGGTGGTGACCGATCTCGGGATAATTGCCAAGCGTGCGCAGGATAAATCCCGTGACCTGTTCGTTCAGTCCATCAGCAGCGGTCAGCCGGTAGCGGATGCGCAGGTTTCCGTGGTGGCAAAAAACGGAGAGAAGCTGCTTACCCGCAGGACGGGGGGCGACGGTCACGTCCGTTTCCCACCGCTGGAAGCCTATACCAACGAGCGCCAGCCGGTGATGTTCCTGGTTGAAAAAGAAGGGGATGTGTCGTTCCTGCCCAGCGGGCGAGACAACGATCGCGGCCTCGACTTCTCGCGTTTTGATGTCTATGGCGAATCCACGCCGGAAGACTCGCGAACCCTCAGTAGCTACCTGTTTTCCGATCGCGGCGTTTATCGCCCCGGTGATACCTTTAATATCGGCCTGATTACCCGCGCCGCCGATTGGTCAGTACCGCTTAACGGCATTCCGGTACGGGCAGAAATTCACGATCCTCGCGACAAGCTGATGCGCACTGTACCGCTGACGCTCAACGCCAGCGGTTTTAATGAACTGAGCTTTACCACTGATGAAAACGCGCCAACAGGTGAATGGATGATCTACCTCTACCTGCCGGGTAAGGATGATGATTCCACCCGCCTGCTGGGCAGTACGGCGGTGAATATCAAAGAGTTCGAGCCGGATCAGCTCAAGGTTAAACTGTCGCTGACGCCGGACAGGCATTCAGGCTGGGTCAAACCCGGCGAGCTGAAGGCCATTATTGATGTGCAGAATCTGTTTGGTACCCCGGCGCAGGGGCGTCGTGTCGCTTCGAAGCTGACGCTGCGTCCGGTCTATCCGGCCTTCGATCGCTATCCTGACTATGCCTTCTATGAAGTGCGTCCGGCCGGTGAAGGGTTTGAAACGGAACTGCAGGACAGTACGACCGACGACAGCGGCGCGGCAAATATTGCGCTGGATCTCAGCGGCTGGGAGGATGCTACCTGGCAACTTCAGCTGCTGTCTGAAGCTTTTGTTGCCGGTGGAGGGCGTTCCGTTGCCGCCACGGCGCGGACTCTGGTTTCGCCGTGGGACTATCTGGTAGGCTTCAAGCCGGACGGCGATCTCAGCTTTATCCGCCTTGGCACGCAGCGCAGCGTCAATCTGCTGGCGATCGACCCGTCACTTGAGCCGATAGCGCTTGGCGACCTGAAGCTGGAACTGCTGGAGCAAAAATACCTGTCGGTGCTGACGCGGCAGGAGTCCGGCGTATACAAATATCAGTCGAAGCTGAAGGAAATCCCGGTCAGTGAGAACCGGTTTGAACTGGCGGCATCCGGTACGACCTTACCCCTGATGACCAACCAGCCGGGTGACTATGTACTGGTGGTGAAAAATGCCAAAGGCGATGTGCTCAACCGCATCGCCTACAGCGTCACCGGCAACGCCAATATTAGCCGTTCGCTGGATCGTAATGCCGAGCTGAAACTGAAGCTCGATCGCGGTGAGTATCAGCCGGGCGATGAAATTGAGGTGGCAATCAATGCGCCTTACACCGGCAGCGGGCTGATCACCATCGAGCGGGACAAAGTGTATAGCTGGCAGTGGTTCCATACCACGACCACCAGTTCCGTGCAGAAGATCCGTATTCCGGCCGGGCTGGAGGGCAATGCCTATATCAACGTGCAGTTTGTGCGCGATATTAACTCTGATGAAATCTTTATGAGCCCGCTCAGCTACGGCGTGATGCCGTTTAAAATCAGCAACCAGGCGCGGAAAAATGCGCTGGCGCTGAGCGTGCCGGACGTGATCAAGCCGGGGGATAACCTGCCTGTTACGGTCACCACCGACGGCCCGCAGCAGGTTGCGGTATTTGCGGTTGATGAAGGAATTCTGCAGGTGGCGCGCTATCGACTGACCGACCCGCTGGACTACTTCTTCCGCAAGCGCGAACTGAACGTGGAAAGTTCGCAGATTCTCGACCTGATCCTGCCGGAGTTCAGTAAGTTGATGTCGCTGACTTCTGCACCGGGTGGTGACGGCGGTGAAAGCCTGGATCTGCATCTGAATCCGTTTAAACGCAAGCGCGACAAGCCAGTGGCGTTCTGGTCCGGCATTACCGAGGTGAACGGGCAGGCGCAGTTTGCCTGGCCGGTCCCGGACTACTTCAACGGCAAAATCCGCGTGATGGCGATTTCTGCCACCGCCGGAAAAATCGGTAAGGCGCAGACCTCCACCACCGTACGTGATGATTTTATTCTGACGCCGAACGTTCCGGCGACGGTGGCGCCGGGAGATGAGTTTGACGTCAGCGTTGGCGTCAGCAACAACCTTGAGGGACAGGGAAGTGAAGCGCTGCCCGTCAAGCTCAGCGTAATGCCACCGTCACAGCTGGAGGTGGTCGGTAGCGCAGAGCAATCCCTGCCGCTGGCGGCGAAGCATGAAGGCGTGGTGACCTTCCGCCTGCGGGCGAAAGCCGTGCTCGGCGATGCTCCGCTGGTGTTCCGCGCCGGTTACGGCGATAAAACCAGTCAGCGAACCTTGAGTACCTCGGTGCGCCCGGCGATGCCGTATCGCACTCAGTCAGTAATGGGGCGCATGAACGGTAGCCAGCAGCAGGTGGATAACCTGCGCCAGATGTTTGATGCCTATGCACAGCGGCAGGCGGCAGTGTCTTATTCACCACTGGTACTGACCAGCGGACTGGCGCGCTATCTTGCGGATTATCCTTATTACTGTTCTGAACAAATCGTCAGCCAGTCAATCCCGCTGCTGTTGCAGAGTGAGCACCCGGAACTCCGTGGCAGCCTGTCGAATGATAAAGTCCGGCAGCAGCTTAAAGGCATTCTCGACGTGTTGCGTTCGCGGCAGAACGGCGATGGGGCTTTCGGACTCTGGACGGCATCACCGCAGGCCGATCCGTTCGTGACGCCGTACGTGGTTCAGTACCTGCTGGAGGCCAGAGCGGCGGGCTATCCGCTGCCTGCCGATATGCTTGATGAGGCCAATGTGGCGCTGCGTACCCTTGCCAGCAGTGGCTATGAGGACCTGTATCATCTGCGCCTGCGCGCCTGGGCGATTTACCTGCTGACGCGACAGGGCGAAATCACCACTAACGCGCTGGCTTCGGTGCAGGAAACGCTGCAAAACCGCTTCCCTGACGGCTGGAAAACCGACCTCGCTTCGCTGTACCTGGCGTCTTCCTGGAAACTGCTGAAAGCAGATGACGAAGCTGAACGGCTGTTGCAGCCCAGCTGGCAGGCGCTGAGTAAGGCCTATGACAAGAGCTGGTGGACGCAGAACTATTACGATCCGCTGGTGACGGACGCCACGCGACTGTACCTGATCGTTCGCCACTTCCCTGAGAAAGTAGATGCGATCCCACCACAGGTGCTGGAAAACATGGTGCAGGCGCTGCGTGAAGAGCGCTACACCACCTTCTCCTCGGCGATGAGCATTCTGGCGCTGGAAAGCTATGCCGGGCAGGTGGCGCAGCACAATGATGTGCAGGGCCTGAAGATTAATCAAATCAGCGGTGACGATAAGGTTCCGCAGCTGATTTCCTCAATTCAAGGCCAGTTCAGCCAGGGTGAGTTCAGTTCCGCTGCGCGCTCGATTCAGTTCGGCAATCCGAACAGCGCACCGGCATGGTATGTGGTGACGCAGGCCGGTTACGACCTTGCTGCGCCGCAGAAAGCGATTTCGCGCGGGCTGGAAATTACCCGCGACTATACCGATGCGGCCGGAAAACCGATCGATAAAGTGACGCTGGGCCAGACGATCTCGGTTCATCTTAAGGTGCGGGCGAATTCGCAACAGGCACTGAGTAATCTTGCCGTCGTCGATCTTCTGCCGGGTGGGTTTGAAGTCGTACAGCAGACGCCACCACCGCCGGAAAGCGGTGAGGAGGAGGGCGATAGCGGAAACAGTGGCGGCTGGACCTCACCGCTGGCAGCGAATGGCTCAACCTGGTCGGTGGATTACAGTGATATCCGTGAAGATCGAGTGATCGTCTATGGCAGTGCAACGCGTGAAGTGCAGGAGTTTGTGTATCAGATTAAAGCCACCAATACCGGCAGCTTTGTGATCCCACCGGCCTATGGTGAGGCGATGTACGATCGCGATATCCAGGCGATGTCCGCCGCGCAGGGGAAAATTCAGGTGGTGGCGGCTGAACCGTCAGCCGCACCGTAACGCGGCTGATGAAGTTAACCGATCGGGCTGGTTTAAAGCGGCTGTTGCAAAATGCTGCCGCAGTAGTGGTATTGCTGGCCCTGTTTCTGCTGGGCTGGCGGCTGTGGCCACATCCGCCGCTGTCACAGGGGCTGCCGCTGTCTACGGTCTGGTACGATCGTCATGGCCAGCTGCTGCGTTTACAGCTCGCCAGTGACGATCGCTATCGCCAGTGGACGCCGCTGGCGGAGATGTCGCCGCTGGTGATTGACGGTATCCTGCTGCATGAAGATCGCTGGTTTTACGCTAATCCCGGCTTTAACCCGGTCAGCCTGCTGCGCGGGTTCTGGCGCAGCTATATCACTGGTAGCAGCAAGCAGGGGGGATCGACCATCACTATGCAGCTGGCGCGCATGAAGTGGCAGCTGAATACACGAACCCCCGGCGGAAAGCTGGTGCAGCTGCTGCGCGCCGTGCAGCTTGAGCTGAGCTACTCCAAGCACGATATTCTGGAAGCCTATCTGAATTACGCTCCTTTCGGCCGTAACATTGAAAGCCTGGGTGCTGCCAGCCTGATCTACTTTAACAAACTCCCCGCAAAGCTGACGCTGGCTGAGGCACTGACACTGGCCGTGCTGCCGCAGTCGCCCAGCCTGCGCATCGATCCGCGCAGCGGTGAACTCAGTCCTGCGCTGATGCAGGCGCGCAATCGCCTGTTTGCCCGCTGGCAAAAAACCTGGCCCACCGATGCGGGGCAGCAGGCGCTGTTCCGCCTGCCGATGACCCTGCGCCAGCCGCAGGCGCTGCCGTTTATTGCGCCGCATTTTGTTGAGCAGATGCAACCGGGTGAACGCGCGCTTCGGGTTGACACCACGTTGGATGCCACGCTGCAAATGCTGGTTGAGCGGCAGGTTCGTGCCTATATCTTACGCAATCAGAACCGGGGAATTCACAATGCGGCGGTAATGCTGGTAGATAGCCGGGATATGGGCGTGCGCGCACTGGTGGGATCGGCAGATTATTTCAACCGGCAGATCCAGGGGCAGGTTAACGGCACAACGGCAAAACGTTCCCCCGGCTCTACGCTTAAGCCGTTTATCTACGCGCTGGGTATGGAACAGGGCGTGTTGCATCCGATGACCGTGCTTAAAGATGTGCCGTCTACCTTTGGCAGCTACGCGCCGGAAAATTTTGACCGACGTTTTCTGGGGCCGGTGACCGCAACCGATGCACTTAATTTCAGTCGTAATATTCCCGCTGTGGCTATTGCGGCGCAGCTGCGTCAGCCGAGTTTCTATCAGTTTTTACGGCTGGCCGGTATCAGCAATATGGCGAGTGAAAAACATTACGGGCTGTCGCTGGTGCTGGGCGGTGGCGAAGTGACGGCTCAGGAGCTGGCCAGGCTTTATGCCATGCTGGCAAACCGCGGCGAACTGCGCCCGCTAAGGATGCGTGAAAGCGATCCGCTTGATACCGGCGTCAGATTGTTGAGTGAAGAAGCCAGCTTTATGACTCTTGATGTTCTGCAGCAGCATCGTCGCCCCGGCGATACGCTGGCCCAGAGACCGTCCTCGCTGCCGGTTTACTGGAAAACCGGAACGTCATGGGGATTCCGCGATGCCTGGAGCGTAGGGATTTTCGGGCCTTACGTGCTGGTTGTCTGGCAAGGTAATTTCTCTGGTCAGGGGAACAATGCGTTTATTGGCGTGGAAGCCGCCGCGCCGCTGTTCTTCAATATCATCGACAGCGTTGCTGCCAGCTATCCTCAGCTGCGGGAGCCCCGGCACCGCTTTCCCCCTCATCTCAAAAAGGTGGATATCTGCCTGCCCAGCGGAAACCTGCCGACCCAATGGTGCCAGCAGCGCGGCAGCAGCTGGTTTATTCCGGGTAAATCTCCGATTACCGTTGATACCGTGTACCGTCCGGTGCGGATTGATAACCTGAGCGGGAAGGTCGCCTGCGCGCCGTGGGATGAATACAGCAGCCATGTTGAGGTCTTCGAATTCTGGCCTTCCGACCTGGCGAACGTTTTTGCCAGTGCGGGCCTGCCAAAACGACCGCCGCCTGCCGGAGCATGCCAGCCGGAGGCACAAAACGGTTCAGCGCCGCGTATTACCTCACCCTTAAAAAATACGACCTACACGCTAAGGCAGTCGCAGCGCGGGCGCGAGCATATCAGTTTCAGCGCGGTGACCGACGCCGACAGCCGCATCGTTTACTGGTTTGTTGATGATATCTACCTCGGCAGCAGTGCCAGCAAAACGCCGCTGGACTGGCAGCCATCACGCTCCGCCAGGTACAGAATTCGCGCGGTTGACGATCGCGGCCGTGCCGACAGCCGCACGGTAAGGGTTGAAATCATTAACTGATATCATGCGGTTTTGCTGCCGCCCGGTGGTTAATCATCCGCGAACTGGGTAAAATGGCGGCAGGTGGCGAAAAAAGCCGCGACGCCGATCGTGTTTTTCAACATTTTCTTGAAACTCCGATAGGCATTTCCGCTTATGCACCCTTATAATCTGCGGCCATTTTCCCGGCCGGGACACTTTTCACGGCTAAACTCGACGTATAAAACAGGGGTCAACATGACTATTGAGCGTACCTTTTCCATCGTAAAACCTAACGCTGTGGCAAAAAACGTAATCGGTGCCATCTTCAACCGTTTTGAAAGCGCTGGCTTCAAAATCGTTGGCAGCAAAATGCTGCATCTGAGCAAAGAACAGGCCGAAGGTTTCTATGCTGAGCACCAGGGTAAGCCGTTCTTTGATGGTCTGGTAGAGTTCATGACTTCTGGTCCGGTTGTTGTTTCCGTACTGGAAGGCGAAAATGCCGTTCAGCGTCACCGCGATCTGATGGGCGCAACCAACCCGGCTAACGCTCTGGCGGGTACACTGCGCGCTGACTACGCTGACAGCTTCACCGAGAACGCAACCCACGGTTCTGATTCAGCTGAGTCCGCTGCACGTGAAATCGCCTACTTCTTCGGCGAAGGCGAAGTTTGCCCACGCACTCGCTAATCAGCGGCTGCCAGACTGGCGTCAGGTTTGGTGAATAACCCTGTGGTTTACAATTTATTTTTGCCAGCCGCTTTAACCTTACGTTAGTCGCGAGTACAATTATGCGCCCCGGTGGAGCTTGCTCTCCGGGGCGCTTCTTATTCTATTCACCTGAATTCATCAAAACAGCGCCATAACGTGTAATAACGAGGCCAGAGAACATTATGTCAGATACTATTGTGACGCCGTCGTCCGCATCGCCTGTAACCGTCCAGCCTAAAAAAGACAAAATCAACCTGCTCGATCTGAATCGCCAGCAAATGCGCGAGTTCTTCGTCAGCCTTGGAGAAAAACCGTTTCGTGCCGATCAGGTGATGAAGTGGATTTACCACTACTGCTGCGATGATTTCGACGAAATGACCGATATCAACAAGGTCTTTCGCAACAAGCTGAAAGAGCTGGCGGAAATCCGCGCGCCTGAAGTGGCTGAAGAACAGCGCTCTGCAGATGGCACCATTAAGTGGGCCATTCAGGTGGGCGGTCAACAGGTTGAAACCGTTTATATTCCTGAAAAAGATCGCGCCACACTCTGTGTTTCCTCACAGGTAGGCTGCGCGCTGGAATGTAAATTCTGCTCCACCGCACAGCAGGGCTTTAACCGTAACCTGCGCGTTTCGGAAATTATTGGTCAGGTCTGGCGTGCCGCTAAAATCATCGGCGCAACGAAAGTGACCGGCTCGCGTCCTATCACCAACGTGGTGATGATGGGGATGGGGGAACCGCTGCTGAACCTGACTAATGTTGTGCCGGCGATGGAAATCATGCTGGATGACTTCGGCTTTGGTCTGTCCAAACGCCGCGTGACGCTCTCAACTTCGGGCGTTGTTCCTGCGTTGGATAAGCTTGGCGATATGATCGACGTGGCGCTGGCTATTTCGCTTCACGCACCGAATGACACAATTCGTGACGAAATTGTTCCGATCAATAAAAAGTACAATATTGAAACGTTTTTGGGCGCCGTCAGCCGCTATATCGGTAAATCTAACGCCAACCAGGGACGAGTAACCATTGAGTACGTGATGCTCGATCACATCAATGACAGCACCGACAACGCCCATGAGTTGGCCGCGCTGCTGAAAGATACGCCGTGTAAAATCAACCTGATTCCGTGGAACCCCTTCCCGGGAGCGCCGTATGGCCGTAGTTCAAACAGCCGTATTGACCGCTTCTCTAAAGTGTTGATGGAATACGGCTTTACGACTATTGTGCGTAAGACGCGCGGCGATGATATTGATGCCGCCTGCGGTCAGCTGGCTGGTGATGTTATCGACAGAACTAAGCGTACGCTGAAAAAGAAAATGGCGGGTGAAGCCATATCTGTGAAGGCGCTCTGAAACCCGATCTTTTCCGGTAGAGAAACGCTGCCGCTGACTGTTTGCCCTGGACTGATTGACGTACCCTGATGGTACATCACAGCCCAGGGAGAGGCAGAATGCATATCAGGATGAGTGTAGCGGCGGCGTTGCTGCTGCTGGCGGGATGCCAGACGGCGCAGCAAAACAAGGCACTGGTTGAAACCCGGTTGCAGCTGGGTCTGGCCTATCTTGCGCGCGGCGAGTTAGATGCCGCGCAGAGAAATCTGCAGCGGGCCGTGGCGCTGGCACCGAACGATTATCGTACTCAGCTGGCGGAAGCCCGCTATCAGCATCAGGCTGGCGATGATGCGCTGGCTGTGAAGTACTATCATCGCGCGCTGACGCTGGCACCGCAAAACGGCTATGTGCTTAATAATTACGGTGCGTTTCTTTGCAGATTAGGGCAGTATGATGCGGCACAACGGCATTTCATTCAGGCTGCTGGAGATTCAGCAAATGGGACTCGTGCCGACAGCGTTGAAAATTCAGGCTACTGTTATCTGAATGCCGGGCAGCAAGAGAGAGCGCGTAATGCGCTGGCGGAAGCGGTAACAGCCGATCCCGCCAAGGGAATGCCCATGCTGGCAGAAGCCGAAAGGCGATTTGGAAAGGGGAAACGTGAGGATTCACGGCTCCTGTTAGAAATTTATCAACACAGCTTTCCTGTTTCAGCGGAAAGTTTGTGGCTAGAGATTCGCTTCGCCGTGCAGGAAGGCCGCACTGCTGACGTTAAACATTACGGGGGCCAACTTGCGCGAATTTTTCCACAATCGATACAGTACCAGCATTTTTTAGCTAATGAATACTGAAGCCACTCAAGAAAAATCTAACGTAAATTCAACAGGCGAGCGTCTGCGTAGCGCCCGTGAAAAAATGGGCCTGACTCAGCAGAACATTGCTGAGCGCCTCTGCCTGAAACTGTCCACCGTTCGCGACCTTGAAGAAGATAAGACGCCGACTGATTTGGCATCGACCTTCTTACGCGGCTATATCCGCTCTTATGCCCGCCTGGTGCATATCCCGGAAGAGGACCTGCTGCCGATGATGGCAAAACAGGCCCCGATCAGGGCGGCGAAAGTTGAGCCCATGCAGAGTTTTGCACTGGGTAAACGCCGCAAAAAACGGGACGGCTGGTTAATGATATTCACCTGGCTAGTGGTGTTCGTGGTTGTGGGCCTGACCGGCGCCTGGTGGTGGCAGAATCATAAAGCTGCACAGGACGATCTGGTCACTTTGTCCGATCAGAACAGTTCCGTCACCGATGACAACAGCCAGTCTATTCAGCTGGAAGGTACCTCTCCGGACGCCTCCGCTCAGCCACAGTCCCCTGAAGAGGGGGCTTCGGCTCAGACGACCCCCGTTGAGCCGGTGGACAACAGCGGAAATGCGGTGGCTCCAGCGGCGACCGCTCCCGTTGCTTCCGCCCCTGCTGCTTCTGCTCAAACCAGTCAGAATCAACCTGCCGTTGTTTCGCCAAGCCAGGCTCAAGTGGATAACACCACCGGCAGCCCGTTACCAACCGACAGCCCGTTACCAACCGGCAGCGCCGGCGTTAGCCAACCTGCCGTCGATCCAAATGCACTGGTGATGACCTTCACCAAAGATTGCTGGCTGGAAGTGACCGATTCCGCAGGTAAAAAACTGTTCAGCGGGATTCAGCGCAGCGGTGGTAAACTTAGCCTTGCTGGTACGGCACCTTATCGCTTGAAAATCGGTGCGCCAGCCGCAGTACAGATCCAGTATCAGGGTAATCCTGTCGATCTGAGTCGTTTTATCCGTACTAACCAGGTTGCTCGTCTGACAGTAGGTGCGCCATAACGCATCTTCTCAGGGCGCGAGCAATTGTGGAGAAAGAATATGCATAATGAAGCACCCATTACCCGTCGCAAATCGAAGCGCATTTACGTCGGCAAGGTGCCCGTGGGCGACGGAGCACCTATCGCCGTCCAGTCTATGACCAATACCAAGACCACCGACGTTGCTGCGACAGTTGCTCAAATTAAAGCACTGGAGCGCGTCGGTGTTGATATCGTTCGCGTATCCGTACCCACTATGGATGCTGCCGAAGCGTTCCGCCTGATCAAACAGCAGGTTAACGTTCCTCTGGTTGCCGATATTCACTTTGACTATCGAATTGCTTTGAAAGTCGCTGAATATGGCGTGGACTGCCTGCGTATCAACCCGGGTAACATCGGTAACGAAGAACGTATCCGCCAGGTTGTTGACTGCGCACGACACTACAACATTCCGATTCGCATCGGCGTGAACGGTGGATCGCTGGAAAAGGATCTGCAGGAAAAGTACGGCGAGCCAACGCCGCAGGCGCTGCTGGAATCGGCAATGCGTCATGTGGATCATCTCGATCGTCTTAACTTCGATCAGTTCAAAGTCAGCGTTAAAGCTTCCGACGTTTTCCTGGCCGTTGAATCCTATCGCCTGCTGGCGAAGCAGATCGACCAGCCGCTGCATCTCGGGATTACCGAAGCGGGTGGCGCGCGTGCCGGCGCGGTTAAGTCTGCCATCGGTCTTGGCTTGCTGCTGTCGGAAGGCATTGGCGATACGCTGCGTATTTCGCTGGCGGCCGATCCGGTTGAAGAAGTTAAAGTCGGTTTCGATATTCTGAAATCCCTGCGTATTCGCTCACGCGGTATCAACTTTATCGCCTGTCCGACCTGTTCCCGTCAGGAATTTGACGTGATCGGTACGGTGAATGCGCTGGAAGAGCGGCTGGAAGATATCATCACGCCGATGGACATCTCGATTATCGGCTGCGTGGTCAACGGCCCCGGTGAAGCAACGGTCTCCACCATGGGGGTGACCGGCGGCAATAAGAAAAGCGGCTTTTATGAAGACGGTGTTCGCCAGCGAGACCGTCTTGATAACAATAATATGATCGACCAGCTGGAAGCGCGTATTCGTGCTAAGGCGACAATCCTCGATGAATCACGTCGCATTGATGTTCATCAGGTCGAGAAATAAATTTATCGCGTCTGGCCGCGGCTGATATCGCGAATTGAGTAGCTAGTCGGGATTCAGCCAGACACAAAAAATGGAAAAAACAGTGGCGAAGAATATCCAGGCCATCCGTGGCATGAATGATTATCTGCCTGCCGATACCGTGGTGTGGCAGCGCATTGAGCAGATCCTGAAGCAGGTGCTGGGCAGCTATGGCTTCAGCGAAATACGTCTGCCGATTGTAGAGCAAACCCCGTTATTCAAACGCGCGATCGGTGAAGTCACCGACGTGGTTGAAAAAGAGATGTATACCTTCGACGATCGCAACGGCGAAAGCCTGACTCTGCGTCCGGAAGGTACCGCAGGCTGCGTGCGTGCCGGTATCGAACACGGTTTGCTGTTCAACCAGGAACAGCGTCTGTGGTACATCGGGCCGATGTTCCGCTACGAGCGTCCACAGAAGGGCCGCTATCGCCAGTTCCATCAGATTGGCGCCGAGGTCTTTGGCCTGCAGGGCCCGGATATTGATGCCGAGCTGATCATGATGACCGCGCGCTGGTGGAAAGCGCTGGGTATTGCTGATCACGTCAAGCTGGAGCTGAATTCGATCGGCTCGCTGGAAGCGCGCGCTAACTATCGTGATGCCCTGGTGGCGTTCCTTGAGCAGCATATCGATGTGCTCGATGAAGACTGCAAACGCCGTATGTATACTAACCCACTGCGAGTGTTGGACAGTAAAAACCCGGACGTGCAGGCGTTGCTGAACGATGCGCCAACGCTGGGTGACTATCTGGACGATGATTCCCGCGAGCATTTCAACGGCCTGTGTGCGCTGCTGGATGCTGCCGGTATTGCTTATACTGTCAACCAGCGTCTGGTGCGCGGTCTTGACTACTATAACCGTACCGTTTTCGAATGGGTGACCACCAGCCTGGGCTCACAGGGCACGGTGTGTGCCGGTGGGCGCTATGATGGCCTCGTTGAGCAGCTGGGCGGGCGTACTACGCCAGCGGTTGGTTTTGCGATGGGTCTGGAGCGCCTTGTCCTGCTGGTGCAGGCAGTTAATCCAGAATTTGAACCGACACGAATTGTTGATGTCTATGTTATCGCTTCGGGCCAGGGCGTGCAGTCAGCCGCAATGCTGCTGGCAGAACAGCTGCGAGATGCGCTGCCTGAACTGAAGATAATGACCAACTTTGGCGGCGGCAACTTTAAGAAGCAGCTTACCCGGGCCGACAAGTGGAAAGCCCGCATCGCTCTGGTTCTCGGCGAAGATGAAGTCGCTAACGGTCAGGTAACAGTTAAAGATTTACGCAACGGCGAACAACAAACTCTGGCGCAGCCTGATGCTGCAACCCTGCTGGCTTCAATGCTACAGAACTGAGCCTGAGCAAAGCACGATTTAAAGGAGTAGGACTGCGTGGAAGTGTATAGCAACGAAAATGAGCAGGTAGACGCGCTGAAGAATTTCTTTGCCCAGAACGGTAAAGCTCTGGTAGTTGGCGTGGTACTGGGCGTAGGTGCTCTGGTCGGCTGGCGCTACTGGAACAATCTCCAGGATGGCGCATCGCGTGAAGTTTCTGCCGCCTATCAGCAGGTATCTTCTGCGCTGGACGCCAGCAAGCCTGCAACGCTTGAAGCGGCTGCGAAGTTTGCCAGCGACAACAACAATACCTACGGTGCTCTGGCCTCTCTCGATCTGGCAAAGCGTTATATCGATAACAACCAGCTGGATAAAGCAGCCACTCAGCTACAGAGCGGCCTGCAGGATGCAAAAGACGCCAACCTTCAGGCTGTGCTGAATCTGCGCCTGGCGCGCATTCAGCTGCAGCAGAAGCAGCCTGAAGTGGCGTTGAAAACGCTGGAAAACATCAAAGGTGAAGGCTGGACGGCCATTGTTGCGGATATCCGCGGCGAAGCGCTGTTAAGCAAAGGCGATACCCAGGGCGCCCGCGAAGCGTGGAGCAAAGGGGTGGCCTCTGATGCGTCTTCGACGTTGAAAGAAATGCTGCAAATGAAAATGAATAATCTGCCGGGTTAATCTCGTTTAGAACCACCGCTGGCGGCGTTTTGCGCGGCCGCGGATCGGGTTATAAGTGTATAAGGCTCCAATATTTGGCCTGAACAGGGCACAAGAGGGACTTCATGGAATTGCGTAAGATACTTCTGCCGGGACTGATTTCAGTCACTTTACTCAGCGGATGTTCATGGTTTAGCGGCGAAGAAGATGTGGTTAAAATGTCACCGCTGCCGACCGTACAAAACCAGTTCACTCCGGAAAAAGTCTGGAGCACCTCGGTGGGTGATGGCGTGGGTGATTTTTACTCCAACCTGCACCCGGCCTGGGCCGACAACACCGTTTATGCAGCCGATCGCCACGGTATTGTCAAGGCACTGAATTCTGGTGATGGTAAAGAGCAGTGGAAAGTTGACCTGTCAGAGAAGACCGGTTTCTTCTCCAGAAACCTGCCTGCGCTGCTTTCCGGTGGTCTGACCGTTGATGGTGCCCACGTTTACGTCGGCAGCGAACGCGGCCAGGTTTACGCATTAAATACCAACGATGGCAGCGTTGCCTGGCAGACCAAAGCCGCCGGGGAAGTCTTATCCCGTCCGGTGATCAGTGACGGTCTGGTGCTGGTACACACCAGCAATGGTATGCTGCAGGGGCTGGATCAGTCCAGCGGCGTGGTGAAGTGGTCAGTTAATCTCGACGTACCGGCTCTGAGCCTGCGCGGTGAGTCTGCGCCAGCTACCGCGTTTGGTGCAGCGATTGTTGGTGGTGATAACGGTCGCGTCAGCGCGGTTATCATGAACCAGGGCCAGATTATCTGGCAGCAGCGTATTTCACAGCCGAGCGGAGCGACCGAAATCGACCGCCTGTCAGATGTAGATACCACCCCGGTGATCGTTAACGGTGTGGTTTATGCACTGGCCTATAACGGTAACCTGACTGCGCTGGATCTGCGCTCTGGCCAGATCCTGTGGAAACGCGAAATCGGTTCCGTTCACGATATGATCGTTGACGGTGGCCGCATTTACCTGGTCGATCAGGACGATCGCGTGATTGCACTGAGTACCGACGGTGGCGTCTCTATCTGGCGTCAGAGCGACCTGCTGCACCGCAATCTGACCGCGCCGGTTCTGTATAACGGTTACCTGGTTGTGGGCGATAGCGAAGGTTACCTGCACTGGCTCAATACCGACGACGGTCGCTTTGTTGCCCAGCAGAAAGTGGACAGCTCCGGCTTCCAGACCAAACCGGTGGTAGCCAGCGATAAACTGCTGATTCAGACCAAAGACGGTGAGGTTTACGCGTTTACGCGCTAATTTCCCTCTGTTTTACGTTATATAGCGGCCCCTGATGATTCAGGGGCCGTTTCGTTTTTCTCCTGGCGTGTTATCCTTACGCCATTGTCCTGAGCCCTGCGGCGGAAAAAATCTGTCTGACGCAGAGAATAGTATTCGCAGCCAGGCGTAATTTTCAGTTATGAGGCTTCAATATGGTACCTGTGGTCGCGCTGGTCGGGCGTCCCAATGTGGGAAAATCCACCCTTTTTAACCGTTTAACGCGCACGCGAGATGCGCTGGTGGCGGATTTCCCCGGACTTACCCGGGATCGCAAATATGGTCGTGCCGAAATTGAAGGCCGCGATTTCATTTGCATCGATACCGGTGGTATTGATGGTACCGAAGAGGGCGTGGAAACGCGTATGGCGGAACAGTCGCTGCTGGCGATTGAAGAGGCTGACGTTGTACTGTTTATGGTTGATGCCCGTGCCGGGTTAATGCCTGCGGACACGGCTATTGCTAACCACCTGCGTTCGCGTGAAAAACCGACGTTCCTTGTCGCCAACAAAACCGATGGCCTGGATGCGGACGCTGCGGTGCTGGACTTCTGGTCGCTGGGCCTGGGTGAAATTCATCCGATCGCGGCTTCGCACGGTCGTGGTGTTACCGGTCTGCTGGAGATGGTGCTCCTGCCGTGGATGGATAAAGTCGATCCGCGCGAAGTCACCGAAGAAGAAGAGAATGCGGCCTACTGGGCAGAGCTGGAGCGCAAAGAAGCAAAAGCGCGCGGTGAAGTTATCGAAGACGAAAAAGAAGAGGAAAATGACTTTAACCCGCTGGATCTGCCGATCAAGCTGGCGATTGTCGGCCGTCCTAACGTTGGTAAGTCCACGCTGACTAACCGTATTCTCGGCGAAGAGCGCGTCGTGGTTTATGATATGCCGGGGACAACCCGCGACAGTATCTATATCCCGATGGAGCGTGATGGTCGTGATTATGTCCTGATTGATACCGCCGGCGTGCGCAAGCGCGGAAAAGTGACCGATACGGTTGAAAAATTCTCGGTAATCAAGACCCTGCAGGCCATTGAAGACGCCAACGTGGTAATGCTGGTGATCGATGCCCATCTGGGGATCTCGGATCAGGATCTGTCACTGCTGGGCTTTATCCTCAACAGCGGTCGTTCGCTGGTGATCGTGGTGAACAAATGGGATGGCCTGAGCCAGGAAGTGCGTGACGAAGTGAAAGAGACGCTGGACTTCCGTCTGGGCTTTATCGACTTCGCTCGCGTTCACTTTATTTCTGCGCTACACGGCAGCGGAGTAGGCAACCTGTTTGAATCAGTGACCGAAGCCTATGACTGCTCAACTCGTCGCGTAAACACCTCAATGCTGACGCGCATTATGAACATGGCCGCTGACGATCATCAGCCGCCGATGGTGCGCGGTCGTCGTGTGAAGCTGAAGTATGCCCATGCCGGTGGTTATAACCCGCCTATCGTGGTCATCCACGGCAACCAGGTGAAGGATCTGCCGGATTCGTATAAGCGCTATCTGATGAACTACTTCCGTCGTTCGCTGGAAGTGATGGGCACGCCGATCCGTATTCAGTTCAAAGAGGGTGAGAACCCGTTTGAAGGCAAGCGTAACCTGCTGACGCCAAATCAGCTGCGCAAGCGTAAACGCCTGCTTAGCCATTTGAAGAAGCATAAACGTTGATAAAAAGGGGGGCCGCCGGCCCCCTTTTTTATTCAGTCTTCCGTGGTTTTGACGGACCTGTTAGCCAGTTTTTTCCAGATATCATCTGGCCGCATGGTTTCCTGTAAATTAGCCTTGAGATCCCAGAGCCCCGTCCGGCTGTCGGCATTCAATGTAACAATATACCGACAGCCTGTTTTCAGGGCATTCGAGTGCTGACGCTTGATTCTGGCTCCCGTGAAGTCACTCAGTACTTTAAATTCAGGAAGATGCCGTCGTAACTGGTCTGCCAGAAGCAAAGCGTCGATGTTCTGTCCGGGGTCCTCGCAGGTGACAACAATATCAGGGTGATTGCTGGTATTGCCCTTCACCCCTACGGTTTCCAGCAGTAGCAGCAGGCGCTCAATACCAATGGCGAAGCCGGAGGCCGGTAATGTTTTGTGGCTGAACAACTCAACCAGTCCGTCATACCGCCCACCGCCGCAGAGCGTACCCTGAGACCCTAACTCATCGGTTATCCACTCAAATACCGTGCGAGTGTAGTAGTCAAGCCCGCGAACAAGACGAGGATTGATGGTATAGCCGATACCGGCGCTGTCGAGCAATCGACACAGCCCTTCAAAGTGTTGCTGTGATTCACTACCCAGATAGCCGAGAAGTTTTGGGGCCCCTTCAATCATGCTCTGCATATCCGGATTTTTACTGTCGAGGATGCGTAATGGATTATTCTGCAAACGCAGCAGGCTGTCCTCATCCAGTATGTCGCGGTGCTGTTCGAAATAGCTGACCAGGTGCTCACGATGCTCATGTCGTTCCGGCAGAGTGCCGAGTGAATTAATCTCCAGCCGCACGTAGCGTTCTACCTTCAGTGCTTTGAAGATATCGTTGGCCATATAGATGAGTTCGGCATCGATGTCGGCACCGGGCATGCCAAAGGTTTCCACACCGAACTGGGTAAACTGGCGCAGCCTGCCTTTTTGTGGCCGCTCATAGCGAAACATGGGGCCCTGATACCACAAACGTTGCGTGTTGTTATAACACATATTGTTTTCAATGATGGTTCTCACACAGCCGCTGGTACCCTCCGGTCGGAGGGTGATATGTTCGCCGCTTTTATCGAGGAAGTTATACATCTCCTTTGACACGATATCGGTAGACTCACCGATTGCGCGTTCAAATAGCGAAACGGGTTCCAGAACGGGCAGCCGAATCTCCTGATAGCCGTAGCGTCGGGTGATACTTCTAACCTTCCTCTCCAGCCATTGCCAGACGGGCGCTTCTTCGGGGAGGATGGTTCGCATCCCTCTGATTGCCTGAATTTTGCTCATTTTTATTCCTTACATGGCAACCGCTTTTCAGGCGGCGTGGGCCAGCCGATCGGCGATAACGTCATCAATCAGCCGATCGATTTGGCTGGAGTCCAGATGATGTGCGGTGACAATCAGGTGAGCGATATCACCGGAAGTTGCCAGACAGTGCTTTTTCCAGACGTCTTCTGAGGGGCAGGGGAAGACAACGGTGATTGAATTTCTGTTGCGCCACGCATTGATTCCCGCTTTCTGGAAGCGTTCAACGGCGTACTCAGCCAGATTCAGACAGCGTTCAATGCGCCTTACCCAGCTTTCATGACTGTGACTGCGAACGGCTTCCCACATCATCAGCGGAGTATGTCCATTGCGTGAGCCCGAGATGGTCTTATCGTGAGCAGAGATGTAATCGATCTCAACGGATATGCGGTCAACGTTTTTCTTCTTAGCGACTACAATGCCACAGGGGATCGGTGAACCGATCATTTTGTGGCCAGAAACACCAATAGAATCAATACCATCAGCAAAAGAATAAGCCTGTGGGTCATCAACAAAAGGCAGGATCATTCCGCTCAGCGCCGCGTCTGCGTGCAGGTAATAATCCTCTCGTTGAAAGCCGGCTTCTTTCAGTCGTTGCTGAATCAGTGCGATATCATCAATCGCCCCGCGTACGGTCGTCCCGATGTTAGCAAAAATAATCGGATGTTTTTCATTGTCGCGGGAAATTTTATTCATCAGGTCGTCGTAATCTACTTCGCCATTCGGAAGAGACTCTACAACGCTGGATTTGATTCTCAGCAGCTTAACGATTTTCGCCACGGAGTAGTGGGTATCTTTAGAGTAATACAGCGTACCTTCCGGAAAAATTTCCCTGCCAAGGTAACATCCGAACATATTGCTCTCGGTCCCTCCGTTTGTGATATATCCCCAGCTTTCAGCAAAAGGAATTTTGAACAGAGTTGCAAAATATTCCATAACCTCACTTTCAAATTCAAAAGAATTTAACAGGTAGTTGCAATACTCACCCCAGTCGCCACAGTTATTGATTGAAAAACGCATAAAGCGCTCGAGATTAGTGTAATTAAAATCTGCGGATTCCGGATAGCCCAGGTTGAAATATTGATTCTTAACGCAATGTGACCAGAACGCATCCAGTTTGTTTTGATTTTCAATTGACAGAGTCATAGTGTTAATTCCTTTTTGGTTGAGAGAGGTTTCAAATCAAGGTTTTTTATCGAGATAAAGAATGTCATCGCCTTTTTTATTACGACCCGAGGCAACGAAGCAGAATAACGGAATGGTGAACATCATCATGACTATTCCCCAGAACATTGAATCAGTACCCGAGCCGAGTAATGCGAAGATGCTATAAATCATGCCAATAACCACCATTACGCTGTAAAACATAAAAGAGGGCCCACGATTTATTTTTTTCGACATCATAATGATTGGCAGGGAAATTAACGCGTACATGTAAGGTAAAAGGGAGGCAAAGACGGACATTAATATGACGACTTGAAACTGTTTTGCCAGGTTAGGTGAGGCGGTCATCATCAAGACGGCACTCATCAGTACGCCGGTAAAAATCAGGCTTTTGATCGGGACATCATTTTTATTCACCTGGGCAAAGAACTGTGGGAACAGTCCCTGCTGAGCACCTGCGCGTGGCCCTTCGGACTGCAGAATCAGCCAGCCGGAAATTGAGCCGAAACAGGCAATGATGCTGAGCGCAGAGGCGATATTGCCCGCGGTATTACCGAACATATAGCGTGCAGCATCGGCAAACGGGGCAGAGGAGTTCACCAGCTCTTCGTGAGGAACCAGACCCATAATCACCGTACAGCTGCCAACGTAGCAGACTGAGGCAATCAGCAAACCCATGACCGTTGCTTTAGGGACCGTCCGTTCCGGGCAATCAACCTGGCCGGTAGAAACTACCGCAGACTCCACTCCCAGGAATCCCCACAGTGCAATGGATGCGGCAGACATAATCGCTGAGCTGTCACTTTTACCCGTGCCGTTGTAGACCTGACTGAACATCACCGGATCAAACCAGAACCAGCCGACAACACCGATACCCAGCACCACAACCAGCATACAGCTGGCAGTAAATGACTGCGCACGGCCAGCTACACGAGCGCCAAGGCTGCCGAGTGCGATAAAAGCCCAGAGGATCACGATGGCCGTCACGCAGCCAACCGTGGGATCTTTAAGCTGCGGGAAGAAGTAACTGAGATAGCCAATCCCCGCAACCAACAGGGCTACGTTGCCGATCCAGGCGCTAATCCAGTAGCACACGGTGGTTTGAAATCCCACAAAAGGGCCAAAAGCATCGCTGGCATAGGCCACTATGCCACCGTTACGCGGCGTCAACAGGCTGGTTTTTGCGAAGACCAGGGCGATGGCAATGACCCCGATAATAGTGAACAGCCATCCCCAAAGGGAGATGTAACCAATACCGGCGAGGTTTGTGGGTAGCATAAATACCCCTGACCCCATCATATTTGACGCGGTGACAAGCGTCAGAGCCACGACGCCCATTTTATGAGCTGATTTTGCGCTAATTTTATCCATTTTAAATGTCCTGTAACGAGGTGCTATTAATAATGAGAAGGCGGCTTGAATTTAAAGTGATGTACGGAGTTTAAAAACGCATGCGGGGCTAATAATGATTTAGATCATTTATTTTCAGTCTTTGAATTTTTTCTTCGGGGTTGTGAGTCGTTTTTTTCTAAAAACATTAAAAATTCGTTCTGTCCCCTTTTTTATTTGTACCGTTACCGGGGTTGAAGGTTTTAAACGGACAGCTTGTTTCAGTGATGTGGTTTTGTATGCTTGACAAGGATTGTTAATGTGATGGATTATCCCTGCGTGAAAAGGGCGAGTCTATTATTTTATGGATGGGCGCGTTTTTAATTATAATCCTAAATTCTATGGGAGCTACCCATGTCCAGAACGTCCAGAGTTTATGTTCAGGGGTTGCCACAACTTATTCAGCTTAATGGGCATAATAATGAGATTGTGTTTCATGATGATGAGGATTATTTGACCTTTCTTAACTGTTTGAAAAGAGCTTGTGAATTATTCGACTTTGATTTACATGCGTGGACTCTGTTGCCACATCAGATAATGATGTTATTAACGCCGCAGACAAAAGAAGATCTTAGTCGGCTGGTCCAGCATATCGGCAGAAGCTATGTTCCCTGGTTTAATCAAAAGTATCATCGTAGCGGTAGCCTGTGGGAAGGGAGATATAATAGTTCCCTGATTGAACCCGAAGCTTATTTACTCATTGCGCAAAAGTTTGTTGATACCCGCCTTCGGGAACTGCACGTCGCTGAGGGAGAACGGCTTGCGTGGAGCAGCTACCGGAATAATATTGGCGAGCAGCAACAACAATTGATTACCCCGCATGAACAGTATTTGCGTCTTGGCCATACTCCCCAGGAACGCGCCATCCAGTATGCGCGTTTTATTCGATCTCCTCTCAGTCCTTCTATTGAAAAACGGCTGCAGGATTGCCTGAACCAGAATCGCCTGCTGGGTACGCCGCAGTATTGTCAGCGGTTGGAGAGGCTGCTCCACAGACCAGTACAACCGAGGCAGGCCGGGCGACCACGTAAATATTTTCATAATCAGGTCGCCGACTGGGCATGGCTGGAGGATCAGGCGGCCTGTCTGCTGTCGCGCTACTGCTACCAGGAAGTTCGGCTGCCGCTCCTTGAAAATGAAGGGAGTGAAGCGGCTTTTACTTTACAAAATCAGACGTTCTCCCTCGCAGGTAATCGCAGAGCTCTTCTACGCAGAGAGGGAACGAAGGGATGTCTGCAAATGATTGATCAGCACCCGCATCTGCAGTCCACGAGCAAGCTATGGTACCAGGGGATAATGTTCCGTAGTACAAAATGCTCCGGCGAACATATTCAACAGTATCAGCAGCTGGGTGTTGAAGCCTTTGGTTATGCGGGGGTGGATATCGAACTGGAGCAGCTGGTTATGCAATATGATTTTTTTAAATCGCTGGGCCTGAAGGAAAACGTTGAGTTGAAAATTAACAGCACCGGGACTCAGCAGGAGTTTGCGGCCTTTCGCGCAGCGTTACGTGCTTTTTATCAACCTTTCACCGGCATTTTCGAATCTGGATGGACTGAATGTCTGGCAATGCAGCCGGAAAAACTGCTGTGCTCAGACCATCCTCTGCTGGCAAGGCTACGTTCCATGGCGCCGGGGATCGGCGATTTCCTTGGGGAGGAATCGCGAAAGCGTTTTGATTGTCTGCTGGAATCCCTGACTAAAATCCGCGTTCCCTTTGTGGTGGATCGCTGGCTTTACCCTTCCAATGCCTATTGCCACACCCATTTCGAATGGCACAGCGAAAAACTGATGGAACACAGTCTGTTATGTCGGGGTGGTCGCTATGATGACTGCGCGAGTACCGTTCTTGAAACGCCGATTCAGGCCTGCGGTTTTGCGCTAATGCTGGACCCGATAATGCGCTTGCTGCGTCTGACGGATAAGCACCTGCTAAAGCAGCAGGTCACGGATGTGGTTATCATTCCGGGTTCTCCTGCTGCCAGTACTCAGGCGTTAAATATCGGTCGGTCGCTCAGAAAAACATTCCCGCAGATGAGCATCGCCAATGATTTTTCGCATATGCGCGTCACAGCCTGCGTGCGGAATGCCAGACGGCAGGGTGGGCGGTTCATTATCGTGGTTTCCTCTGAAGAAGCAGCAACCGAAGTCGCCATTTACGATCGCGACAGCGGGGAAGAGCAGAGGGGCAATCTTGCTAAGGCGATTAGCATACTGAGCCATAGTCTCAATGTTTCCCCCGGTTGCCGGGGGGGATAAATGTACCATATGGATAATTTTTTAGTTGAATGTTAACTTTTTGTTTATCACATAATGAACCCGATGGTACAATTTTGGCGTTAGTTGCGGGAGCTTATGTGCGTCAGGCCTGATCTGGCGGGTGTGTGAGCTTCAGCGGTTAACACCGGACGGGCTGGTCCCGCGTAATAATGTTAATAAAAATAAGACATCTATAACTTATTGTAGCTCATCGTCATGAGCGGGATGGCAACCGCCACACTCGGCGGTATCTGCCAGCAATAATGACGTCTTATTCTCTCCAGGAGTGTTTTTGTATGCCTCATACAGATGCCGGGTCATCAAAATGGCTGGGCTTGTGGTGTTTCCTGCTAGGGTTAATTCTGCTGGCAGCAGGCCTGTATTTTGTCATTGGTGGTGTGAAACTGATTTCACTTGGCGGTAGCTGGTACTTCGCAATTGCCGGTATTTTCACCGCCATTTCTGCGATTCAGTTTTTTCGTCGTAAATCATCCGCAGTTCTGATTTTTGCTCTGGTGTTTATTGGTACCGTAATCTGGGCCATTCAGGATGCCGGTATTGATTTCTGGCCGCTGGTTTCCCGTGTGGTATTTTTCGCCGGCATGCTGTTGCTGGCGCTGATCACTTACCCGGCGTTACGCAAGCGTGAGGGCAAACCTTCAGCCGCTAAGCTTTCCTACGGTCTGAGCGCTGTGACCGTGGTTGGTCTGCTGATTACCGCATTCGAAATGTTCCAGCCGCATCCTCCGGTTGCTTCAAGCGGTCAGGAACTGCCGCTGGTCCCGGTGGATAAATCAGCTGAACAGAAAGACTGGGATAATTACGGCAACACTGCCGGAGGTAGCCGCTTTGTGGCGTTGGATCAGATTACGCGTGACAACGTGAAGGATCTGAAACCCGTCTGGACCTTCCACACCGGTGATATTCCTGAAAGCCCAACCGGCAACGGTGCTGAAGATCAGCAAACCCCGCTACAAATTGGCGATCGTCTGTATCTCTGTACTCCGCACAACAACGTGATTGCCGTGGATGCGGATACCGGTAAACAGATCTGGAAAACCGAAATCAACGCGCAGTCGCAGGTATGGAACCGCTGCCGTGGTCTGGCTTACTTCGATGCTACTAAACCACTGCAGCAGCCAAGCGTGCCGGATTCAACGCCGGTGACCGCGGTGACTCTGGCTGCCGGTGATACCTGTCAGCGCCGTCTGTTGATGAACACCATTGACGCGCGTCTGGTGGCTATCAACGCCGATAACGGTGAAATGTGTCAGAACTTTGGCGATAAAGGTTTTGTTGACCTGAAAGCCGGTCTGGGTGAAGCCGGCGATCCAAAATATCAGCTGACCTCCGCGCCAACCCTGGCGGGTACCACCGTTGTTGTCGGTGGACGCGTGGCTGATAACGTGCAGACCGATATGCCTGGCGGCGTACTGCGCGGTTTTGACGCGATCACCGGCGAAATGCGCTGGGCGTTTGACCCGGGCAACCCGGACCCAACGGCCAAGCTGGAAGCGGGCAAAACCTTTGTTCGTAGTACGCCGAACTCCTGGGCTCCGATGTCCTACGACCCGGCAATGAACACCGTGTTCCTGCCGATGGGTAGTTCGTCCGTTGACCTGTGGGGTGCAAACCGTAACGCGCTGGACCATAAATATGGCGCCTCTATCCTGGCGCTGGATGCGACGACCGGTAAAGAGAAATGGGTGTACCAGACCGTTCATAACGATCTGTGGGACTTCGATATCCCAATGCAGCCAAGTCTGATTGACTTCCCGCAGAAAGACGGCAGCAGCAAACCAGCAGTGATATTTGGTACCAAAGCAGGCCAGATCTTCGTGCTGGATCGTCTGACCGGTCAACCGCTGACCGAAGTGAAAGAAGTGCCGGTTAAGCCTGGCAACATTCCTAACGAGCAGTACACGCCGACCCAGCCTAAGTCTGTTGGTATGCCGCAGATTGGTGCGGATACGATGACCGAGTCTGACATGTGGGGCGCTACGCCGTTCGATCAGCTGGCCTGCCGTATTAGCTTCAAATCTATGCGTTACGATGGTCTGTTTACTGTTCCGGGTACCGACCTGTCCCTCAGCTTCCCGGGTTCACTGGGCGGTATGAACTGGGGCAGCCTGTCAACCGATCCGAACAACCATTACATCTTTGCTAACGATATGCGTCTGGGTCTGTGGGTTCAGATGATCCCGGCGAAAACCACCTCTGGCCCGGCCAGCAACGGCGGTGAAGCAGTGAATACCGGTATGGGCGCAGTACCGCTGAAAGGCACTCCGTATGCGGTAAATAAAAACCGCTTCATGTCACCGCTGGGCATTCCTTGCCAGAAGCCACCGTTCGGTACGCTGTCGGCTATCGACCTGAAAACGCAGAAAGTTGTGTGGCAGGTGCCGGTAGGTACGGTACAGGATACCGGTCCGTTTGGTATTAAGATGAAGGCGCAGATGCCAGTGGGTATGCCAACGCTGGGCGGTACGCTTGCGACTCAGGGCGGCCTGGTGTTTATCGCGGGTACTCAGGACTACTACCTGCGCGCTTTCGATACCTCAACCGGTGAAGAAGTGTGGAAAGCCCGCCTGCCAGTCGGTAGCCAGGGTGGCCCAATGAGCTACAAATCGCCGAAAACAGGTAAACAGTACATCCTGATTTCTGCCGGCGGTGCGCGTCAGTCCCCGGATCGCGGTGACTACGTGATTGCCTACGCGCTGGATAAATAAGTCGAGCGACTTACTGGACTGAGCGTTCTGTAATGCAGCGCTCCCTTCTGTAAAAGCGTCATGCTGACCGGAGGGGAATCCTAAAAAACCGCTGTCTCTTTGAGATGGCGGTTTTTTTATGCATTGAATACCTGGTTGTAAACCTGCTTTACGGCCTACATAGCTTAACAAGCTGAAAGTCGGGATATCGTGGGTAACAAGCTGCCAGCGAACAGGCGTTCGGGGTTCAGCCTCTATAACAATTTCATCGTTTTTATCTTTATAAATAAGTAAAAGTTGCTGTGAATGTGGGTTGGGGTTCAGCCTCTACTGCTGCTCCAGGGCGGTCCTCGCGCCGTGCATGGCACGGTGCCATCGGTTACGCCATTTCGCCAACGGATCGGCCAGGATTGAACGTCCCTGTTCAAACCCGGCCTGACGCCAACATCCCTGTTGTCATCTCCTGGCGCAATGGCTTCACCTCAGCGCTGCGGATGCCCTTACGCAGCAGCAGAGGCTTTCCCTTTTAGGTAATTTCATCGCTTTTCGCTTTTGTCCTTCAGGCAACACAGAAGTCAGAGAGCAGGCTGGCAGTGTCCCCGAGCGGGCAATCCACAGCGCTGAACGGAGAGAGGAAGCCAGGATTTGGCCGCATGGACGCGGCCAAAAGTCACAGCCGGGCAGGACGCCCGTCTGTGGCGATCCGGGAGGCTGACGAACGAAGTGAAGGGACCGCAACGCGGCGCGAGGACCAGCCCGAACGGGGACACTGCCAGCCAGCGCCAGCCTCTGAGGCTGCAAGCGGCATGACAAAATCCAACCATATCGTGCAAGCGACGCCTGATGGCTCAGGAAGCAGAACGCCTACGGGGTTTCTTAACCGGTGCTATCGGCGTAACCGCAGTCACTTCGCTCTCCACCCAACCATCATCCAGCCGCGTCTTCAACGTATCGCCAGGATGCAGCTGCTGCGCTTTCTTTACCACCTGACCATCCGCCGCCGTGGTGACGCTAAATCCGCGTGCCAGCGTGGCCAGCGGGCTGACGCCCTCAAGCTGAGCTGCCAGATTGCTGAAGCGCTGCTTATTGCCGTTAAGCTGCTGCTGCATTGACTGCTGTAGGCGATACTGCCACTGCTGTAGCTGCTGGCGCAGACGCTCCACGCGCATTTCCGGGCGAATAGCATTCAGACGCTGCTCCACGCGTTCCTGCTGGCGCAGCGCCTGACGCACCTGTAACTGCACGGCATCATCCAGACGTCGGCGCAGCTTAATCAGTGCGGTCTGTTGCCTCGCCAGCTGAAGCTGCGGATGCTGCTGCTGAAGGCGGTGATGCAGGCGGGTAAAGCTGCGCTGCTGCTGCGCAAGATAGTAATCCATCGCCATCTCCAGCCGCTGCTGCTGTGACTGAAGCTGACGCAACAGCTCAATCTGGTTTCGGCTAACCAGTTCGGCAGCCGCAGAAGGCGTTGGCGCGCGCAAATCGGCGACAAAATCGGCAATAGTGACATCGGTTTCATGGCCCACGGCGCTGACAATAGGAATACGGCTGGCAAAAATCGCCCGCGCCACGCGCTCGTCGTTAAAGCTCCACAGATCTTCCAGCGAACCACCACCGCGGCCAACAATCAGCACGTCGCATTCGCCACGGGCATTGGCCAGCTCAATCGCACGGACAATACCTGCAGGCGCTTCAGCCCCCTGAACCTGAGTCGGATAGATCACCACCGGCAGGGAGGGATCGCGGCGATGCAGAACGCGCAGCACGTCGTGCAGCGCGGCACCGCTGGCGGAGGTAATCACCCCTACCTGACGGGCCGGAGCGGGCAGCGGCTGCTTGTGAATCTGTTCGAAAAGCCCTTCCGCCATCAGGCGCTGCTTCAGCTGCTCAAACTGCTGCTGCAACAGCCCGTCACCGGCAGGTTGCATGCTCTCTGCAATCAGCTGATAGTCGCCGCGCGGTTCATACAGCGTGATGGTGGCACGCACCAGCACCTGCTGACCATTCTGCGGCCGGAAGTTAACACGTCGGTTGCTGTTGCGGAACATCGCGCAGCGTACCTGTGCGCCGTCGTCCTTCAGCGTGAAGTACCAGTGGCCTGAAGAGGGCTGGGAAAAATTGGAGATCTCAGCGCTCAGCCACACCTGGCCCATCTCCATCTCCAGCAGCTTGCGCACTGTAGTATTGAGACGGCTGACGGTAAAAATATTGGCGGTTGGCGGTAGCGGCATGTGATGAAGATCAAATTTTAAATCAGGGGGTTAATTAACCGATACTACATGGCTGAACGAAGGTTTCAAGAGTTTTTATTAAAAAGTACTGGAGGCAATCGATTACGGCCTGTATAATGCCGCGGCAATATTTTACAAGTTCTCATTCACCCTGAGGTTGAGATATTGCCATGCTAAGAATCGCTAAAGAAGCCCTGACATTCGACGACGTACTGCTCGTTCCTGCTCACTCTAACGTACTACCGAACACTGCCGACCTCAGCACCCAGCTTACCAAAACTATTCGTTTGAACATTCCAATGCTGTCCGCTGCCATGGATACCGTGACCGAAGCCGGTCTGGCCATTGCGCTGGCGCAGGAAGGTGGTCTGGGCTTTATCCACAAAAATATGTCCATTGAGCGCCAGGCGGATGAAGTTCGCAAGGTGAAAAAACACGAAAGCGGCGTCGTGACTGAACCGCAGACCGTGCTGCCAACCACCGCGCTGAGCGAAGTGAAAGCGCTGACCGAGCGCAATGGTTTTGCCGGCTACCCGGTTGTTAACGGCGAAAACGAACTGGTGGGTATTATCACCGGACGTGACGTTCGCTTCGTGACCGATCTGTCACTGCCAGTTTCCGCTGTGATGACGCCGAAAGAGCGTCTGGTGACGGTGAAAGAAGGTGAGGCCCGCGAAATCGTACTGCAGAAAATGCACGAAAAACGCGTTGAGAAAGCGCTGGTTGTTGATGACAGCTTCCATCTGCTGGGCATGATCACCGTTAAAGATTTCCAGAAAGCCGAGCGTAAACCTAACGCCTGTAAAGACGAGCACGGCCGCCTGCGTGTGGGTGCTGCTGTTGGTGCGGGCGCCGGCAACGAAGAGCGCGTTGATGCGCTGGTAGCCGCCGGTGTTGACGTGCTGCTGATTGACTCCTCTCACGGCCATTCTGAAGGCGTGCTGCAGCGTATTCGTGACACCCGTGCTAAATACCCTGACCTGCAAATTGTTGGCGGCAACGTGGCAACCGGATCCGGTGCGCTGGCGCTGGTTGAAGCGGGCGTGAGCGCGGTGAAAGTCGGTATCGGCCCTGGTTCTATCTGTACGACCCGCATCGTGACTGGCGTAGGTGTACCGCAGATCACTGCCGTATCCGACGCGGTCGCCGCGCTGGAAGGTACCGGTATTCCGGTCATCGCCGATGGCGGTATTCGCTTCTCTGGTGATATCGCCAAAGCTATCGCTGCCGGCGCTTCTGCGGTGATGGTTGGCTCCATGCTGGCAGGTACCGATGAAGCACCTGGCGAAATCGAACTTTACCAGGGCCGTTCATTCAAGTCCTACCGCGGTATGGGTTCCCTGGGCGCGATGTCTAAGGGGTCTTCTGACCGTTATTTCCAGACCGATAACGCCGCTGACAAACTGGTGCCGGAAGGAATCGAAGGCCGCGTAGCCTATAAAGGTTTCCTGAAAGCTATCGTGCATCAGCAAATGGGTGGCCTGCGCTCCTGTATGGGCCTGACCGGCTGTGGTACTATCGACGACCTGCGTACCAAAGCGGAATTTGTTCGCATCAGCGGTGCCGGGATTCAGGAAAGCCACGTTCACGACGTGACCATTACCAAAGAGTCCCCGAACTATCGTATGGGTTCCTGATAAACTCTGCACTGTGCGCCCGGCTTAGTCGGGCGTTTTACTACTTCCCGTATTTTGAATTACATCGCCCTGGAATAGCCAATGACGACGGAAAACATTCATAAACACCGCATTCTGATCCTCGATTTCGGTTCACAGTATACCCAGCTGGTTGCGCGCCGCGTACGTGAGCTGGGCGTGTACTGCGAACTGTGGGCGTGGGACGTAACCGAAGAGCAGATCCGCGGCTTCAAACCGAGCGGCATCATCCTCTCCGGCGGTCCGGAAAGCACCACCGAACACGGTAGCCCGCGCGCGCCGGAGTACGTGTTTAACGCCGGTGTGCCGGTGCTGGGCGTATGCTACGGCATGCAGACCATGGCAATGCAGCTGGGCGGCGCGGTTGAAGGTTCTAACGAGCGTGAGTTTGGCTATGCGCAGGTAGAAGTGAAAACCCAGAGCGCGCTGACCCGCGATATCGAAGACGCCCTGAGCGCCGCCGGTAAGCCGCTGCTGGACGTCTGGATGAGCCACGGCGACAAAGTCACTGCGATTCCGTCCGACTTCGTGACCGTTGCCAGCACCGATACCTGTCCGTTTGCCATTATGGCCAACGAAGAGAAGCGTTTCTACGGCGTGCAGTTCCACCCGGAAGTAACCCATACCCGTCAGGGCCAGCGCCTGCTGGAGCGCTTCGTGCGCGATATCTGCGAGTGTGAAGCACTGTGGACCCCGGCGAAGATTATCGAAGATGCCGTTGAGCGCCTGCGCGAACAGGTTGGCGAAGATAAAGTGATCCTCGGCCTGTCCGGTGGCGTTGACTCTTCCGTTACTGCAATGCTGCTGCATCGCGCAATCGGCGATCGTCTGACCTGCGTATTCGTGGATAACGGTCTGCTGCGTCTGAATGAAGCCCAGCAGGTGATGGAGATGTTTGGTGACCACTTTGGTCTGAACATCATCCACATTGAAGGCGAAAAGCGCTTCCTGTATGCGCTGGCGGGTGAAAACGATCCGGAAGCCAAACGTAAGATCATCGGCCGCGTGTTTGTTGAAGTCTTCGACGAAGAAGCGCTGAAGCTGGAAGACGTGAAGTGGCTGGCACAGGGCACCATCTATCCGGACGTGATTGAGTCTGCGGCATCTGCCACCGGTAAAGCGCACGTCATCAAATCTCACCACAACGTGGGCGGCCTGCCGAAAGAGATGAAGATGGGCCTGGTTGAACCACTGCGCGAGCTGTTCAAAGACGAAGTGCGTAAAATCGGCCTGGAGCTGGGCCTGCCGCACGCGATGCTGTTCCGCCATCCGTTCCCGGGCCCGGGTCTGGGCGTGCGCGTACTGGGCGAAGTGAAGAAAGAGTACTGCGACCTGCTGCGCCGCGCAGACGCTATCTTCATTGAAGAGCTGCACAAAGCCGACCTGTACAACAAAGTCAGCCAGGCGTTTACCGTCTTCCTGCCGGTTCGTTCCGTCGGCGTGATGGGCGATGGCCGTAAATACGACTGGGTTGTTTCCCTGCGTGCAGTAGAAACCATCGACTTTATGACCGCACACTGGGCGCACCTGCCGTATGACTTCCTCGGCCGCGTTTCCAACCGCATCATCAATGAAGTGAACGGCATCTCTCGCGTGGTTTACGATATTTCCGGTAAACCACCAGCCACGATAGAGTGGGAATGATTTAACGCCAGTCCCTGGATAATCACTTCTGTTCAATACCGCAAAAAGCCCTCTGTTTCACGGAGGGCTTTTCTTTTCAAGGGCGATTCGGTGTTAAGCGGATACCCGCAGCACGGGTGATTTCCGTCAGCGTTTTGATAGTTGGATTACCTTCAGCTCAAATCCACATCCTTCCAGCCAAAGCACCACGTGATGATAAAACCGCTCAAGTAAGCGATGAGAGGCCCTGCCGCGTAGACCGCCATACCCGTGTAGATCCCCTCGTTAGAGGTCATCAGCGGCAGTGTCACCAGCCCGGACGGGCCGAACACGGTGTTCATGCCAATCGGTAACCCAAGCCATGCCACCAGGCCAATAAAGAAGCCGCCGCAGGCACCGCCCAGGCAGGCGGTGACAAACGGTTTTACCCTGGGGAGCGTGACGGCATAAATTAGCGGTTCGCCGATGCCCAGCAGGCCGGGAATAATCGCGCCTTTAACCTGATTACGCGTGGCTGAGTGCCTGGCCGAACGGAAGTAAAGCGCCAGCGCGGCACCGACCTGTCCACCTCCGGCCATCGCCAGTATCGGGAACAGAGAGTTGAATCCCTGGGCATCCATCAGAGCAAAATAAACCGGGATAAAGCCCTGATGCACGCCGAAAACGACCGCAATCAGGAACAATCCTGCAAGAATCGCGCAGCCAAAAGGATTGCCGTTCAGGTGCAGGAACAGCCAAGACATGCCTTTAAACAGCTCACCACCAATCGGCATGATTAAGGTAAAGGTGATTGCGCCGGTAATAACCAGCGTCAGCAGAGAGGTGAGGATCATGTCGAGATTGTCGGGGATAAAGCGGCGGAGCTGCCGTTCAATCCACGCGCCGAGAATTGAGGCAATCAGCACGCCAATAATATTCCCTCGCGGATCGATGCTCATGCCAAAAAAGTTATCGATCCCGGAGAAGTAGCCCACCGTTGCACCCGGGTTGTAGCCCATAACGAACAGCGAGGCGATAATGGCGCCGTTGACACCGGTTCCGCCAAATGCCTTTTGCGCGTTGTAGCCAATCAGTATCGGCAGGAAGGTAAACAGCCCCTTGCCGAAAATCTTCATGTAACCGACGATCTGCACCAGAGTGACATTTTTCTCCTCGGCATTTGCCAGCAGGCTTTGCTCGAGCAGCGTCGCAAAACCCAGCAGCATCCCGGCGGCAATAAAGCCGGGTATCAGCGGCGTAAAAATGGTGGCGAACTTAGCCAGAAACTGATGTACGGCGCTGGTTTGGCTGGCTTTTATCTTCTGCTTATTATCGCGAGCCACCGCGTCAATAGCCGGGCCTTCAGCATCAGCAACCGCATCGCGGGCCAGCAGCGTATTCATCATTTCAGCGGCGGTTTGCGCTTTACCCGGCCCGAGAACGATTTGCAGCTGATCGTCGGTGTTAATTACGCCAAGAACCCCCGGCAGCGCTTTCAATCTGTCGCGATCCACAAGCTGGTCATTGCTTAACGTCAGGCGCAGTCGGGTCATGCAGTTTCCGCAGCCCACGACGTTGTTTTTACCCCCGACCTGTTGCAGGATCTCGGCAATTAACTGTTCGGTAATCTTTGCCATAAATCGTTCTCCGTATTGATCCGCGCGATGGGTATGGGGCAGAGGTTCCAAAATGGGGAATTTCTCGTCTCCCTATAAGCGGCCTGAGCCTTTTTCCGCTGAAAACCAAAAGATAGCGTTGCTTTAGTATTACAGTTTTCCGCTCACTCTTCCTGGCGGTCCCCTTTAGTTGTCAGCGCAGACAGCGGATTTAATGACAAAATGTGACCTTCAGCGTTGTAGCGCTGCGTTAATAGTAGGGAGACTGCAGAGAAAGGTAACGAATATGAAGAAAATCAGAATGTCTACACGTTTACGGGGTGAAGCCGTATGTCCGATGCTTCAGGTGCGTTCGTGGCAGGCCCTGGTATATATTCAGCACCTTTTGCGAAATTCAACGAAATTACTGATTTAACGATACAGTGAAATTTATCCCTGAGATTATGGAGGGGGTAAGCAGGTTTTATTACCCTTAAATAAATCTTTTTTGCTATGGCGATGGTGATTAAAACATCAAAATCCTGCGGTTAAAAAAGATGCGGTTATCTTCTGTCGATAACCTTAGTTATAAAATGTATATAAAGTAACCCCGTAATATCGGAGCCTTAACAGCGAGCGTTAAGTGGGGTGCTGAATTTTACATCATGTATGTTATCTGCTACTGCTTTTGGTTGCTAGAAATGACATTTAAATATTCAGAGTTAATTCAAATAATCACATTTTTTTATTTTTTTTTAAATGAATAATTAATCATTAAATTTACACTGATTTACGTTTATTTATGCACTTTTTATTTACAAAAGTGAATGAAACTGGCCCTTTTACCTGTTTTTTAGAGTGTTGAAGGTTATCATAATGTGCCTGAAAGGGTGTTTTTATGTGTCAAATTTGTTAATGTGTGCACCGATAGAGGCTTTTTTACCCCAGAGATGCCGTGCAGCAATATGCAGTTGGACAAGAGATAATCAGAAATATGCACTCACATACGCGATCCCGGAAATTGACGTTTCCGCTAAAGAGATTCCGTTAACATTTTAGATACTGTCTATAACTTGATATAGATAACGGTCATGTTTGCACGGATAGAGGCTGGCGAAAATCTAATTTTAATTATCTGAAAAAGCGATTGGTGATTATATCAACCATCGCCAGGGATGCCTTTGCTTTTTTTCAGGGAATACGTAACGTTGCTGGTTAAGCAACATGAAAGCTGCATCAGATATCAATTTTAAAAATTAACACCGAATGTCGTGGGGATATCGCCTGCGTACTGTTCGCTACAGATTAATTTCTCAGGTAAGGGCATCGGGAAAGCTGCTTACCTGTTATTAAAAAAGGAAAATCTAAAATGAATATCACAAGAAGAAAATTTTTGATTGGTGGTGCAGCCGTTGTTGCGGCCGGTGGCGCCGGGATATTGACCCCGATGTTGACACGCGAAGGTCGCCTGATCCCGGGTAAACCGCGCGTGGGTTTTGTTGACGGTCTCAACGGACCGTTGCCAAAGCAGTCTGATGTGGTGGTTGTGGGCGGCGGTATCCAGGGGATTATGACCGCAATTAACCTGGCTGAGCGCGGCCTGTCGGTTGTGGTTGTAGAAAAAGGGAATATTGCCGGTGAGCAGTCGAGCCGTTTTTATGGTCAGGTGATGACCTATAAAATGCCGGATGCCACATTCATGCTGCACCATATGGCGAAGCAGCGCTGGCGCGAGATGAATGCCAAAGTGGGCGCCGATACCAGTTATCGCACGCAGGGCAGGGTTGAAGTGCCACTGGATGATGAAGATTTAGCACACGTCAGACAGTGGATTGATACCAAACATAAAGAAGTAGGTTCGGATATCCCATTCAAAACCCGAATCATTGAAGGTGATGAACTGAGCCAGCGCTTAAAAGGCGCCACGTCCAGCTGGAAAATTGCCGGATTCGAGGAAGACTCAGGCAGTCTCGATCCTGAAATCGCCGCCTTCGTGATGGCTGAATACGCGATGAAGATCGGCGTAAAAATCTACACCAACTGTGCTGCCAGGGGCATTGAAACTCAGGCCGGTGCCATTTCCGATGTGGTAACTGAAAGGGGTGCAATCAGAACGTCGCAGGTTGTGGTTGCCGGTGGGGCATGGTCCCGACTGTTTATGCAGAATCTGAATGTGAATGTGCCAACGCTGCCAGCTTATCAGTCGCAGCAGCTGATCAGCGGTGCGCCGGGTGCGCCTGGCGGTAACGTTGCGCTGCCGGGGAATATTTACTTCCGTGAACAGGCCGACGGCAGCTATGCAACTTCGCCACGTGTGATTGTTGCGCCGGTTGTGCAGGAATCCTTCATGTACGGCTACAAGTATCTGCCGCTGATGTCCCAGCCTGACTTCCCGGTGCATATTTCACTCAACGAGCAGTTAATCAACACCTTTATGCAGCCGAAGCACTGGGAGCTGAATGAGGTTTCACCGTTCGAGAAATATCGCGATATGACCGCGGCTCCGGACGTCCCTGAGCTGGAAAGCTCGCTGGAGAAACTGAAAGCTGAGTTCCCGGCGTTTAAAGATTCAAAACTTATCGATCGCTGGAGTGGCGCGATGTCGATTGCGCCGGATGAAGACCCAATCATTTCCGTGGTGAAAGAGTACCCGGGTATGGTGATCAACACGGCAACGGGCTGGGGCATGACGGAAAGCCCGGTTTCGGCAGAGATAACCGCCGATCTGCTGCTTGGTAAGACGCCAGTGCTGAATCCTGAGCCATTCAGCCTCTATCGTTTCTAACGATATAGCAGCGAATAAACCGGACGCTTCTCAAGTAAGGCACCGTGAGCACACTCTGGCTGACCAGGCGCTTCGCCAGTCAGCTATAGTCAGCAAACTCTGTCTGAGAGGTGTCCGGGTGAAAATGCGCTGCAACACCACAAAAAATCCCACGACAATCGGGATGATGCGGTACAGGAACGGCCTGTTATCAACCTTTAATCATGTAATCCCAGTCCCTTAATCACTTTATCCACGATCTTTTTCGGCCCGCGTACGCCCAGCCCGACCAAATTTAAATTGTCTGCGTCCTCAGCCATAAACACGTCTCGATTAGCCTCATCGTGCCCGGTTGAAAACATCGCGTGCACGTAGGGAATCAGCGTTAACTCTCGCTCCAGCCCTTTACGATGTGCCGTCTGCAATCCATTGATGTCCGAGGTAAAAATCAGCATAGGCTGGCCGGACATATTGCCGTACTGGCGGCCTTTGGCATCAACGTAAGGCGCGCCCATAATTTCGGGAGCGGTGGCGGCAATCCCCGTAGCCAGAAACGCCACAACGTTTAATAGACGGTCTGAGGCTTTTGTGTCAATTTAGCGACAGTTGCTGCAAATCTGTTCTGCATCAATCCGCAACGCTCCGAACCGCCTCCTGCCCATTTCCGATCCTGCGCCTGGCGTTCGCACGCCTGAAAACAGGCGTAATAGGGGGGCGGATGTGAAATTTTGTGCGCAGTATTCCCCCTGAACTATGAACTGATAAAGGAGCCGGCCATGCTGCCACTGAAAGCACTGAGCCTGATTATTCTGTGTATTATGCTGCTGTCGCTGGGTGCCAGCCTGGCGCAGGCAACCCATCACTCGGGGGCAGCCGGGCAGGGTTGGTGGTCGGCCCGGCGTGATTCCTCCGGGATGGCACCCGATCCGGCCAGGCTGGCAAATCTGGCCATGGTGCAGGTCTATGCGGCACCCACCTATGGCTGGAAAGGCAAGGTGGCAGTGCATCCCTGGATTATCTTTAAGCGTGCCGGTGAAACCCATTTTAGCCGCTATGAAGTAATTGGCTGGGGCAGCGGCGACAAAGTGCGGCTGAATGCCAACCCACCGGATGGATACTGGTATGGCGCGAAGCCGCGCCTGCTGGTGGAACATCAAGGACCTGCTGCAGAAGCGATGATCCCGAAAATTCAGGCGGCGATTGCTTCTTATCCCTGGCCACAGACTTATCACGCCTGGCCCGGTCCTAACAGCAATACCTTCCTTGCTCATATCGGGCGTGAAGTACCCGATTTACAGCTTGATATGCCGGCAAACGCGGTGGGGAAAGATTTTCGCTCTCTGCTTAATCCGATAGGGTTGCCGCCTTCCGGGCGCGGACTGCAGGTGTCTTTGCTTGGCCTTGCCGGCGTCACGTTGGGAGCCGAAGAGGGGATTGAAATCAATATCCTTGGGCTGAACATGGGGCTGGAGTTTGCCCCGTTGCGTCCGCGCCTGCCTTTTATCGGTGGGATCGGTAGCGATAACCTACAAAGCAATCGTCTGCAAAACTAGCAGTTCTGTTCTTATCATCAATCTCCTGTTTGCCGGGGCTGGTTACAATTTGCGAGCTGGCCCGCAACATCATTCTCATCAATGTAAATCCACCGTCCTTTTTACGGCAGCGCTCCAGGTGTTGCTTTTTCACGCTGGTTCTTTCGATTCAGGCCTGGCAGAATATGCGCAAGCTGATGCTGGCACATCATCTGACTTTTCCTGCTCCGGTCCATGAAGGTTCAACGGCTTTCTGGCATCTTGCGGATGTGCTGTCCTGGCTGGAGGGGCGGGGAAGCTATCGCTTACCTGCGGGGGTACAGGAGGCCGCTCTGGTGGCATTGAGTATCAATCTGCTAAACCAGAAGCGGCGTTACCGACAGGAGTGAGCCAGCCGAGGCCGGTAAATACCGGCCTCGGCGTTATCAGGCGCTTGTTTCTTTTTCCGCGATAAACTCGTTCACCATTTCGTCAAATGAGGCATTGGCTTCGAAGCCAAGACGGCGGGCGTAGTCGGCATGGAAATCACCGGGCCAGGAGTTAACGATGTTAATAATCGCCTGGTCCTGCTGATAGCTGATTCGGGAAACGACCTCATCACCGGCAATCGTGCGCAGCGATCCGATCATCGTTTCTACCGTCACGGACAGGCCGCACAGATTGATCACGCGGCCCTGGTCCAGTGTATCGCCATCAAGCTCGTGGCCGCGGATCAACGCTGCTACGGCTTTATTCGGCGACATCAGCCACAGGCGGGTATCGGTGCTGACCGGGCAGTTCGCCGCTTCGCCGTTCAGCGGCTCGCGGATAATGCCACTGGCAAAGCTGGATGCGGCCGCATTCGGTTTACCCGGGCGGACGACGATAGTTGGCATGCGCAAACTGCGACCATCAAGGAAGCCACGGCGGCTGTAGTCTGACAGCAGCAGGTCGTTCATTGCTTTCTGCGTGCCGTAGGAGCTTTGCGGCATCCACACCTGCTCATCCGGTACTTTATCCGGTAGTTTGCCGCCAAATACGGCCACTGAGCTGGTGGTGACCAGGCGAATGCGCTGTGGCAGGGCGCGCAGGCGCTCCATAATCTGGCGGGCAGCGTCAACGTTGATTTTCATGCCGAGATCGAAGTCCTGTTCGGCCTGGCCGGAAACAATGGCTGCCAGATGGAACACGCTGTCGGTTTGTTCGTTAATCAGATTAGCCAGCTCGGCCGGGTTACTGATATCGCCACAGACAACGCGCAGGCGCGGATCGTCAATACCCGTCAGCGGGGCGATATCGAAGGCGGTAATTTGCGTGATGTTCTGCGGTTGGCCCTGGCGGTTAAGCAGTGAACCTTTAGCCAGCAGCGCCTTAACCAGTTTTTTTCCCAGGAATCCGGCGGCTCCGGTGATGACGATATTCATAGTTTGCCTCGTTAGAATTAGCGGTTAACAACACGGCCGGGGATCAGGAAGATCGCCGCAGCACCAACAAACAGCGTGCAGGAGATGATCAGCATGCCGGTCAGGGTCGAATGAGTCAGATCGCTCAGGAAGCCCATAAGGTAAGGGGCGACAAAACCAGCCAGGTTACCGAAGGAGTTAATCAGCGCGATACCTACAGCGGCCATCGTACCGCCGAGGAAGGCCGTCGGCAGGCTCCAGAACAGCGGCAGCGTGCTCAGTCCGCCGGCTGCACCCAGAGTCAGGCCGAACATCGCGATCCACAGGTTGTCGGCATAAAGGGCGGAAATGACCATGCCCACACCGCTCATTATTGCAATTACGGCCAGGTGCCAGCGGCGTTCCCGGTGCTTATCTGCACTGCGTGAGGCGACAATCATGGTGACGATTGCTGCGGCGTAAGGAATGGCCGTCAGCAGTCCGACCGTGAAGACATCTTCAACCCCGGCGTTGCGGACCAGCGTTGGCAGCCAGAAGCTGACGGTGTAAAAACCGGCGATCAGGCAGAAGTAGATCAGGGTCAGCAGCCACAATTTGCCGTTGCGCAGTACCGCACCAAGGCTTGCCTGTTCATGTGGTGAATCCTCTACGGCATCCTCCTGTACACGGGCATTCATGATTGCTTTCTCTTCCGCGCTGAGCCATTTGGCGTCGTTGATGCGATCGGGCAGCATTTTTAACACCAGCAGACCCACCAGCAGCGATGGCGTTCCCTGCAGGATAAACAGCCACTTCCAGCCGGCAAGGCCATGCATATTATGGAAATGATCCATAATCCAGCCTGAAATCGGGCCACCCAGCAGACCGGAGAGCGGAACGGCGGCGGCGAACAGCGCGAACATTTTTCCGCGACGGTAGGACGGGAACCAGAATGAGAGATACAGGATCACTCCGGGATAGAAGCCTGATTCAGTCAGGCCAAGCATAAAGCGCACGGCATAAAACTGGAATGGCGTAGTGACCAGCGCGGTCAGCGGGGCAATAACTGCCCAGGATGCGAGTAGTGCAGCCAGCAAACGGCGTGCGCCAAAGCGTTGAAGAACAATATTGCTGGGTACCTGAAAAAAGAAGAAGCCGATAAAGAAGATACCTGCACCTAATCCATATACCGTTTCTGAAAATGCCAGATCGCTCGACATTTGCAGCTTGGCAATACCGACGTTAATACGATCGAGATAGGCAAAGATGTAGCTGATCATCAGTATTGGGAGGATACGCCAGACAGCTCGCTTCCAGGCATTTTCCTCCCGATCGCTGATATGGCTGCTGAGCGGCGTTGCCGTTGTTTGCATATTCATAATTCATCCTTCGTGTAGGGAAGAGTCAGAGGAAAATCCGTTCTTCGGGTAGTGAAACGACGATCCTGCAACTCCGGTTCAGAATTCGTCCGGCGATCGGGAGCGTTAATAATGGTGAAGCTTTGTTATTTTTTGTTAGATTAGCGACGAAAATGAATTTGATCTGCGTGATAAGTCACATTGCAGACCATTAATTATCATTTTATAACAGAATTAAGGTGGAAAACGGCAATTCCCCGGCGGAAAGCCGGGGGAAAGATTAGTGAAGAAGGAAGAGGGTGGCGAGTCCGAGGAAGATAAAGAAGCCGCCAGTATCGGTTAGTGCGGTAATCATGACGCTTGAACCCACGGCGGGGTCGTGCTTAAATTTCGTCATCAGTAACGGTATCAGCACGCCCATTAGGGCCGCGAGCAGCAGATTCAGCACCATTGCCAGCATCATCACGCCGCCCAGTGCAGCATTGCCGTACATGGCCCAGGTTACGCCGCCCATAATCCCGCCCCAGAACACGCCGTTTATTAGCGCAACGCCGAGTTCACGTGCAATCAGGAAAGAGAAGTTACCCGGTTCAACCTGATGCAGCGCCAGCGCGCGAACAATCATGGTAATCGTCTGGTTGCCGGTGTTACCGCCGATCCCGGCCACGATAGGCATCAGCGTTGCCAGCGCAACCAGCTGTGAGATGGTGTCCTCAAACAGGCCAATCACCCGCGAGGCGACAAATGCGGTACAAAGATTGATCGCCAGCCAGGTCCAGCGAGTGCGAACCGCTTTTCTTACCGGTGCAAAGACATCCTCATCCGGGTTAACGCCGCCCATTTTGCGGATATTGCTGTCGTTCTCGTCATTGACCAGGTCAATCACATCTTCGACGGTAACGCGGCCGATAAGTTTGCCTTTGGCATCAATAACGGCAGCGGAAATCAGGTCATAACGTTCGAATGAGCCCGCCGCATCTTCGGCTTTATCGTCAATAAGAAAGGTAGTCGGGCTGTCGTTCATCACCTGCAGGACTTTTTTATCCGGCATATTCAGCAGAATTTCCGTCAGCGGCAGTTCGCCCAACAGGGTGTTATTTTTGTCGGTAACAAAAATCTTATCGGTACCTTCAGGAATAATTTTTCTGCGCCGCAAAAAGCGCTGCACGGTGGCAAGGGTGACATCGGAACGAACCGTCACCAGATTAAAGTCCATGATGCGACCGACCCGGTCACGGTCAAAATGCATCACGTCAAGCACGCGAGAGCGCAGATTTGGCGCCAGCGAAGTCAGCAGGCGGCCGGTAATATCGCGTGAGAGATATCGCGCTAAATATGCCTGTTCGTCGATATCAAGAGGCTCGATGGCGCGCAGCAGATCGCGGTCGCTCATCTCTTCAATCAGACTTTCCCAGACGCTCTCTGAGACTTCTACCAGCACCTGACCACGTCGATCGTTGCCGATGAGGCTCCACAGCGCCAGACGTTCTTCTTCTGGCAGAGCCTCCAGCAGGTCGGCGATATCGGCGGCGTGGAGCAGGGGCAGGGTTTGCTTGATCTCGTCAATCTGTTCGCGGTGGGCCTCGGCTTCGGCCGCTGACTCTTGCAGCGGGTGCCCCAACAGAGTATCAACCAGATCTTTATCGTTAAGCAGCAGGTTAAGAAGGCGGCCACGAATTTCAGCCAGTTGTTGAACATGTGAGAGGGCTGACATACTACGTCCTTTAATCTGGCGATGAACAGGCAATGTGAGGTTATAGCTTAGTCGATTAAGGCCACTGATGAAGCGGCAGACGCAAACGATGGCCTGCTACGAATTCCGTCCGGATGCGCTAGTTATCTTTAACGGCGCTGACGGATGTGGCTGGAGCTGCTTTTTTTTGTTTATGATGTTCAATCGCACCGGGTACCACGTAAATCAGTCGGCCTAACAAAATGATAAAGCTGACGAACAGAATGATACGGGTTATGGTTCCGGTTTTTTGATGTTTTCGAAATGACATAGCGTTATTCACGCACTTTAATCCAGTAAGACCCTGACGGGCGATGATTAATTTAGACACAGCAGGGCTGTCAGGTCAATGGCTGCAGGCGCTGTGTTTAAATCAGTTGGCAAGATTTTGTATATTTAAAAACGGCCTCAGTGGCAGAACCAACTGCGATCGAGGGGAATTATAGTAAGATTGACAGTAATCAACCTGTGGCCATGTTTTCAACATATAATAGCATCAGGACATTATTATTTATTATCATCCTGTCTTATTGTTATCGAAATTTTTAAAACCTGCGCAGCACGTTAAAAAGCACATTACAAAAATGAAGAAATCCGTTTTTCTGAAAAAGTTTTCCGCCCGATTTTGGGGCCTGCCTTTGCTGTTGTCGCTGGTTACACTGCCGCTGGCATCTGCTCTTTCAGTGCGATTATGGCTTCCTGAAGGTTATGTTTACCTGGTCTATCTTCCTCTGGCGTTGATGATTGCGCTACTGATGGTGTTTAACTGGGCCGCCCTGCCAGGCATCACGATTGCACTCTGCTGGCACTATTTTCACCGCTATACGCCCATTCAGGCGGTCACCATCATTTCAGTTTTTCTTATCACATTGTCGATGTGCTGGGGAGGATACAGCCTGCAGTCGAACCGCCGCTGGCGGGCAGGTATCGGTGAGCTGCGTACGGTAGCTGTTCGGCTGTTCTGGCTGGCCTTTGCTATGCCAACGCTGTTTATCGTGCTGATGCAAATAGTGACACCGATGAATATTTTGCCTCTGAGTAACTCGATATTCACCAGCGACTCGTTCTCCATACATACCCTGCTTAACTATCAGTCCGTTATGCTGTCCCTGCTGGCTACCGCGCAGCTGTTTTATTTTGCACTGCGGATAATCCGTAATCCGCGTTTTTTTTACACGCTGCGGCGGCGCTGTCGTAATCAGTTTGCATCCGGCGTCAACTTCAGGGAGTGGATGCTGTGGTTGAGTCTGGTGCTGTTTCTGCTGCTGATGCTCACCCAGTTTCACACCTCACAGGAAAACCTGTTAACAACCGACTACGGTATTCCTCTACTGCTGCCGTTGATGCTGTGGGCCGCGACGCGTTTTGGCTATCTGTTTACTTCGTTGAGCTGGGGCATTCTGCTTATCGTGCTCTACCAGCTGCGCGACCGCTACTTAAATCCGACAACGGAGGGGTATCATCTGGCGGTTATATCGGCGAATCTGCTGGTTTTCACACTGACAATTTTGCTGATGTCCGCCATCAGTACCCGACAGCGTCGGCTTCTGGATAAAGCGCGGCGCATGGCGATAACCGATCCCGTTATTGGGCTGCCAAATGTGCGCGCATTGAGCCGGGTGTTGACCAGTAATACCGGAGCGGTGTTATGTTTTCTGCGGATACCCGACCTTGACCGTCTGGGTCGTACCTATGGTTTACAGCTGCGTATTCAATATAAGCGCAGCCTCGCCGAGCATCTTAAACCCTGGCTGTTGCCATCGGAAAACGTCTATCAACTTCCCGGATTTGACCTTGTGCTGCGCCTGGAACATTCCGCGAATCTGGCGCGCATAGAAAGCCTGGAAGCCCGGCTGAAAGATTATCATCTTAGCTGGGACGGCTTGCCGATCCATCCTGACGTGGGTATCAGCTACTGTAGCGTGATGCCGCCGGTGAACTACCTGTATGAGCTGCTCGGGGAAATGAGCGCGATGGCGGAGATTGCCCTGCACAGCGGCCACGCGGAAAACCTGCAGCAAAAGGATAAGGTACCGGTACAGCGCCAGCTGACTGAAAAGCTGGCGATGCTGCAGGATATTCAGCTGGCAATGCAGAATGGCGGTTTTTATCTGATGACGCAGAAGATCCACGGCATGCGCGGCGATGATTATCATGAAATCCTGCTGCGGATGGTGAATTCGCAGGGGGAACATATCAAACCCGCCCAGTTTATCCCGGTTGTGCAGGAGTTCGGCCTGACGTGGGAGGTCGATCAGCTGGTGCTGGATCAGGTTCTTGCATTTATCGATCGCCATCGAGAGCAGCTGCCGGGTATCCGCTTTGCCGTAAACCTGTTTGCCGCAACACTGTGTCGCCCTCAGCTGGCGGCGGAAATATCCGCTCGGCTCAAAGCAAGCAATATTGAACCCTGGCAGCTGATCATTGAAGTTGCCGAATCACCGATGCTAAGTGATTACAGCTGGGGAAATCGCAGTATTGCCCAGCTGCGCCAGCTGGGATGCCGGGTGGCGATAGATGATTTTGGTACGGGCTATGCCAGCTACTCTCGCCTGAAGCAGGTGCAGGTGGATATGCTGAAAATCGACGGTAGCTTTGTCCGTAATATGCTGCAGAGCAGCCTGGATTATCAGATTATTGAGTCAATCTGCGTGGTAGCTCGGCTGAAACGCATGCAGATCGTCGCCGAGTATGTTGAGACGCACGAAGTCGCCATGGCGCTGCGTAAGCTGGGTGTGGATTATTTACAGGGGTTTGTTATTGGCGTACCTGAGCCGCTGGACAATCTGGTCGCGGCTCCTGAAGACGCGCGGTAATCAGTCTTTTACGCTCGCTTTCTGCGCCAGAATGGTGGCAAAACGCAGCGAAATACGTTGGCCGTTCTCGTCAGTTTTATGTAACTGGCCAACGTTTTCGTTGTACTTAATGATGTGCCATTTACGGTAGTAATCGCTCAATTCCCCGGATTTAAAGGCAAATGGAAAACCGAGGTTGCACGGATAATCGCTGGTATCCATGGCGGCCACAATCAGGTTGAACCCATCTCTGGCTGTGCTCGCCTGCATATCGGCAATCAGCTGTGGAATGGTTTCCGGCTGCAGAAACATCATCACCACCGTTGATAGCACCATGTTATAGGAACCGTTAAAGCGGAGGGTGTTGAGGTCGTGCTGCGCAGTGTCGATCCCGGTCAGATTCTCGGCGGCAATAATCTCATTAAGTCGTGCCAGGCTGATGGGATTTTTATCCCATGCAGTAACGTCAAAGCCGTGGTTGTTCAGATAGAGGCTGTTGCGGCCGTTGCCGCAGCCAACGTCCAGCGCGGTTCCGCCTTCAAGGTAGGTCAGTGCGGCAATGACTTCCGAATGGGGTGGGGTAAGCTGGTATTTTTCCGTAAAGAAGTTATCGGGTCTTATCATCATGTTGCTTCTTATCTTCGTAAAAAAGGGTTCAGGCTAGCCTGAACCCCACACGAGCATTAATCAACGGCGTTAGTGCTCTTCCTGTATCGTCAGCTGCCAGCCGGTTACGTCGTTCCAGTAGCTTTGCTCGCGCTCAAGATCCAGCTGAACCAGGTTGTTCTGACTGAAATAATCGCGCGGGAACGTCAGCGTCCAGTGACCGTCATCGGTTTGTAATTGCAAATCGCTGGGACGAGTGGTGGCCTGGCGCTGATTGTTCAGCAGTGTTCCAAGGCGCAGCAGGAAGACCAGTGGCAGGAACTGCTTGCGTTTGAACAGCGTCAGGCGTGGCATTTCGTCAACTTTAACCGCTTTGCGGTGGAAGCGTACCAGCGTTGCCAGCAGTGATTGTTGATCCTGGTTAAATCCAGGCATATTGGTGTTTTGCAAAATATACGCCGAATGGCGATGCATACCGCTGTGGTTAATGGTCAGCCCCACTTCATGCAGCATCGCGGCCCATTTCAGCAGCGCGGCCAGCTGCGGATTTTCCAGCTTGGGATTCTGCTCGCGCCACTGCTCGAACAGCTGTTCCGTGGTTTCCAGCACCCGGCGGGTCTGATCGCTGTCGATGGCGTAATGGTTAGCCAGGCTTTGCGCCGTGCGGCTGCGAATATCCTGATGACGGAAGCGGCCTTCCATCTCATACAGCACGCCTTCGCGCAGCGCTCCGTCGGAAAGCCGCAGTTCACGAATCGCCAGTGCATCAAACACGCCGCAGAGGATCGCCAGACCTGGCACGAAGACTCCTTTGCGCTCCTCCGACAGTCCCGGCAGGCTGAGCGCGTCGAAAGACTTATGCTTAATGACCTCGTCATACAGCTTCTCCAGCCGCTCAGGGGTAATCAGCTTGTCTTTTTCGCCCATTGCCACCAGCACTTCACAGGCGGCCTTGATGGTGCCGGAAGCGCCCAGCGCATATTGCCAGCCCATCAGGCGATACTGCCAGGCCAGCGTTTCCAGCTTCTGCGCCGCCGCCAGTCGCGCGCGGCGGAAGGCTTCTTTACTGATGTTGCCACCGGGGAAATAGAGATTAGCAAAGCTGACACAGCCCATACGGCGGCTCTCAACCAGCTTTGGCTCAAAGTCTTCCCCGATCACCATCTCGGTCGATCCACCGCCGATGTCGATGACCAGCTTGCGGCCTTTTTCAGGCTGGGTGTGCTCCACGCCCATAAAGATCAGACGAGCTTCTTCATGGCCCGAAATAACTTCAATCGGATAGGGGATCACTTCCGCAGCACGCTGCAGAAAATCCTCGGCATTCACGGCCAGGCGTAGCGTATGCGTTCCAACAATGGTCACGTTACTTGGGCTGAACCCCTGCAAACGTTCTGCAAACAGCGCCAGGCAGCTCAGGCCGCGCTGGATTGCTTCTTCACTCAGTACATTATTATTGTCCAGGCCATCGGCCAGATGAACCCGCTGCTTAAGGCGACCCAGAACCTGCATGGCACCGTCCACTACACGGGCAATCACCATGTGAAAACTGTTCGAACCGAGGTCGATAGCAGCAAGTTCCTGCGGTTTAGGCGTACTTTTATGGGATATTGGCATAGTTGTGTGTCAGTCAGGTTGCTCAAGAGATTTAATATAATCGTAAATAGCCAGCTGTGCGCGAACCTTACGGCGGTTGCCACGTGGAACATAGCGGTTGCTCAGCTCTTTATCGACATAACGGGCCTTCAAGGTATCACTTAACAGAATGGCAATAATATCCAGCACACGCTGTTTCAGAATGGGATCAAGAATGGAGACGGCCACTTCAATACGGTAGTCAATATTTCGGGTCATCCAGTCAGCGGAAGAGAGGAAGACTTTTTTATCGCCGCCGTTATCAAAAATATAGACGCGATCGTGTTCCAGATAGCGGTCAACAATACTGATCACGCGAATATTTTCGCTGATGCCTTCCAGATCGGGGATCAGGGAGCACATCCCCCGCACCAGCAGGTTCACCTTCACGCCAACGCTGGATGCCGTATAAAGGCGATCCACCAGGCCTTTATCCACCAGGTTATTGATCTTCAGGGTGATGCCGGCCTGAATACCGTTCTGCGCGTTAGCGATTTCCGCATCAATCAGCTGATACAGCATTTTGCGTGAGTTCTGCGGTGACACCATCAGATGTTCAAAGCTTACCGGACGATACGGGTTTTCAATAAAGTTGAACACCCGACGGACCTCGTTGGTAATACGGGCATCGGCAGTCAGCAGTGAATAGTCGGTGTAAATACGCGCGGTTTTTTCGTTAAAGTTACCGGTGCCGATATGGGCGTAACGAACGATTTCACCGTTTTCGCGGCGGGAAATCAGGAACAGCTTGGCGTGGATCTTCAGACCCGGCGCGGAGAAGATAACGTGTACGCCGGCCTCGGTCAGGCGTTTGGCCCAGTGGATGTTGGCCTCTTCATCGAAGCGGGCCTGCAGTTCAACCACCACCGTCACTTTCTTACCGTTGTAGGCCGCATGGATCATTGCATCCATAATGCGCGAGTGCTTGGCTACGCGATAGATATTGATCTTGATAGCTAAGACCGACGGGTCAAACGAGGCCTGGCGCAGCAGCTCCAGCACGTGCTCAAAGGTGTGGTACGGATAGTAGAGCAGCACATCACGGTTGCGAATGGCGTCGAAGCCGTTACGGAAGCGGTCAAACCAGATATGGCGCAGCTGCGGCAGCGGCTTATTCACCAGGTTTGCTTTGCCCACGTTAGGGAAGCCGATGAAGTCTTTGAAGTTATGATAGCGACCGCCGGGAACGATTGAATCATAGTTAGAGATGTTCAGCTTTTTACGCAGTAGTTCAACCATCGCATCGGGCATATCGCGCTGATAAACAAAGCGGACCGGCTCGGCGGTCAGACGCTGCTTCAGGCTGGATGACATCAGCTCCAGCAGGCTGGACTCCATCTCGTTAACCAGATCGTATTCCGCATCGCGGGTCATCTTCATCGAATAAGCATTCAGCGCATCGTAATCAAAGAACCCGCGGAAGATATCACCCAGGCAATAGCGCAGAATGTTATCGAGCAGGATCATTGGCTTACGGCGGCGAGGCGTTTCCGGTGGCAGATTAACGAAGCGCGGCACCTTATCTGACGGGATCTCCAGCAGGGCGTAACGAATATCTTCGCCGCGAATAATTTCCACCGCCAGATAGGTGTAATCATCCTTGAGGAATTCGATCAGGTCAGTGTCTTCGTTGATCAGAATCGGTGTGATGTGCTGGCGAAGATGGTGTTTAAAGTAGTGACGCAGCCAGCTCTGCTGATTAGGGGAAAGCTGACGCTCGTTAATCAGGAAGATCTGGTTTCGCGCCATCTCCAGCAGCAGGTCATTGTACAGGCTGTCGAACTCCTGGTCGGCCTTCAATACACGAGCCTGAATCTTTTTCAGCAAATGCCGGGGCGTGCTTGGGGAACCTTGCTCTTCACCGATCAGAATGCGACGTTTCAAATCAGCAAAGCGAACTTTATAGAACTCTTCCAGGTTATTGGAATAGATACCCAGAAAACGCATACGCTCAATCAGCGGGTTAGTTTTATCAGCGGCTTCCTGTAGCACACGTTCATTAAAGGACAGCCAGCTTAATTCTTTTTCTATGTAAAGCTTTTCCTGACCCATTTTTACTCCGTTCGGCTGATTCAGGATGTAGATATCCATTGTTCTGCAACATTATGGCGAGAGTATGGCAGCAATGTCCAACGGCAGATATATGACATTTTTGTGACAGGGATGCAGGAAGCGCCCCCGCGTCGGTGGGCATATGTCATTGTATCGCACTGTGTAATTGTCTTATTAGCCGCATACGGGCAACATAGCGACTTTACCGCATAATGGAAACCAGACCAGGTATGATCGATAACCCGATACCCGTACACGACAACGCCCGTAGCCGACGATTTGCCGATCGTTTGACCCGGCGCGTGGTGACCGCGTGCGGGGTGGCCATCCTTTTAGTGATGCTATTGCTGTTCTTCTGGCTGATTTGGGTTGTCATACCGCTGTTTACTGCACCTGATTTCCAAAATAACGGTGAGATTAAGCTGGAGCAGGCAGACAGGTCGGTGGCACTGGGAATGGATAAAACCCAGCGCTGGGGATGGCGCATTGATGAAGACGGCCGCGGTCAGTTTATTTCTCTGGATGCGAAGAACCCGGCTCTGTCACAGTCACAGCCGCTCCAACTTCAGCCCCAACGGCTGCTGGCGGGGCCGGTTCACGCCGCCTCCAGCGCGGATAACCTGACGACGCTGCTGCTGGATAACGGCGGCAGTATGCTGCTTGTTCGTCCCGATTTCACCACGCAGCAGCAGCCGCACTGGACGTTCCCGCTGGGTGAGCTCCCCATCGCCTCCGGTGAGGCCGGTACAGAACATATCAGCGTTGCGCAGAGCGCAGAGAATCGTTGGGTTGTCGCGCTGGCTGGGACCGATAGCGTTTCGCTGTGGCAGCTCCAGCCGCAGCAGCCCGCACAGAACATCCATCTCGCCGTCAGTGATGTGAATCAGCTGCTGCTGTCGCCCGACGGCGGGCTGCTTTTTACCCTTTCCGGTTCGCAGCTGCGTGTCTGGACGCTCGGTGAGGGCGCAGCAATACTGAGAGATGCAATTGCGCTGCCCAGACCGGCAAAATCGCTGGCGCTGCTCAGCGGCGGAAGTTCTCTGCTGGTTGCGGATGAGCAGGGGATTTCGCAGTGGTTTGATATTGCCAGTGCTGATGGGCCACATCTGCGACATATTCGTGCCTTCGACGGTGCCCGCTGGCAGCCGCTGCTGTTCAGCGAAGCTCATCGCCGCGTCTTCGCCACCCTCAGCCCACAGGGCGAACTGAAGCTGTATGCCAGTAAACAGCAGGGCGCTATCCTGACCCGGCAGCTGCCGGAGGGCATTCAGCGCGCGCAGTTTGCACCAGAGGGTGACGGGCTGCTGGTGGAGCGTGAAGGCAGCTGGCAGCATTTCCGTATGCAGAATCCGTGGCCCGATATCAGCTGGCGTAGCCTGTGGCAAAAAGTCTGGTACGAAAACTATCCTGAACCGGACTATGTCTGGCAGTCAACTTCGGCTAATGACTATTATCAGGGAAAATACAGCCTGGTACCGATGGTGGTGGGCACGCTGAAAGCGGCGGCGCTGGCGATGCTGTTTGCTACCCCGCTGGCGCTGGCGGCAGCGATGTATACCGCGTGGTTCATGTCCCCCCGGCTGCGGCGCTGGGTTAAACCGGCTATTGAAATGATGGGGGCACTGCCCAGCGTGGTGATCGGACTCATTGCCGGACTGTGGCTGGCCCCAAGGCTGGGTGACAAACTATCAGGAGTAATGCTGCTGCCGCTGATGCTGGCTGTCGTGCTGCTGCTGTGCAGCTGGGGGAGGCAGAAACTGCCGCAGCGTTGGCGCCGGCGCTGGCTGAGCGAAGGGCGCGAAGTGGTGATTCTGCTGCCGCTGTTGTTGCTGACCGGCTGCTTTTGTCTGTGGATTGTGCCAATGGCAGAGCAGGCTATCTGGGGACAGGTATGGGCCGATCGCCTCAGTTCAGGTTACCAGCAGCGTAATCTGCTGGTGGCTGGGGTGGCGATGGGCTTCGCGCTGGTACCGCTGATTTTTACGCTGGCGGAAGATGCAATATTTAGCGTTCCCGCCTCGCAGGGACAGGGATCGCTGGCGCTGGGTGCCACGCAGTGGCAAACCCTGGTCCGCGTCGTGCTGCCGGGGGCATCATCGGGTATTTTCGCTGCACTGATGATCGGCTTTGGCCGCGCGCTGGGCGAGACGATGATTGTGTTGATGGCCACCGGCAATACGCCGGTCACCGATGGCGGTTTGTTACAGGGTTTGCGCTCGCTGGCGGCCAATGTGGCCGTTGAAATGCCCGAAGCGGCGGCGGGCAGTGCGCATTACCGAATCCTGTTCCTTTCTGCGCTGGTGCTGCTGGTATTTACGCTGGTGGTAAATACGATCGCAGAAATCGTGCGGCAGAGGCTGCGACAGCGTTACAGCCAGCAGGAGGTGCAGGGATGATGAATGCTGAACGCAATAACCATCGCTGGCGCTGGCTGACCGGCGGTGCCGTCGCCGTCAGTCTGCTGGTCTTTATGCTGTTGATAGCCCTGCTGGGCTGGCAGGGACTGCGCTATTTCTGGCCACAGCCGGTGGAGCTGTTTACCGTCAATACGCCGTCAGGAGAGCAGCAGCTGTTGGGTGAAGTCGCCGGGCAGCAGCAGGTATCGCGGCAGCAGCTTGAAGCCAGCGGGCAGCCGCAGCCACCGAACCTTCCGGAGAGTGTCACCCGCTATCTGATTAAAACCGGCAATCGCGATTTCGCCGCACCGGATTTCCGTACCATTCTGTCAGCGGAGATTGTCAACCGTACCGCTCCTGGCCCGGTGATTGTGTTACAGCGCCTCAGCGGTGGAAATGCCTACGGCTGGTTTAATGGACTGCAGGAGGGCGGACAGACGCTGATGGCACGCGATCTTAACCAGACGCTGCAACAGCGCCTGGTCCTGGCTCGCCAGCGTATTGCCGAAGCAGAAAAACTCCGCCGGGTATCGATGGCACGAGTGAATACCCAGCTGGAAGCGCTGGAAAAGCAGCGTAGTAAGCAGGTCGCCCGCAGGAATTATGATGCCCAGGCGCAGTCGGTCTATGAGGCTGACCGGGCGGAGCTACAGCGGCAGTTTGCGCGCTATGCGTCCCGCCTCTCAGCTCTCCACATGGAAAGCAACAATACGGCATTGCTGTTGCGCGATGCGACGGGTATCACCCACCGCATTCCCCTCGGGCAGATTATTTCCGCCTGGCAGCCCAACACCATGAGCACCTGGCAGAAATGGCAGCACTTCGGCGATCAGCTCTGGCATTTTGTCAGCGACAGCAGCGGGGACGGACAGCGGGACGGCAGGGTATTTCCGGCCATCTTCGGCACTATACTGATGGTGCTTCTGATGTCGGTGGTAGTCATGCCGTTGGGCGTGATTGCGGCAATCTGGCTGCACGAGTACGCCGGGCGCAATATGCTGACCCGGCTGGTGCGTATCGCGGTGGTTAATCTGGCGGGCGTACCGTCAATTGTGTACGGCGTGTTTGGCCTGGGCTTCTTTGTCTGGCTGATGGGGGGTAGCATCGACCGGCTATTCTTCGCCGGCACGCTGCCGAACCCGACCTTCGGTACCCCCGGCCTGCTGTGGGCTTCGTTGACTCTGGCACTGCTAACGCTGCCGGTGGTGATTGTTGCCACTGAAGAAGGGCTGTCCCGTATCCCGCCTACCCTGCGGCAGGGTTCGCTGGCGCTGGGGGCCACGCAGGCCGAAACGCTATGGCATGTCACGCTGCCCCTGGCGGTTCCGGCGATGCTGACCGGGCTGATCCTGGCCGTGGCGCGTGCCGCCGGGGAAACCGCGCCGCTGATGCTGGTCGGGGTGGTTAAAATGGTACCTGAACTGCCGATTGATTCGCTGTTCCCTTATCTGCACCTTGACCGTAAATTTATGCACCTTGGTTTTCAGATTTACGATCTGGCATTCCAGAGCCCCGACGCCGAGGCCGATCGCCCGCTGGTATTTGCCACGGCGCTGTTACTGGTATTGCTGATCCTTGGATTAAACCTGGTGGCGATGATCCTTCGCCATCGTCTGCGCGAGCGCTACCGCGCGCTGATGCACTAATACGGGATGGTTATGGCTGTCATATTTGAAGATGCGGAAACCGCGCTGGAACTGGATAATCTGAGTTTGTGGTACGGGGCAAAACCGGCACTGAACAACATCAGTCTGCGGATACCGAAAAATCGCATTACTGCGCTGATTGGCCCCTCCGGCTGCGGTAAATCGACCCTCCTGCGCTGCTTTAACCGCATGAACGATCTGATCGACAACTGCCGGGTGGAAGGCGATATTCGTCTGCATCAGCAGTCGATCCTCGGGCACGATCGCGATCTGTCCCTGCTGCGCCGCCGCGTTGGAATGGTTTTCCAGCGTCCCAATCCCTTCCCCAAGACCATCTATGACAATGTGGTTTACGGCCTGCGCCTGCAGGGCATCCGCGATCGGCGGGTGCTGGATGAAACGGTGGAGCGTGCGCTGCGTGCGGCGGCATTGTGGAGCGAGGTGAAGGATAACCTGTGGCAGAATGCGCTGACGCTCTCCAGCGGACAGCAGCAGCGGTTGGTGATCGCGCGCGCCATCGCCATTGAGCCGGAGATCCTGCTGCTGGATGAACCCACCTCGGCGCTGGACCCGATTTCAACGCTGGTGATTGAAGAGTTGATGAGCACTCTCAAACAGCATTTCACCCTGGTGCTGGTCACGCATAATATGCAGCAGGCCGCGCGCGTATCTGATTACACTGCCTTTATGCATCAGGGCAGCGTGGTGGAGTTTGGCCTGACCGACGATCTGTTTACCGCGCCGCAGCAGCGCAAAACCGAAGACTACATTACCGGGCGCTTTGGCTGATACGGGCCGGCGGCGGCTATCGCCCGGCCCCCGCCAGCAGAGCGCGTTTAAACGAGAGGATATGATGGCGGGTCGCGTGCTCCGCCGTTTCCGTGTCGCCGGCCTCGAGTGCATCGACGATGGCGCTGTGTTCGGCAATCACCTCTTCCACATGCCCGCTGTCAGCCAGCGTCGTGGCCCAGAACCGCTGTGCCTGGGCGTGTATGATACTCAGAATATCCATCAAACGGCGGTTAGCCGCAATGGCGGCCAGCAGATGGTGAAACTGATTATCACACTCCATCATCATCAGTGAATCCCGCTGTCGGCAGGCGTCGGCCAGTCGGTTATTCACTTCGCGCAGTTGTTCAAGCTGGGCTGGCGTGATACGCGCCGCGGCCAGTCGGGTACAAAGCTGCTCATTCACCAGGCGGACTTCAATCAGCTCCAGCGCGTCATCGACCGAAAGCGGCGCCACCATCACACCTTTGCGCGGCAAGATTTGCAGCAGTCCCTCCGCTGAAAGACGGTGTACCGCCTGATTAACCGGCGTGCGCCCCACCTCCAGATCCACCATCACCTGCGCCATATTCAGATAATCGCCGGGTTTGTAGCGCAGCGTTATCAGCGCCTGACGAAAACGGAGATATGCCAGTTCATTCAGTGAAATAGCACGATCTTCTGACGGTACGCTGGTGGAGTCGTTCTTCAAAATTGATCCTCTCATTTTGACCTTGCCCACATTTTACACAAAAGCCACGGTGAAAATGTCTTTTTTTAAATTATAGTGAAATTTCACAGGTATTTTAGTTGCAATAAGGAATCCACAATGTTGCAGTTTTCACTAGGATTTAATCAGGAAGATGCGGTTAAGGTTGATATTAATCAGTTTGTTATTGCCGGATGGGCAGGCAGAGATCGTCATGCCGTGCTTGAACATATCAAAGAGCTGGAGGCGCTGGGCGTGCCTGCTCCCGGTGCGGTACCGCTGTTTTATCGTGCCAGCGCGTCACTGCTGACCCAGCAGTCCTGCATTGATGTGGTGGGCAAGAGCAGCTCCGGGGAAGTGGAGCCTTTCCTGTTCAGCTGGCGGGGCGAATGCTGGCTGACGCTCTCTTCCGACCATACCGACCGCGAGCTGGAAAGCCACAGCGTAGCGCTGTCAAAACAGGTGTGCGCTAAGCCGCTGGCCCGCACGGCCTGGCGGCTGAGCGAGGTGATCGACGACTGGGACGCTTTGCTGATGCAGTCCTGGATCAAAGAAGGATCGAGCTGGACGCTCTATCAGCAGGGACGGCTGGCGGAGCTGCGTACGCCACAGGATTTGCTGTCGCGGTATCTGGGCAGCGCGGCCCTGCCGGATGGGCTGGGAATGAGCTGCGGAACCCTCAGCGCGCTGGGTGGGATTCGGCCCGGAACGCATTTCCGTATGGCGCTGGTGGACGAAAAACGCGGATGCCGCATCGAGCATGAATACCGTATTCAGACGCTGCCGCTGGTGGCCTGAGGAGCAATGATGATGACGTTAAAGCAGGCAGCCGCTGCCCTTGCCGAAGGAAAAGTCAGCGCCCGGCAACTGACTGAAAACGCGCTGGAAGCGGCGCTGGCTCCGCAGGGTGAAGGCCAGCGGACATTCCTGAAGATCTGGCCACAGCAGGCGCGTCGGGCTGCCGTGGAGTCAGATGCACGCCGCCAGCGCGGTGAAGCGCGTGGCCCGATCGATGGGCTGCCGGTTAGCGTGAAGGCACTGTTTGATATTGCCGGCGAGACGACCAGCGGCGGTTCTATCCGGCTGGCTCAGGCGGTCCCGGCGCAGGAGGATGCCGCCATCGTGGCGCGTCTGCGGCAGGCGGGGGCAGCCATTGTGGGCAGCACCAATATGACCGAATTTGCCTTTTCCGGGCTGGGGATTAACCCGCATTACGGCACCCCGGCGAACCCCTGGCAGCGGGAACGGCGGCTGATCCCCGGTGGATCATCCTCTGGTGCGGCGGTTGCGGTTAGCGACGGCATGTGCCTTGCTTCGGTCGGTACCGATACCGGTGGCTCGGTACGCATTCCGGCGGCACTCTGCGGGCTGACCGGCTATAAGCCTACAGCGCGCCGCATTGACCCGCGCGGTCTGCAACCGCTGTCGCCCTCGCTCGACTCCATCGGCGTCATAGCCCATGACGTGGCCAGCTGCGTACTGCTGGATAGCGTTATCGCCAACCTTCCTTTGCGACTGGCGATGGTGGAACCGCAGCAGCTGAGGTTGGCGATCCCACAGACGGTGGTGTTAGACGGTTTGAGTGAAGAGGTGGAGCAGGCGTTTTATACCGCAGTGGAGCAGCTGAAGAGCGCCGGGGTTCACATCGATCCACTGCCGATGGCGGCGTTTGCAGAACTGGCGAACATCAATGCTGCGGGGGGGCTGACGGCGCTTGAATCCTGGAATTGGCACCGCGCGCTGATTGAAAAGGACGCGGAAAGCTACGATCCCCGCGTGCTGTCGCGTATCCGCCGCGGAGCAGCCATCACGCCCGAAGAGGCCGAGCGGCTGCATCAGCGGCGACGCGACTGGCAGCAGCAGGTCCGTATTGAAATGGCCGGGTATCACGCGCTGATGATGCCGACGGTACCGATGATTGCCCCCACCATTACCGGGCTGGAACAGGATGACGCGCATTATTTTACCGTTAACGGCGCAATGCTGCGTAACCCCTCGATTATCAACTTCCTTGACGGCTGCGCCGTTTCGTTACCCTGCCACGCGGCGGGAACGGCTCCCGTTGGCCTGATGCTGGCAGCGCGGCCGGAACAGGATGAAACACTGATGTGCAGCGCGCTGGCGATAGAACACCTGCTGCGCCCCCTAACCCAATCGACAGGAGTTTAACGATGAAACATCATCAGGGAATGCTGTTTGTGGCGACCAATGTTGCCAGTGAAGATGAAGCCGATTTCAACCGCTGGTATGACCATGAACACGTCGAAGAGCGGGTCGCAATTCGCGGTTTCCTTAGCGGTACGCGTTATCGCGCGCGGCAGGCAGCGCGGCGCTATCTGGGGCTGTATAAAACCAGCGGGCTGGAGGATTTCACCAGCGCTGACTATCACGCCGCCTTTACCCGGCAGACGTCGTGGTCGGTGCAGAATCTGCAAAAAATGGTTAACCCGATGCGCCGGGTATGCCGCATCGAATCCCGTGTTGGCCAGGGGAGTGGGGCGCATCTGGCGGTGCTGACCTGTCATACCACCGTCACGGCAGCCACCTGTCAGCAACTGGGCGAAACGCTTGCCGCGCGTCCGGGCTTTGTGACCAGCGCACTGCTCAGCCCCGATACGGCGTTGAGTTCCCCGCTGCCGAAGGAAGTGCGCGACAGCAGCGCGCTGCAGCAAATCGTGCTGATTGAGGCCAGCAGCGAGGTGGCAATCGACGATCTGGCCCAGCAAGCCTCAGAGAAACTGGCAGCGACGGTGGAATTCTATTCGCTGAGCTGGCAGCTCACCGCACAGGAGATGGCATCATGAACCTGTCTGATGTATCTCAGGGACGGGCGCGCGTGATAGAAAAAGAGACTCATGCCCCGCCAAAAACCGGCAAGCTGGCCGCGGCCAGCTCCATCGGCACCGCGCTGGAGTGGTATGACTTTACCATCTACAACATTATGGCCGCGCTGATCTTCAACCATGTGTTTTTCCCTTCCTTCGATCCGTTGGTGGGGACTATCCTGGCCTTTTCGACCTACGCGGTAGGCTACGTTTCGCGTCCGCTGGGCGGCATGCTGTTTGGCCATCTGGGCGATGTGCTGGGGCGGCGCTTCGTGCTGGTGACCACCCTGATCGTCATGGGCGTTACCTCTGCGCTGATGGGAATACTGCCGGGCTATGCGCAGTGGGGGATTTTCAGCCCGATACTGCTGGTGCTGCTGCGCTTCATTCAGGGAATTGCGCTCGGCGGCGAGTGGGCGGGGGCCGTATTGCTGGCGATGGAGCACGGCAGACAGGATCGGCGCGGTTTGAACGCCTCCTTTGCGCAGGTGGGGCCTTCGTGCGGTACGCTGTTTGGCACGGCGATTATTGCGGTGATAACGCTGGCTGTCAGCCCTGAACAGTTCCAGCACTGGGGCTGGCGGCTTCCCTTCCTTCTCAGCCTGCTGCTGGTATTCTTTGGTCTGTGGCTGCGCCGGGGCATTGATGAAACGCCGGTATTCCGTGCGCTGGAAGCGAAAAAGCAGACCAGCCATATGCCGCTAAAAGAGGTGGTGCTCAAGTATCCAAAAACGCTGCTGATCGCAGGCGGATCGCGTATTGGTTCAGATGTGTTGTACGCACTGGTGGTGGTCTTCACGCTGACCTACGTGACCACGGTGCTGAACCTGCCGCGCCCGCTGGCGCTGGGAGCAACCATGCTCGGTGCACTGGCGAATGCGCTGGCGGTACCGCTGTGCGGCATACTTTCGGATAAATTTGGTCGTCGCCCGGTTTATCTGGCCGGGGCGCTGATGGGAATGGTATGGGCATTCGCCTTCTTTACCTTACTGGACAGTGCCCAGCCGTGGATAATTTGCCTGGCGGTGGTGGTGGGGCTGCTGATCCATGCGGTGATGTACGGTCCGCAGGCGGCGTTTGTGACTGAACAGTTTCCGGGGCATATACGCTATGCGGGTTCCTCGCTGGCCTATACGCTGGCGGGGATATTGGGCGGCGGATTTGCGCCGTTAATTATTGCCACGCTGTACAGTGAAACGGGGGGAACTTTTTGGGTGTCGGTCTACATTGTGCTGGCGCTACTGATCACAGTGCTGGCGGTGGGATTTGCGCGGGAAACGGCGAAAAAGCCGCTAGCGTAACCAGGGGAAAAGTGAGGGCGGACAAGACTCCGCCCTGCATCAACTACTCGAACGCATGCCCTTCTGCAGGGAGCGGCTGGCCATCCAGCCAGGCGCGATCGTCACGCATTGCCAGCCGGCCTTCAACGAACCAGCTCACCACCAGCGGATAAATCGCGTGTTCCTGATGCTGAACGCGTGCGGTCACATCCGCTTCGCTGTCTTCACGAAATACCGGCACCTTCGCCTGTAAAATCACCGGACCACCGTCCAGTTCTTCCGTCACAAAATGCACAGAGGTACCGTGCTCATCATCGCCGTTCTCAATTGCCTGGCGATGAGTGTGCAGCCCCGGGTATTTCGGCAGCAGGGAAGGGTGGATATTCAGCATCCGTCCGGCATAACGCTGCACGAACGCCGGGCTGAGAATGCGCATATAGCCGGCCAGTACCACCAGATCGGGGGCATAGGCATCGATTTCCAGCATCAGCTGGCGGTCGAACGCTTCGCGGTCAGCAAACTGCGAGGCGGTCAGCGCATGAGCCGGAACGCCTGCTTCACGTGCGCGCTCCAGGCCATAGGCCTCCGTCTTGTTGCTGAATACGGCAGCGATGCTGCCGTTGATGCGCCCCTGCTGACAGGCATCCAGAATTGCCTGTAAGTTGCTTCCATTCCCGGAAACCAGCACGACTATACGTTTCATAAATTGATGACCACACGCTCTTCAGAATCAGAGGCTTTAATGGTACCAATTTTCCAGGCTTTTTCACCCGCGTCGTTCATCAGCTGTACCGCTTTGTCTGCTTCTGCCGCGCTCAGGGCAATGACCATACCCACGCCACAGTTAAAGGTGCGGTACATTTCATGACGGCTGACGTTACCGGCCTGCTGCATCCAGCCGAACACCGCTGGCCATTCCCAGCTTGACTCTTCAAGCACGGCCTGGGTGTTGTCCGGCAGTACGCGCGGGATATTTTCCCAGAAGCCACCGCCGGTCAGGTGGGCGATGGCGTGCACGTCAACCTGCTCAATCAGGCTGAGGATGTTTTTCACGTAAATACGGGTTGGTGCCAGCAGGTGATCGGAAAGCGATTTGCCTTCCAGCTGGGTGGTTTCCGGGTCGGTTTTGCTGACTTCCAGAATTTTACGCACCAGCGAGTAGCCGTTAGAGTGCGGGCCGCTGGAACCCAGCGCGATCAGCACGTCACCATCGGTCACTTTGCTGCCGTCGATGATTTCAGACTTCTCGACCACGCCGACGCAGAAACCCGCCACGTCGTAATCTTCGCCGTGGTACATACCAGGCATTTCAGCGGTTTCACCGCCGACCAGCGCACAGCCAGACTGTGAACAGCCTTCTGCGATGCCGGTGATGACGCTGGCTGCGGTATCCACATCCAGTTTGCCGGTTGCGTAGTAGTCGAGGAAAAACAGAGGCTCTGCGCCCTGTACCACCAGATCGTTAACGCACATCGCGACCAGATCGATACCAATCGTATCGTGGCGCTTCAGGTCCATCGCCAGACGCAGCTTGGTGCCAACGCCGTCAGTGCCGGAAACCAGTACGGGTTCACGGTATTTTTGCGGCAGCGCACAAAGGGCACCGAAACCGCCCAGTCCACCCATGACTTCAGGGCGGCGGGTTTTTTTCACTACGCCTTTGATACGATCGACTAAAGCATTACCAGCATCGATATCTACGCCGGCGTCTTTATAGCTGAGAGAGGTTTTGTCGGTCACTGCGAAATCCCCACGCGTTTGCGGTTGGTGGTGTGGTGGTAAAAATAAAGCGCCGTAATTCTACCAGTGCAGGCAAACGTTTGCGAGTGCCATCTTACCCCGCATGGCGGATAGGTGAATTTCAGCTAATCCTGACACCAATCGCCGAGATTAACTAAACTATTGCACTAAGTCATATGGCGCTGCGGCTAAATGGCGCTATAATCTCGCGATTTTTTTTTTGCTGCTTAACACTCCGGGAGTACAACAATGAAGATCGTGGAAGTCAAACACCCGCTGGTCAAACATAAACTGGGTCTGATGCGTGAGAACGACGTAAGCACCAAACGTTTTCGTGAACTCGCGTCAGAAGTGGGAAGCCTGCTGACCTATGAAGCGACTGCCGATCTGGAAACTGAGACAGTGACCATCGAGGGCTGGAACGGCCCGGTGCAGATCGAACAGATTAAAGGTAAGAAGATTACCGTTGTGCCAATCCTGCGTGCCGGTCTGGGCATGATGGAAGGCGTGCTGGAGCACGTACCGAGCGCACGTATCAGCGTGGTCGGCGTGTACCGCGACGAAGAGACACTGGAGCCGGTACCGTATTTCCAGAAGCTGGTTTCCAATATTGAAGAGCGTATGGCGCTGGTCGTTGACCCGATGCTGGCCACCGGTGGCTCTATGATTGCCACTATCGATCTGCTGAAAAAAGCAGGCTGCACCAGCATTAAGGTGCTGGTACTGGTCGCTGCACCGGAAGGCATCGCCGCGCTGGAGAAAGCGCACCCGGATGTTGAACTCTATACCGCATCCGTTGACCAGGGGCTGAACGATAAGGGGTATATCATCCCTGGCCTCGGCGACGCCGGCGATAAGATTTTTGGTACTAAGTAAAGTATGTTCCAGGCTATCTTACTTGCCATTTTGCACTCGGGCAGTGCTCATAATCCTCACGTACCTGGTGTACGCTCCGGTTATCGCGCGCTGGTCGTGTCCAAACTGCCTGCGACGACAACGCCTGGCCTGTCAGTCCCTTATGGTGGATGCAATTCTACTGTGAGATGATTTTTTTGTATCAAGCCGACCGCAGAGTCGGCTTTTTTATGGCAAACATATCAAGGGGTAGTGAAACATGACGCGTCGCGCAATAGGCGTACACGAGCGGCCACCGCTGCTGCAAACCATTCCACTCAGCTTCCAGCACCTGTTCGCGATGTTTGGTGCCACCGTGCTGGTGCCGATTCTGTTCCACATCAACCCGGCCACGGTGTTGCTGTTTAACGGTATCGGCACGCTGCTGTACCTGTTTATCTGTAAGGGCAAAATCCCGGCGTACCTCGGCTCAAGCTTTGCCTTTATCTCTCCGGTACTGCTGCTGCTGCCGCTGGGATACGAAGTGGCGCTGGGCGGCTTTATTATGTGCGGTGTGCTGTTCTGCCTGGTGGCGCTGATTGTTAAAAAAGCCGGTACCGGCTGGCTGGACGTGATGTTCCCACCGGCGGCGATGGGCGCGATTGTGGCGGTTATCGGCCTGGAGCTGGCGGGCGTGGCGGCGAATATGGCTGGTCTGCTGCCTGCAGACGGCTCCTCTCCCGACAGTAAAACCATCATTATTTCTATGGTGACGCTGGGCGTGACGGTATTTGGTTCCGTACTGTTCCGTGGTTTCCTGGCCATTATTCCTATTCTGGTCGGGGTGCTGGTGGGCTATGCGTTATCCTTCTTTATGGGCATCGTTGACTGGACGCCGGTTCGCGAGGCGCACTGGTTTGCGCTGCCAACGTTCTACACCCCGCGCTTTGAGTGGTACGCGATCTTCACCATCCTGCCTGCGGCGCTGGTGGTGATTGCCGAGCACGTCGGGCACCTGGTGGTCACCGCCAATATTGTGAAGAAAGACCTGCTGAAAGATCCGGGCCTGCACCGTTCGATGTTTGCCAACGGCATCTCGACCGTCTTTTCCGGCTTCTTCGGCTCAACGCCAAACACCACCTACGGCGAGAATATCGGCGTGATGGCCATTACCCGTGTATACAGTACTTGGGTAATCGGCGGCGCGGCGATTCTGGCGATCCTGCTCTCCTGCGTCGGTAAACTGGCGGCGGCAATCCAGGCCGTGCCGGTGCCGGTGATGGGTGGCGTGTCGCTGCTGCTGTACGGGGTCATCGGCGCGTCGGGTATCCGCGTGCTGATTGAATCGAAAGTGGACTACAACAAGGCGCAGAACCTGATCCTGACCTCGGTGATTCTGATCATCGGCGTCAGCGGCGCAAAAGTGCACATCGGTGCTGCCGAGCTGAAAGGCATGGCGCTGGCGACCATCGTTGGTGTGGGCCTGAGTCTGATCTTTAAAGTCATCAGCCTGATGCGTAAGGAAGAAGAGATCATTGACGTGGCGGATGAGCGTTCCGACGTCAAGTAAATCTCTGCCTGTCTGTTAATGACTGTGCCTCAACGTCAATACGTGAGGCGCAGTAAACTCCCGACTTATCGCTGCTTTCTCACAACGCCGTTCCTGCTGCCGCTCGGCATTTCGCCCGCCTCTTTTTGCCCAATGACGTTATTTTTTAGCAATCCCTGTAGCCGGATGTCGGTTTTATAACTGCGGTTGATCCCATCATTGGCTTTACGTTTCATGATCGCCGATGAGTTGTGTTAGAATTTTCGTGATTTCTGCATGCGTAAACCCTGAGGTGATTCTGAACACGCCGGCACAGCTTTCACTGCCACTTTATCTGCCCGATGACGAAACCTTTGCCAGCTTCTGGCCAGGTGAAAATCCGTCCCTGCTGGCCGCACTGCAGAGTGCACTTCATCAGGAACACGGTAGTTACTTCTATTTCTGGTCGCGGGAAGGAGGAGGGCGAAGCCACCTGCTGCATGCAGCCTGCGCTGAGCTTTCGGCGGCCGGAGAAGCCGTCGGTTATGTCCCGCTGGATAAACGCACCTGGTTTGTTCCTGAAGTCCTCGACGGTATGGAGCAGCTGGCGCTGATCTGCATTGATAATATCGAATGCATTGCCGGAGATGAGCCGTGGGAAATGGCGATTTTTGACCTCTACAACCGCATTCTGGAAACCGGTAAAACCCGCCTGCTGATCACCGGAGATCGGCCCCCTCGCCAGCTTAACCTTAAACTGCCAGACCTGGCTTCACGCCTCGACTGGGGACAAATTTATAAGCTTCAGCCTTTGTCCGATGAAGATAAGCTGCAGGCGCTTCAGCTGCGTGCTCGCCTGCGGGGATTTGAACTGCCGGAAGACGTGGGTCGATTCCTGCTGAAGCGGCTGGATCGCGAGATGCGCACGCTGTTTCTGACCCTCGATCAGCTCGATCGCGCTTCGATCAGCGCGCAGCGCAAGCTGACTATTCCGTTTGTCAAAGAAGCGCTGGATCTCTGAGCCTGACGCCGAAGCCTTCACAGAGAAGGCCTCGTTAAGACAGGGAATACGCCCACAGTTACAGAATCTCCAGCACCTGCTCAGGCGGCCTGCCAATGCGGGCCTGCCCGTTAGTCACCACGATAGGCCGCTCAATCAGCTTCGGCTGAGCGACCATTGCGGCAATCAACTGATCCTCGGTTAGCGCCGGGTTATCCAGCCCGGTAGATTTATACTCATCTTCTTTGTGGCGCATCAGTTGGCGGGCGCTGCTGAAACCCAACTGTTTTACCAGCGCTTTTAGCGTTTCGGCATTCGGCGGGATTTCCAGATAGCGAATCACCTGCGGTTTAATACCGCGTTCCTCCAGCAGCGCAAGGGTTTCGCGGCTCTTGGAACAGCGCGGGTTATGGTAAATCTGTACATCACTCATTTTATTTCCTCCGGCCTCTTCGCTTTGGCCCTGCTTGTTATCTCTTTTGATACTGACGGAAACGTTCCTGCAGCTGCCTTAGCTGATCGATGCGCGCGTCGTAGCGTGCCTGTTTAAGGCTGCCGAGCGGCACCTGAGAACTGGCGCTGCTAAGGCTACGGATCGCCTGATCGAGCTGCCCGGCAAGGGCCAGCCCTTCGGCCCGCGCGGCCTGCTCTTCATCCGACAGTCCCTGAGCCGCAGAAGCCTGGGCCAGTAAATCCCAGCCGTTGGGATCGTCTTTATTGGCCCAGGTATAGCGATACAGCACTTTGCTGGCGTTAGCGGGCTGTTTTGCTTCCACATAGGCATTTGCCAGGTTGAGCTGGAGCACCGGATTGCTGCCGCTGGCTTTAATCGCTACCAGACGATTAATCGCCTGCTGCGGCTGATTCAGACCGATATCAATATCGGTAATAATATCCAGGTACCAGACGTTATCCGGCTGCTTCGCCAGCAGCGGGGCAATGATATTTTTCGCCCCGGCATAGTTTTTCGCTTCCAGCATCTGCACGGCTTTACCGTACTGCGCGGCGGCCTGCTCCCGGCTGTTCCCCTTCGACAGTGATTCCAGCAAATCTGCGGTCAGCTGGTTCTGGCCGGTAGAAAACATCCCCAGCGCCCTGACTTTAGCCATATAAAAATCCTGAGACGACTGCACCACCACCGGCTTCATCTGATTCGCACGGTTGCGGGCGTCGGACAGTCGGCTGTCGGGAAGGGGGTGAGTTAACAGGATTTCCGGCGGCTTGGAGGAAAATCGCGACTCGTCGGCCAGCTTTTGCAGGAAGGTGGGCATCGCTTCCGGGTCGAATCCTGCCCGCTGCAGTACCTGAATACCTATACGGTCGGCTTCCTGCTCATTTTGCTGAGTAAAGCTGATGATCCCCTGCTGGGCACCTGCAAGCGTCCCGCTCAGCGCCGCCATACCCGCCTGCGGGCTGGCCATCGCCAGCAGAATCGAGCCCAGTGCGCCCACCCACGTCAGCGGCGCGTTTTTCTGCTGTTCTTCCATCGCTCGGGCGAGGTGGCGCTGGGTAACGTGCGAGATTTCGTGCGCCATCACTGAAGCCAGCTGGCTTTCGTTATCGCTATAGCGAAACAGGGCGGAATGCAGCACAACGTTGCCGCCAAAGAAGGCAAAGGCGTTAATTTCATCGTTGCGGATCAGGTAGAAATGGAACGGTGTTTTCACCGACCAGGCGTGGGCAACCAGCCGCTGTCCGAGTTGATTGATGTACTGATTCATTAGTGGGTCGTTGATGATTGGCGCGCTGGCACGCAGCTGGCGAACGTAAAAATCCCCCATCGCCAGTTCCTGATTGACCGACAGTGTGCCACCCGCCGTCGTACCAATATCCGGGAGATTATCAGACACATCGGCCTGGACCGGCGTAGCACCCCCCGCCAACAGGGAGATAACCAGCGAAGTTAGCAGGCTTTTCTTCAATCGGTTGAACATAGGTAAACCCTAACAAGGACGTCCAATTTTTGACCGGCAGGATGCCGAAATGTTCTGCAAAGGGTGAAAACTCCGCACCCATCGCCATCTTAACCAGTGGTTGGTGGGAATGAAATGGTAAAACCGAGTGAAGTAGGGGGTAAAGTTCGGAATGACTGGCGGGGCGGCATTCGAGAGGCGCCATCAATAATTAATTTGGACTGCGAACGTTAGAATATTCCCAAAACAATTGGGAAGTGTACAATCGTAGAGTGCTTTACCGACATGTCCCACACTTTTTAACAAACGCGCATAAAAACTACAAGGCGCTAAGAAAATGAAATTATTCACTAAGGTGAATCCATGTTAAGGCAATTACGCCCTAAGACGGATTTGCGCACGCTGATCACGCTGCTGGCCGTGGCAAGTATTGTTATCACGCTGGCGAATTCTCTGTACGCCAGCTGGTGCGTGCAGCGTGATGTGCTGATCGGGAATACGCTGGAGTCTAACCGGGTTTATGCCACCAAGCTGGCTGCAACCTCTGAAGTGTTCTTCCAGCTGGCTCAGTCGCAACTTTCCTATAGCGCCAAAATGCTGGAAGGCGGGCTGGATAATGAAACGCTGCTGCAAAAAGAAGTGGATCGCCTTCGTGAACAAACCAGCAGTTTTAACTCGGTGGTGATTGTCGATGCAAACGGCTGGGTGAAAGCCATTTCCCCGGAATCGCTGATGCTGAAAGGCATGAGGCTGACTTCTTCCGCTGCCAAACAGGCGCTGACCCAGCGCAAGCCGATGATTAGCAATCCGACGATCTCCGCCGCCAACAATCTGCTGGTGTTTATCTCCTGGCCGGTGTGGTCGAAAACCGGTAGCTATCTTGGCTACGTCGGCGGATCGATTTATCTGAAAAAGAAAAGCATTCTTAACGCCCTGCTGGGCGAACAGTTCTACCGTGATGGCTCTTCGCTTTACGTGGTGGATGCCGGGAATCAGGTGCTTTATCACCAGGATCATAATCTGATTGGTAAAACCATTGCGCCGATTATTGATGACGATCGGCGGAATAAAGAGAGCAACGGTTTCCTGCAGCTAAACGGTGACGGCGGGCAGGCGATGCTGGCGGGCTACGCGATGGTTCCGGTTTCGGGCTGGATGATTGTGGCGATGAAACCGAAAGAAGCGACGCTGGCACCGCTAAACAGTCTGCTGCTGCAGGTGCTGAAGCACTCCGTGCCGTTTGCGCTACTGACGCTGATCCTCGCGCTGGTTCTGGCCCAGCGTATTGCCCTGCCGCTCTGGCAGCTGGCGCGTAAAGCCAGTCAGATGGACACGAACGATGCATCCCGGGAAATTAGCGGTATTCGCTCCTGGTATTATGAAGCCTCGCAGATTAAACGGGCGATGCTGGCCGGTATCGGGCTGATGCAGGATAAGATCGGACGGCTGAAAAGTGAGGTACAGACCGATCCGCTGACCGGGCTGCTCAACCGACGCGGTCTGAACGCCGTGCTGGAATATTTCCTTGCGACCCAGCAGCCTTTTGCCGTGCTGGCGCTGGATATCGACTACTTTAAACGGGTGAACGATACGTTCGGCCATGATGTTGGCGACGATGTGATTGAAAACGTGGCTCGCCAGCTGGAATTCGGCGTGCGGCAGACCGATGTTATCTGCCGCAACGGCGGCGAAGAGTTTTTGATGATCCTGCCCGCGACCGACAGCGAAACGGCACTGGCCATCGCTGAACGCGTGCGTCGGCGTATTGAAATTCAGGTCTTGGACAGCGTTGGCAGTATTACCATTTCAATCGGCGTTGCCTTCTGGACGCCAGAGATGAAAACCATGGAACACACGTTTAAACAGGCCGATGAAGCGCTGTATCAGGCCAAAAATGCCGGTCGTAACCAGGTAATGACTCTGCAAAAAGCTGCCGTGCAGCCGGAAGCCGTTCATTCAGCTACGTTCTGATATTGACTCCCGCCCCGCTTAGCAGCGAGGGCGGTGAGTTTCAGTTACACTCACCTCATCTTTCCAAGGCAAGGACTCCTTATGCTGGAACTTTTACTGCAGTGGTATCGCCGTCGTTTTACCGACCCGCAGGCTATTGCCCTGCTGGCGATCCTGCTGGCAACGTTCTGCATCCTGTTTTTCTTTAACGGTCTTCTGGCCCCGCTGCTGGTGGCGATTGTACTGGCTTATTTGCTGGAATGGCCGATGGTACGGCTCGAACGGTTGGGCTGTTCCCGCAGCTGGGCGACCACGCTGGTACTGATTGTTTTTGCTGCCCTGCTGCTGATTTTACTGCTGGTGGTGGTGCCGGTGGCCTGGCAGCAGGGGATCAACCTTGCCCACGAATTGCCCAGCATGTTGACCCGTCTTTATCAGTTTGCCACTCGTTTGCCGGAGCGTTTCCCCACGCTGATGGATGTGGGGATTGTTGATATCGTCGTGGAAAACCTGCGTACCCGGCTGAGTGGCTTGGGCGATCAGGTAGTGAAATATTCGCTGGCCTCGCTGGTTGGGCTGATGACGCTGGCCATCTATCTGGTCCTGGTGCCGCTGATGGTCTTCTTCCTGCTGAAGGATAAAGAGCAGTTGCTGAATGCGGTTCGCCGGGTGCTGCCGCGCAATCGCGGTCTGGCCGGGCAAGTATGGATCGAGATGAATCAGCAGGTTTCCAACTATATACGCGGCAAAGTGCTGGAAATGGTAGTGGTGGGAATTGCCAGCTGGATAGGTTTTCTGGCGATCGGCATGAACTACGCCCTGCTGCTGGCGGTGCTGGTTGGCGTTTCGGTACTGATTCCGTATATCGGCGCCATGGTGGTGACTATCCCGGTCATTGGTGTAGGCCTGGGGCAGTGGGGGCTGACCGGCGATTTCTGGACCATGATGATTATCTATCTGATTATTCAGGGGCTGGATGGTAATATTCTGGTACCTGTGCTGTTCTCAGAAGCGGTCAATCTGCATCCGCTGGTGATCATCCTGTCGGTGGTGATTTTTGGTGGGCTGTGGGGGTTTTGGGGCGTGTTCTTCGCCATTCCGCTGGCGACGCTGATCAAAGCGGTGGTCCATGCCTGGCCGGATGAACTGCATAATGAGTAACGATCGGGCGGGCCGCATTATGCCAGCCCGCCCGTTTAATCAGGTGCGAACGACTGATGTGACTCAGGACGCTTTCAGATAATCCATCACGATGTCGTGGTGATTGCTGGTTTTAAAGTCATCAAACACTTTCTCAACCTTGCCGTCAGCGCCAACCAGGAAGCTGATGCGATGAATACCGTCATAGGTTTTACCCATAAAGGTCTTCTCACCCCAGATCCCAAACTGTTCGCAGACCGCGTGGTCTTCGTCGGACAACAGGGTAAAGTTAAGCATCTCTTTTTCAACAAAGCGGGAGAGCTTCTCAGGTTTATCCGTGCTGATCCCCAAAACTTCAACGCCAGCTTTTTTCAGCTCATCCATGCTGTCACGCAGCCTGCACGCCTGTACGGTACAGCCCGGCGTCATCGCTTTCGGATAGAAATAAACCAGAACGCGCTGCCCCTGGAAGTCGGCCAAATTTACTTGCTCGCCATCCTGATCGGGCAGACTAAATTTCGGTGCAATATCACCGGCTTTCAGTGGGTTCATCACTACACTCCGTTTTTTATCATTTATGCTGTAGGCTAATTAAAACAGTTTCTTTCCACAGTGGTGGACGGACCATTCAGGCGCCGTGGTGCGAAACCGCCTTAATAGTGCCCTGAGCATGAAGTTCTGTACATAGGCGGTTGAACGCCTGCTCGATAAGTGACGCATCCTGACTGGCAGGACTGTGTGCCGTCATTTGAATATAAAGCAAAGGCGGCTGATTATCCTGTGCCGGCTGGGTTCTTGAGGCTAGCTCCGCAATATTCATCTGATGCGAGTCAAACAGATCGGTAAAGCGCTCAATGATATGCGGGGAATCGGCAACCTCAACCTGTACCCAAACCGTTGCCGGCATCGGCGGCCGCGCGCTGGCCCCGGTGCGTTTCATCACAATCAGCAGCTCCAGCTCTGCGCCTTTCAGCGGCAGGGTGGATTCAATCAGCGTAATTGCATTCCAACTGCCGGACAGCAGCATAATAAAAGTGAACTCTTCGCCGAGCATCGCCAGCCGACTGTCCTCAATGTTGCATCCGCAACTGCTGACGTGGCGCGTAATGGTATTGACGATTCCGGGACGGTCAACGCCAAGTGCGGTGATGACCAGGTGGTGCTCGGGTGACTGCGGCAAAATCATGCTTCCTGTCTAAATGCTAATAACCATAAGGTAAACATAAAAAAAACTGCTGACAAGGGCCTGAGCGGCCTTGTCCGCTTGCTTTTAATGCTCGGTCAAACGTACCATGAAGCACTTGTTTGTCGAGGGGATCGCCAATGTTTACGGGAAGTCTTGTAGCACTCGTTACGCCAATGGATGACAAAGGTAATGTCTGCCGTGCGAGTCTGAAAAAACTGATTGATTATCATGTTGCCAGCGGTACATCGGCAATTGTTTCTGTAGGAACCACCGGTGAGTCCGCCACCCTGAGCCATGATGAGCATGGCGACGTGGTGCTGATGACGCTGGAGCTGGCCGATGGCCGCATCCCAATCATCGCCGGAACCGGCGCAAACGCCACTTCGGAAGGCGTCTCTCTGACTAAACGTTTCGAAAAATCCGGCGTTGTCGGCTGCCTGACAGTGACGCCGTATTACAACCGTCCTACGCAGGAAGGGCTGTATCAGCACTTCAAAACCATCGCGGAAAGCACCGATCTGCCACAGATGCTGTACAACGTGCCGTCACGCACGGGGTGCGATCTGCTGCCGGAAACCGTTGGTCGCTTGGCGAAAATTAAAAATATTATCGGAATCAAAGAGGCTACCGGGAACTTATCACGGGTAAGTCAGATCCAAGAGCTGGTTGATGAAGATTTCGTGCTGGTTAGCGGCGATGACGCGACGGCACTGGACTTCATGCATCTGGGTGGACACGGCATTATTTCCGTAACGGCGAATATCGCCGCGCGCGAAATGGCAGAGCTTTGTGCTCTGGCACAGCAGGGTAACTTTGCTGAAGCGCGCCGCCTTAACCAGCGCCTGATGCAACTTCATCAGAAGCTGTTTGTTGAACCCAATCCTATTCCGGTTAAATGGGCCGCGAAAAAGTTAGGATTAATAGCAACCGATACGCTGCGTCTGCCAATGACGCCGCTGACCGATGCCGGTCGTCCGGTTGTAGAGCAGGCTCTTAAAAACGCCGGCCTGCTGTAAATCTAGGGAGAATTGATGGCTTACTCAGTACAAAAGTCCACGGTAGCGAAAGTGGTGGGACTGTCGTTAGTGATGCTGCTGGCAGCATGTTCTAACGATCAACGTTACAAGCGTCAGGTTAGCGGTGACGAATCCTACCTGCAGGCAGCCGATCTTAGCGATCTGCACGCACCTGCTGGCATGATCCTGCCGCTGCAAAACGGTGAATTTGATATCCCGAACGTTAGCGATAAAGGGCAGGTGGGTAAGCAGCTTGATATTCGTCCACCGGCGCAGACTCTGGCATTGATGAACGGCACCCGCACTCAGTATGCCGGTAACACCGGTACGCTGCTGGTGGATTCTCGCACCGGTTCAATCTGGCCGCAGGTTGTCAGTGCCGTGCAGTCCTACAACTATCCGATTGTTGACCGTCAGGACGGCAGTCAGACGTTGACCACCGACTGGGTACAGTGGAACCGTGCTGATGAAGACAATCAGTACCGTGGCCGTTACCAGCTGAGCGTACAGCAGCAGGGCTATCAGCAGGTGCTGAACGTGAAGCTGCTGGAGCTTGAGCAGGAAGGCAAAAGCGTGACTGCGCCGATCCAGCTTCAGCGCTACACCGCGCAGATGCTGAACGACATCAGCACCAAACTGGATAAGATTGAAACCACCCGTGAAGATGCCGCTGCAAACCGTAGCGTGACTCAGATCGACGTGCAGAGCGGTGCCGATGATACCGGCCTGCCGAATCTGATCGTACGTGCGCCGTTCAACGTCGTATGGCAGCGCCTGCCGGCAACGCTGAAGCGTGTGGGCATGGAAGTGACCGACAGCAACCGCTCGCAGGGTAGCCTGAATGTCACCTACAAGGCGCCGGGCAGCAGTACCTGGGATGAACTGGGTGCGAAAGATCCTGAGCTGACCAACGGTAACTACAAACTCCAGATCGGCGATTTGGATAACCGTAGCAGCCTGCAGTTCCTCGATCCGAAAGGACATCCGCTAACGCAGTCGCAAAACGACGCGCTGGTCGCCGTTTTCCAGGCGGCATTTAAGTAAATCCGAAGGCCGGGAATCTCTCCCGGCCTTTTTATTTGCTGCCGCGTAAACGATTGCTTCGGTTTTTTACGCGCAGAACATATAATTCGCCCGGCAGAAAATTTTTAGCGGGTTGCCACAGGCAGCCCGGACAGTAACCGTTCTCTACCCCGCAGATTTTTCAGGGGATACACGTTGGAGTTAAACAAGATGCAAAAGAAAGCTGAGTTGTATCGCGGCAAAGCGAAAACCGTTTACAGCACCGAAAACCCGGATCTGTTGGTACTCGAATTCCGTAACGATACGTCAGCGCTGGACGGTGAGCGTATCGAACAGTTTGATCGTAAAGGAATGATTAACAACAAGTTCAATTATTTCATTATGACCAGGCTGCAGGAAGCCGGAATTCCAACCCAGATGGAAGCCCTGCTGTCGGATAACGAAGCGCTGGTGAAAAAGCTGGATATGGTGCCGGTTGAATGCGTGGTACGCAACCGTGCTGCCGGTTCACTGGTGAAGCGTCTGGGCGTTGAAGAGGGCCTGATCCTCAATCCGCCATTGTTTGACCTGTTCCTGAAGAACGATGCCAAACACGACCCAATGATCAACGAGTCCTACTGCGAAACCTTCGGCTGGGTCAGCAAAGAAAATCTGGCGAAAATGCGCGACCTGACCTACAAAGCCAACGACGTGCTGAGCAAGCTGTTTGCCGACGCGGGCCTGATACTCGTTGACTTCAAACTGGAGTTCGGTCTGTTTAACGGCGAAGTGGTGCTGGGTGATGAGTTCTCCCCGGACGGCGCGCGCCTGTGGGATAAAGACACCCTCAACAAGATGGACAAAGACCGCTATCGTCAGAGCCTGGGTGGCCTGATCGAAGCGTATGAAGAAGTAGCGACTCGTCTGGGCGTGAAGCTCGACTAATTCCTGCAAGGGGTGATTTAGCCCCTGAAAAAGCACGCTTTCATTAAGGCCGGGTAATCCTGGCCTTTTGTATGATATCTGCCTGAAGTTTACTTTTCTGGTTTTCCGCCTGCCGCACGACTAAAATCGACATATTCAATGTGTTGACCCTTTACAAATAAGAGGCCGCCTATGCGCTGGCAGGGACGTCGCGAAAGCGACAATGTGGAAGATCGCCGTAATCAGTCAGGTTCGGCAGGCGGCGGTGGCATTCGGCTTCCGCGCGGCAAGGCGGGTATTATCCTGCTGGTCGTGGTGGTAGGTGCTGGTTTCTTTGGCTATGACCTGACGCCATTGATAACCGGTGACGGCAGTTCATTAACGCAGTCAACCAGCCAGCAGCGGGTAGGTGCTAACGATGATGAAGCCGCAAAGTTCAGCCGCACTATCTTTGCGCTAACCGAAGATACCTGGCAGCAGCTGTTTAAGCAGATGGGCGAAACCTGGCGCCCGCCAACACTGGTGATGTACCGTGGCCAGACGTCAACCTCCTGCGGGCGCGGCCAGTCGGCGATGGGGCCGTTCTACTGCCCTGCCGACAGCAAAGTGTATATCGACCTCTCTTTCTACGATGAGATGAAAACCAAACTGCACGCCGGCGGCGAATTTGCTCAGGGTTACGTTATTGCCCACGAGGTTGGCCACCACGTACAACATCTGCTGGGCATTGACAGCAAAGTGCGCCAGATGCAGCAGGGTGCCAGCCAGAAAACCGTCAACCAGCTTTCGGTGAAAATGGAGCTGCAGGCGGACTGTTTTGCGGGCGTCTGGGGCCACTATATGCAGCAGCAAAATATACTGGAAGCCGGTGACCTCGAATCGGCCCTGAATGCTGCCGAAGCGATTGGCGACGATCGATTACAGCAGCAAAGCCAGGGGCGCGTAGTACCGGACAGCTTCACCCACGGGACTTCGAAGCAGCGCTACAGCTGGTTCAAAAAGGGCTTTGACAGTGGCGATCCCGGCCAGTGCAACACCTTTGCGGGCTGATCGCCGGTGACGGAAACGGAAGCTACCGCACAGCTGGAACGTCAGGGCTGGCGGCGATTGCTGGTCATCAGCGGCGAAGTGCAGTGGACAGAGCAGCAGGCCACCGCGTGGATCGGCCAGCTTCCCGGCGACTGGCTGTGGGTGGGCGAAACGCCGCGTAGCGAACTGAACTGCCTGCCTGGAGCGATGCGTACGCTGCTCGGGCGGGAATTTCAGCACGCGGTATTTGATGCTCGCGCAGGTTTTCATGCCGAAGCGCTGGCCGCGCTGGCTGGAACTTTGAAGGCGGGGAGCTGGCTGCTGCTGCTGGTGCCCGAATGGCTGCGCTGGCCGCAGCAGGCGGACGCCGATGCACAGCGCTGGAGTGAGAGTGATGCTCCCCTTGCCAGCACGCGCTTTGTGCAGCGGCTACAGCAGCTCTTGCTGGCCGATGATCGCGTTGCCGTCTGGCGTCAGAATCAACCCTTTAGCCTTCCGCCACTGGCCAATACTCCCGCCTGGCACAGCGATAGCCAGCAGCAGCAGCGGATCATCAGCGCCTTATTGCAAAGCGAACCGGGTATCTCGGTGCTGACGGCACCGCGCGGGCGCGGCAAATCCGCGCTGGCGGGGATGCTGGCCGCCCGCTGGCCGGGGCGCTGCCTGGTCACCGCGCCCGCCAAAGTTTCGACGGCGGTACTGGCCGATTTTGCCGGTGATAATTATGCCTTTATTGCCCCGGATCGCCTGCTGGCAGAGGTGGGGCAGCATCAGGCAGACTGGTTGCTGATCGACGAGGCCGCTGCCATTCCCGCACCGCTGTTGCGGCGGCTGGTTGCGCTGTATCCCCGCACATTACTCACCACTACCGTCCAGGGCTATGAAGGGACCGGGCGCGGTTTTCTGCTGAAGTTCTGCGCTACGTTGCCGCAGGTTAAGCACAATCGGCTGGATGTGCCGCTGCGCTGGGCTGAAAACGACCCGCTGGAAGAACTGATAGCCGATGCGCTGCTGTTTGACGACGGTGAACCTCCAACCGTAAAGGGTGACATCGTTTATCAGGCGCTGGAGCAGGACGACTGGACGCGTCAGCCCGAGCGTATGGCCGCCGTCTATCAGCTGCTGACCAGCGCCCATTATCGCACCTCGCCGTTGGATCTGCGCCGGATGATGGACGCGCCGGGCATGCATTTTACCGCCGCCCTTCAGGAAAACACCGTGCAGGGCGCGCTGTGGGCCGTTGATGAGGGCGGGCTATCCGCCGAACTGGCCTGGGCGGTGTGGGGGGGGTATCGCCGGCCACGCGGTAATCTGGTGGCGCAGTCGCTGGCGGCGCATGCCGGCCTGCCCGAAGCGGCACAGCTACGATCGCGGCGCATCAGCCGGATTGCCGTTGCCGCTCAGCGGCGCGGGCAGGGCTGCGGTCAGCGGCTGGTTGCTCTCTGCCGTGAGCAAAGTTGCGGGCTGGATTTCCTTTCGGTCAGCTTTGGTTTTGCCACTGAACTGTGGCGATTCTGGCAGCGCTGCGGCTTCCAGCTGGTGCGTTTTGGTACCCAGCGTGAAGCGAGTAGCGGCTGCTATGCGGCGATGGCGATCCTGCCGCTCAGCGACGCTGGCCGGGCGTTGTTGGCGCGTGCCGCACTCCGACTTGAGCGCGAGGGCTACTGGTTAAGCCATCTGGTGGAAGATCACACCCTGCCGCTAAACCCGCAGCCGGGTGATGGTCATCTGAATAAGGACGACTGGCGCGAGCTTGCGGGATTCGCCTGGGCCCACCGGCCGTTTGAAGCCGGCCTTGCTGCGCTGGGGCGGCTGGCGCAGTTGATGCCGGAAATTGCGCCGCTGCTCTGTGCCGCGCTGCTACAGCGACAGTCTGCGACGGAAATATGCCGCCAGTATCGTCTTGCCGGGCGTAAGGCGCTGCTGCTGGCATGGCGTTCTGAAGCTCAGCGGGCGCTGGCGATGATTGATGCTGAACGGGCGCTGAGGTGGCAGCAGAGGGTTATCTTGTTGCAATAAATCCAACATCTCGGTCAAAATTCTGCCGTTTTCTCCGTCGGTAAGAGGCGTATGATCGCTTTACCGAATAAGGAGAGCACCATGAAATATGACTACGTTGTAGTACATAGCCCGTCGCTTCCGGCCACTCAGCTGTTTTTACTGTTTCATGCAGCCGGGGATAAACAGGTAGCTATGGCGCAGATCGGCACCGAGTTTGCCAAAGCCTTCCCGCGGGCGCAGGTGGTCAGTATTGGTGCCCCAGAGCCGGAGCGTCAGTGGTACCCTGCGTCAGGCAGCGAAGATGAGCAGACCCGCGTTGCTGAAGCACTGCCCGATTTTATCGACGCCGTGCGTCATCACCAGCAGCAGAACGGCGTGCGTGCCGAAGCCACCGCGCTGATTGGTTTCGCTCAGGGCAGCACGATGATCCTCGAGGCCGTTGCCCAGCGCCCGGATCTGGCCGGTCGGGTTGTGGCCTTCAGCGGTCGCTATGCAGCTTTACCGCAGAAAGCGAGCACCCGAACCACCATTCACCTGATCCACGGTGATAACGACGTGACTGTTCCACTGACACATGCGGTTGACGCGCAGGAGCGATTAACGGCAATTGGCGGTGACGTCACGCTGAATATCGTTGACGATTTGACCCATGCCGTAGATGACCGGGCGATGCAGGTGGCACTTGAGCGGCTGCAGTTTACCGTGCCGCGCCGCTACTTTGATGAAGTGCTTGGCGGTGGGCGGCCAGGTGATGATGATGTGATTGCTCTGATATGATGCTATTCAGGCAGGTTAAAGACCTGCCCGAAATTTTTCATTTACTGTCACTTATCACGGCTTCACGAAGAATTTTGTTAATACGGCTCTGGTAGGCGGGACCCTGGCTTTCAAGCCTGTGAATCACATCGGCATCAATGCGTACTGTTTTCTGCACGTTACGAGGACGGTAAAATCTACCGCGTTCCGCTGTAGCCCACTGACATCCTTGTTCCATGTAACAACATTCCTGTAACTACAGGATGGGGGAATTATGAGCATGTCAATTGCGGCTCTGGAAGCAATTCCAGAGCCGTTTCGAGAGTAATGCAAATAAATTAGTGAGTGAAAGGCAGGCTACTTCTTCTTCGGCCAGTCGTCTTCATCATCCCACTTGTGGTTGAAGTCGCGGTGCGGTGGCAGTTCTGGCTTATTTTCCAGGAACTTTTTGTGGTCGATGCGCTTCAGGTCCTTGTACACGTTCATCAGAATGCCGACCATCAGCAGGATCACCAGGACCCACCAGTACTCTTTAAAAAATTCCATATCTTCACCTCAAAACGCTTACGCGATCAGCTGTTCCATAATGCGCTGGTACATACGACTCAACAGCTGGAGATCGGCGGCCTTCACGCACTCGTTAATTTTGTGAATGCTGGCGTTCACCGGTCCTAACTCCACTACTTGCGCACCCATGCGGGCAATAAAGCGCCCGTCAGAGGTCCCACCGGTCGTTGCAAGCTGTGGCCTGATTTCATTATAGTGCTCAACCGCGTTAACCACCGCATCAACCAGCTTACCGCGTGAAGTGAGGAACGGCTGGCCGGAGAGTTTCCACTCAATGCTGTAGCGCAGCTGGTGGCGATCGAGCAGCTCCCGTACCCGCTGTTTGATTAGCTCATCGGTGAGTTCGGTGCTGAAGCGGAAGTTGAACTGCACGAAAAAGTCGCCGGGGATGACGTTGTTGCTGCCGGTTCCCGCCTGCACGTTGGCAATCTGCATGCTGGTAGGGGGGAAGAACTCGTTGCCGCGATCCCACTCGGTGGCGACCAGCTCGTTCAACGCAGGCATTGCGCGATGCACCGGGTTGTCGGCGAGGTGCGGATAGGCAACGTGGCCCTGCACGCCGTGGAGGGTCAGGTTAGCGGTAATCGAACCGCGGCGGCCATTTTTCACCACGTCGCCAACCACTTCGGTGCTGGAAGGTTCACCAACCAGGCAGTAGTCCAGGCGCTCGTTGCGCGCCATCAGTGCCTCAACCACCTTAACGGTGCCGTTTGCGGCGCTGGCTTCTTCGTCGGAGGTGATCAGGAAGGCCAGGCGACCTTTGTGCTGTGGATGCGCGGTAACAAAGCGCTCGGCGGCAACCACCATCGCTGCCAGCGAACCTTTCATATCCGCTGCACCACGGCCAAACAGCATGCCGTCGCGAATGGTGGGTTCGAACGGGGGATTGATCCAGTGGTTGGCATCGCCGGTTGGGACCACGTCGGTGTGTCCGGCAAAGGCCAGCGTTTCGCCCTGGCCGCGCCACGCCCAAAAATTCAGGGTATCGCCGAAGTTCATTGGCTCAACGGTAAAGCCCAGCGCCTCAAGGCGAGCAATGAGAATAGCCTGGCAACCGGCATCATCCGGGCTGAGGGAAGGGCGACGAATAAGCTGCTGCGTCAACTCAATGACCGGACAATACATAATTAACACTTCTCCTGAATAAACTGCTGATACGTGGCTTCACTGAAGCCCAGCAGCATAGAGCCGTCTGCGGCACAGAGCAACGGGCGTTTAATGATTGCGGGCATTGCCAGCATCAGTTCCTGCGCGGCTGCTGCATTATTCACTGCTTCACGCGTGGCTTCGTCCAGTTTGCGCCAGGTCGTGCCACGCGTGTTCAGCAACGGTTCCCAGCCGAGAACGGCAATAAACTGGCCCAGCAGCGCCGCGTCCAGCCCGTCGGTGCGATAGTCGTGGAACTGATAGTCGGTATTGTTGGCTTCCAGATATTTGCGCGATTTTTTAATGGTGTCGCAGTTTTTAATGCCGTACATGGTCAGCGTATTTTCAGATGTCATAAAACTCTACCTGTCATCGGGAAACGTTCAAAAGGGTATTATTCCACAGAATCACGCTGTTGGGATGGCGGGATCGTCATATGTATCTATGATCCTGCTTCTCTATCGGCGTTCAAACCGCGGTTGGCTGGTAACGATTAACAGAAGGAGCAGCGAATGTTGAGCAAACCACCTGTAAGGTTATCGGTGGTTTTCTTCCTCTGTTAATCAATTCCTTATCGCAGATCGGGGCCGGGCAGAACTTTTGGTGCCCAGAAGGCAAACTCAGACGTTCGTACCCTTCTGTTTTTTGTGGGATTCATCTATATTCGGAAGAATGCAAAGCAGGATAATCGCTGCGAGCAAATCATCTTCAGGGTGAAGACCCATTTTCAGGAGGAGGGGAACCATGAACTATTTGAAAGAGTCCGCGGTACATGCGGTAGAAGAAACCCAGTCCACAATTATTCTCACGCGGAAGAAAAAAACCCGCTGTGAGGAGTTTGCGCACGTCGTTGAAGCGGTGATGCGGGACTATCCTGATGCCAAAACGCATATCGACAGCGAAAGCGGCGGTTACGATAAGATCATCATTCTGAAGTAACCGGGCTAATGGCCCCCAGAAGGGGCCAACGTTAGTCGTTGATCAAATTGTGCACTCCAACACAATTTCCGCAGAATTCTGCTATCAATGGTTTCCTCGATAGCTGTAAATGAGATCTCCGTCTATTCTTCTTGCCTGATTGCTTCTAAAATAGCCCCACAAAAAAAGAGAGGCTATGATGATCGACTTGGAATTAGGGAACTGGAAAGACTTTATCGAAGCAATGTTACGCAAGTAATTCGCTCTGCTAGAGAGAAGCGTGGTGGCAAACCAGTCCGCTTTATCTTCAGTAACCCATATTAAAAAAGGCAGCCAACCGGCTGCCTTTTGCTTATTTTAGCTTTTCTTTCAGCGGGAAGCGTCGCCGCACCAGCATAAAGAACAGCGGCACAAAGAAGATGGCCAGCACCGTGGCTGATATCATTCCGCCCATCACCCCCGTTCCTACCGCATGCTGGCTGCTGGAGCCCGCACCGCTGCTGGTCGCCATCGGCAGCACGCCGAAGATAAACGCCAGCGAGGTCATCAGGATCGGGCGCAGGCGCTGGCGCGAAGCCTCAAGCGTGGCCTCAATCAAATCGCTGCCGCGCGTGTTCAGCTCATTGGCAAACTCAACAATCAGAATGGCGTTCTTCGCCGACAGCCCGATCACCGTTAGCAGCCCGACCTGGAAGTAAACGTCATTTTCCAGCCCGCGCAGCCAGGTTGCCACCAGCGCGCCAATAACTCCCAGCGGAACGACCAGCATGACCGAGAACGGGATAGACCAGCTTTCATATAACGCGGCCAGGCAGAGGAACACCACCAGCAGTGAGAGGGCGTACAGCGCCGGCGCCTGTGCCCCGGTCATCCGTTCCTGCAGTGAGGCTCCCGTCCACTGTAAGCCAATCCCGGTTGGTAACTGACTGACCAGGTTTTCCATAATATTCATCGCCGTACCGTTACTCACGCCCGCGGCGGATTCACCGACAATTTCTACCGCCGAGTAGCCGTTATAGCGTTCCAGACGTGGCGATCCGGTTTCCCAGCGCGAGCTGGCAAAGGCGCTGAACGGCACCATCTGCCCGCTGGTGTTTCTCACGTACCATTTATTAATGTCGTCCGGCAGCATGCGGTACTTCGCCGCGGCCTGAACGTAAACCTTTTTCACCCTGCCGCGATCGAGGAAGTCATTCACGTAGGTGGAGCCCCAACCAGTTTGCAGCGTGCTGTTAATATCGTCCAGCGATACGCCCAGCGCCTGCGCCTTACGCTGGTCGATATCAATGCGCAGCTGCGGGCTATCATCCAGTCCGTTGTGGCGAACGCGAGTCAGCGACGGATTGTTTTTCGCTTTTTCCAGCAGCGTATCGCGAGCGCTCATCAGTGCCTGATGGCCGAGCCCGGCATGATCCTGCAGCTCCATATCGAAACCGGCCGAGTTGCCCAGCCCGGTAATCGCAGACGGGCTGCTGGCGATCACGCGGGCTTCGGTGATGTTTTTAAAGACTTTGGTTGCGCGCTCGATGATCGCAAAAGAGGAATTCTCGCTGCCTGTACGCTCCTTCCAGTCCTTCAGGCGGACGAAAAGACGCGCGACGTTCTGCCCGTTACCGCCGGGGCCGGCACCGACGGTGGCGAACACGGAGACCACATTATTTTTCTCAGAGGTCAGGTAATAGTGTTCAACTTTCTGCACCACCTTCATGGTTTGCTGCAATGTGGAACCGGAAGGTAGCTGTACCTGGGTTGTGAAAATACCGCGATCCTCCAGCGGCAGGAATGAGGTGGGCAGGCGGAGGAACAGGAACGCCATAATCGCCATCAGCGCCAGATACAGCACCAGCCAGCGTCCGCCTTTAGCCAGAATACGCCTGACGCCGCGCTCGTAACGCTCGGCGTTGCGATTAAACATGCGGTTAAACCAGCCGAAGAATCCGCGGCGGCCGTGATGATGACCCTGCGCCAGCGGTTTCAGCAGCGTTGCGCACAGGGCAGGGGTGAGGATCATCGCCACCAGCACCGACAGCACCATCGCCGACACGATGGTGACCGAGAACTGGCGGTAGATCGCCCCGGTGGTGCCGCCGAAGAAGGCCATCGGAATGAAGACCGCCGACAGCACCAGCGCAATGCCGACCAGCGCACCCTGAATCTGGCCCATCGACTTACGTGTGGCCTCACGCGGCGAAAGCCCTTCTTCGCTCATTATTCGCTCGACGTTCTCCACGACAACAATCGCATCATCCACCAGTAGGCCGATTGCCAGCACCATGGCGAACATGGTCAGGGTATTGATGCTGTAGCCGAAGGCGTAGAGCACGCTAAAGGTGCCGAATAATACTACCGGCACGGCAATGGTCGGGATCAGCGTGGCGCGAAAGTTCTGCAGGAACAGGTACATCACCAGGAATACCAGCAGCACCGCTTCAAACAGCGTTTTCACCACGTCCTCAATGGACGCCTTAACAAACGGCGTAGTTTCAAAGGCGATTTTGGCTTCCAGTCCGTGTGGGAAGTAGTGCGACAGTTCATCAAGGCGGGCGCGGACCAGGGTATCCGTTTGCAGTTCGTTAGCGCCAGAAGCCAGCTTCACGCCCAGCCCGGATGCGGCCATGCCGTTATAGCGGCTGAGATAGTCATACTTCTCGGCTCCCAGCTCTACCTCAGCCACATCGCCCAGCGTCACGACCGAACCATCGGTGTTAACGCGCAGAGTAATATCGCGGAACTGCTGCGGAGTTTGCAGCAACGACTGAGAATTGACGCTGGCATTCAGCGCCTGTCGGTCAACGGACGGCAGCCCGCCAAGCTGCCCTACGGCAACCTGACTGTTTTGTGATTCAATTGCGCTGACCACATCGCCGGTGGTCAGCGAGTAGTTAATCAGTTTATTGGGGTCCAGCCAGATGCGCATTGCGTACTGGGAACCGTAGGCATCCACCTGGCCAACGCCGTCAATACGGCTCAAAGGGTCCTGAATATTACTGGCCACGTAGTCAGATATATCCTGCTTATCCATGCTGCCGTCGGTGGAGACAAAGGCCACCATCAGAATATTGGTATCCCCGGTTTTATTCACCGTTACGCCCTGGGACTGCACGTCCTGAGGCAGTTTTCGCAGCGCGGTTTGCAGCTGGTTTTGCACCTGCTGGCGCGCTTCATCGGGGTTAGTGCCCGCTTCAAAGGTGAGGGTGATGGTGGCCTGACCGGTATTGCTGCTCTGCGACGACATATACATCAGGTTGTCGATGCCGGTCATGTTCTGCTCAATGACCTGAGTGACGGTATTTTCCAGCGTTTCGGCAGAGGCACCGGGGTAGTTTGCGGTAATACGAACGTTAGGCGGGGCCAGGTCGGGGTACTGTTCTACCGGTAGCGACATAATCGCCAGGCTGCCGGTAAGGCAGAGAATAATCGCCAACACCCAGGCAAAAATGGGGCGGTCGATAAAAAAGTTCGCCATTGCAAGCTCCGCAGCTGATTATCGGAATAGAAAGAAAAAGAATTCACCAGCCAGATCCGTTTGGCGCTGAAATGAGGCGTCCGGTGCGGAGCGGATTTATCAACCGATTCAACAGGCTCCATCGATTCACCATTTTACCTGTCTGGCCGATCTAAAGCGTGGAGAAAATGAGGAGAAAGTGTAAATTAGCGTGGAAAATTACAGGGGGTTATTTACTTCCTGACGCATAGTGTCACTGATGTGACTCCAGCCAGAGAACGGTGGCGGCAACCCTGGAGCGGACATTCAGTTTGCGCAGAACGCTGCGGATATGCACTTTTACCGTTTGCTCGGAAATCGATAAGTTTTCTGACACCTCTTTATTCGACAGGCCGCGCGCCACCTCTTTCAGCACATCCATTTCGCGGGCGGTAAGAATCGCGAAGGGATCGTTCTGCCAGGAACGGTTTTCCCGCCAGAGCTGCATGGTGTTGCTGAATGCCTGCCCACCTTCGGCAACATTAATAATCTGCGCCAGCATTTGCTCTGGTTCGCTGTCTTTCAACAGGTAGCCGTCAACGCCCGCATTAAGCAGGGTAAAGAAGTCACTGCGGCTGTCGGAAACGGTCAGGATCACCACCCGGCAGGGTATCGATTCACTCCGCAGTATCTGCAACGTCTCCAGGCCGGAAAGCCCCTTCATATTGAGATCCAGCAGCACCAGATCCGGCTGCATCTGCCGCGCCAGCACCAGCGCTTCCGTGCCGTTACTGGCTTCCGCCACCACCTGAAAACGGTTGTCCAGCTGCAAGAGCTGATGCAGACCGCGACGCATCAGCGGATGATCGTCAACGATTAAAACGCGAAAAACAGTGTTGGTCATACTTCACTCCCTGAATGTGCGAATGGGGGAATCGGGTCTGCTGCGGCAGGCAAGACGCTTTCCGTGGCCAGCATAAATTGTAGTTCAACGCGGGTACCACCGGCTTCACCGCGCGTGATGCTCAGCGCGCCGTTCAGCCTTGTTGCCCGCTCATGCATGATAGTCAGCCCGTAGTGATCCGGAGGCTCGTGCTGGCTGGCAATGCCAACACCATCATCCATAACGGTAATGTACAGCTCGCCCCGGTCATCGCGGCGGGCGATGACGGTTATATGTTGTGCATGAGCGTGACGAATGGCGTTAAGCAGCGCTTCGCGGACGATTTGCAGCACGTGGATCTGCTGCTGAGCCTGCAGCTGCCCGTCAATATCGCACTGTAATACAATGGGCGCGTCGCTTTGCGGGCGCAAAGGCAGAATCACCTGCTCCAGCGCCCGAGAAAGGCTGGCGGGTTCAATCGTCAGGCGGAAGGTGGTCAGCAGCTCACGCAGCTGTCGGTTGGCGGCTGTCAGCGCCTGTTCAAACTCGGCCACCACCGTCTGTGCCTGCGTGGCGTGCGGTTCGAGCGTTCGTTTCAGGCGCGCAATCTGAATGCGTAAAAAAGTCAGCGACTGGGCCAGCGAATCATGCAGCTCGCGGGCGATAGTGGCCCGCTCTTCAAGCAGCAACAGTGTGTGCACCTGCTGTTGCGCCTGCCACAGTTCCAGCGCATGCTCCAGCAGAGAAGCAACGCCCTGCATCAGGCGCGGTTCGCTGCTGTGTGCCTGCCAGCGCAGCAAACCACACGGCTGCGGCTGGTGACTGAGGTAAAGGGGAATCGAATGCCACGGTAGCTGCGGATCGCTGTGCCCGGCGCTCAACACGCCAAAGTCAGGCACGGAAAACTCTATACTGTTGAGTCGCTCATGGCGCAGCACCATCGCCAGCGTGAGTTGAAAAGCTTCGCGGCCTTCCACGCTTCGGCTCAGCCGCTGCGAGCAGGCATACAGCAGAGTGAGGCGTCGATTGGCCTGAGTAAGGCTTACCGTTTTTGCCCGTACCGATTCTGACATCGCCGTCCATGATTTCTCCAGTTCACCGGACATTCGCGTGAAGGCGCGCGTCAGAACGCCAAGCTCATTATCAAGATCGGTACTTAGCGGCGGCAACGTAAAATGCGTCTGTTCAATGGCTTCGCTGGCGCTGAGTAACTGCCCAAGTGGCCCAACGATTTTCAGCCGAATATGGCGCAGCGTCACAATCACCAGCAGAGCAATGGCGGTAAATCCCAGCAGGCAGGTCAGCGCCACGATACGCATTTTCAACTCTGCCCAATGCTGCAGCGCCAGTACAAAATGGTCAATCTGCGTCACGGAATGGATAATCTGCGTCACATGCTTAGCGTTAACCTCCGGGCGGTTAGAGTTTAACGAGGGCTGTAGCTGCTGCCAGGAGGAGAGCAGATCGTGGTAGCGCTGGCGAACGGCATCCGGCACATAAAAACGATCGAGCGATTTTAAGGCCGGGGCCTGCAAGGTTTGCTGATACTGATTGATATGTTCTGCTTGCTGTGGGGAAAGCGAGGTGATATCCCACGCCAGCCGATAGCTTTGCATTCGCAGCGAACCGGCCAGATTAATGACCTCCGCATCGCGCAGGCTCCCTGACAGGGTGAGCAGCGCCAGTCCACTGGAACAAATCGACAGCAATACAATAGCGAACAGTGTACGCGCGATGCTGTGGGTGACGGAGCGTTTGACTGATGGCATGCAGTTATCCTTAGTCTGTGTGTAGATATTGTAACCAAATAACCGTTGTATCTGAAGCCACCCTGCAACGTGATTCATTTTCTGTTACATCCGGCTTGTTCATGTACATTCCCTGACATTAGCTGGCGTAACGCTACGCTGTGCTGACAATGCTTTAAAGCTTTTACCCGCGCCTCACTCTGCTTTTCATTGTATTGGTAATAATTAGCTCCGTAACTAACCCGTACCGTTTGAGGAGCACTATAATGAACAAGACCATACCCGCACTGATCGCGGCGGCCTTATTAGCTGCGACCTCTTTCTCTACGCTGGCTGCAACGCCGGTTGACGGTAGCCAGGCCATGAATATGCAGAGCATCGGTAGCGTCTCCGTTTCCGGTGTCAGAGGTTCGCTGGATGATGCAACCCATCAGCTGGCGAAAAAAGCGGAAGAGCTGGGTGCCAGCCATTATCGCGTTGTCCGCGCTGATACCCCGGGCGACTCCAGCCTCTGGAGCGGCACCGCAGAGATTTATCGCTAACGTTTTTACCCTGTAATACCCCTGTCCCTGTGTAGTCCTTAGTGCCATCACTAGCCGGTCGCAAATTGTGACCGGTTTTTTTATGCGCCACTCGACAAAAATTACAAAACCTCACGATTTCGCCCGCGGATTTTTTGCGTAGACCTGACAGAACGGTTAGGATGCATCGCCGCAATTTCCCGCGTGTCTTTAAATATAACTACAGTGCATCGGGTAAGTACTCCAGGTTGCAGCAACCGACGCAATCGTTTGGTCGGCACATAAAAATAACAGGATACCAGGACGGGTAACCGCATCACTTGTGGACAGGAAAATAGGATAGAAAATGAAAGCTGATAAAGTATCTGGCGCAGAAAAACGCGCTGCCAAAAGACGTTGGTTAAATTCGCAGGATTCTGGCTATAACAAAGCGATGGACAATCGTCACGTGCAGATGATTGCTATCGGTGGCGCAATCGGTACGGGCCTGTTTCTCGGTGCCGGTGCGCGTTTGCAGGTTGCCGGTCCGGCCCTGGCCATCGTCTATTTAGTCTGTGGTATCTTCTCCTTCTTCATTTTACGCGCCCTGGGTGAGCTGGTATTACACCGCCCGTCAAGCGGCAGCTTCGTTTCTTACTCTCGCGAATTCCTCGGCGAAAAAGCCTCTTACGTTGCCGGCTGGATGTACTTCGTCAACTGGGCGATGACCGGTATCGTCGATATCACGGCTGTTGCACTCTATATGCACTACTGGGGCGCATTCGGTGATGTACCGCAGTGGGTCTTTGCCCTCGGCGCGCTGGCTATCGTCGGCACCATGAACATGATCGGCGTTCGCTGGTTTGCTGAAATGGAGTTCTGGTTCGCGCTGATTAAAGTGCTGGCGATCGCCATCTTCCTGGTGGTGGGCGTGGTGTTCCTCGGCAGCGGCAAGCCGCTGGATGGCAACGCGACCGGTTTCCACCTGATCACCGACAACGGCGGAATGTTCCCTAACGGCCTGATGCCGGCGCTGGTCCTTGTGCAGGGCGTGGTCTTCGCCTTCGCCTCTATCGAGCTGGTGGGTACCGCTGCCGGAGAGTGTAAAGACCCGAAAACCATGCTGCCAAAAGCCATCAACAGCGTCATCTGGCGTATCGGCCTGTTCTACGTCGGTTCCGTCGTGCTGCTGGTACTGCTGCTGCCGTGGAATGCCTATCAGGCAGGGCAGAGTCCGTTCGTGACCTTCTTTAGCAAGCTGGGCGTGCCTTACGTGAGCAGCATCATGAACATCGTGGTTCTGACCGCCGCATTGTCGAGCCTGAACTCGGGCCTATATTCAACCGGTCGTATTCTGCGTTCCATGTCGATGGGCGGTTCTGCACCGCAGTTCCTGTCTAAGATGAGCCGTTCGCAGGTGCCTTACGCCGGTATCCTGGTGACCGTCTGCGTTTACATCGTTGGCGTTTATCTGAACTATATCGTTCCTGCCAGCGTGTTTGAGATCGTGCTGAACGTGGCGGCGCTGGGCATTATCTCTTCCTGGGCCTTTATCGTGGTGTGCCAGATGCGCCTGCGTAAAGCGATTAAAGAAGGGAAAGCGGATGACGTCAGCTTTAAGCTGCCGGGCGCACCGTTCACCTCATGGCTGACGCTGCTGTTCCTGCTCAGCGTGCTGGTGCTGATGGCGTTTGACTACCCAAACGGTACCTATACCATAGCGTCGATTCCGCTGATCGTTATCTGGCTGATTGCTGGCTGGTTCTTCGTGCGTAAGCGCGCGCAGTCTCTGTCTGAAGAGCAGCACGCCGCAGCGGAAAAACTGATGAAGTAACCCCGCTGTTTCCCGGTCGGAGCTGTTTTCAGCCCGGCCGGTGTTTCAGATAGTTTTCCCTCCGTACCCGTTCTATGATGACAGGCTCCTGATACCTTCACGGAGCCTGTATGTCCGCCAAGATTGACATCATCAAAAATAAAATCCTGTCAGAAAACTGGTTTGTCCTGCGTAACTTCACCTACGATTTGACCGCGAAAGACGGTGCGGTGATTCGCCACAAGCGCGAAGTTTACGATCGCGGCAACGGAGCGACGATCCTGCTCTACAATCGTGAGAAAAACAGCGTGGTGCTGACCCGTCAGTTTCGAATCGCTACGTGGGTGAACGGCAATCCCGATGGCATGCTGATCGAAACCTGCGCCGGGCTGCTGGATAACGACTCCCCCGAGGACTGCATTCGTAAAGAAGCCATTGAAGAGACTGGCTACACGATTGGCGAAGTCGAAAAGCTGTTCGAGTTGTTTATGTCGCCCGGCGGCGTGACCGAGGTGGTGCATTTCTTCGCGGCGGAGTACAGCGAATCCCAGCGCGACAACGCCGGCGGCGGCGTTGAGGATGAAGACATCGACGTGATGGAAATCCCTTTCCCCGATGCATGGGCGATGATCAAAGACGGTCGCATTAAAGACGGTAAAACCGTCACGCTGCTCCAGCACGCGTTGATCGCGGGCTGGCTCCACCTTTAACTCATTACGACCTTTACGCCTGTATCCCTCAATAGGTCACCGTTACGGTGACCACATCGCTGTAGGTTCCCGCCGGTGGGCTGGCCTGGGTCGGGTTAATCGTCGCCGTATAGTTAATGGTTTGCGATGTGCCGCTGCCGGTGGTGATGGTTTGCGCACTGCTGGCAAAGGTGAAGGCGCTGATGCCGCCAAAGGTCGAGGTACTCGATGAGGCACTGCAGGCCGCATAACTCAGACCGCTGACCAGCAAGAGCAGGCCGGCTAACAGAAGGCGCAGGATCGCGTGCATTTTCATGGCTGTTTTTCCGCTGAAGAATTGCCCAGGCAGACAAAGGTAGCGAACAGAGGCGATGTTTTACCCGATGCATCTATCTTGAAGTCGTGACGGCAGCTTCCCTGAGGCCGTTTCACGACGATCTCATTGCTGGCCGCCAGTCCGCTAAGCCAGACTTTGCCGCCGTAGCCGACGAGGGTGGTTTGCCCGCTGTGGGTTTCCGTCACGGTGTTCCCACCGGCAGCGGCGGCGGCTGTGCGTCAAGCAACGTCAGACTGGCTGAACGTATCATTTCTTGCCAGTAGCCAGGCGGCTTTCAATTCAGCTATAGTTAATGGTACACGGTAAGTGTTCTCGCTGTTGTTTTGCGTATCGAGACGCGGACTGACAATATTTTGAATGCGCTCCTGCTGATTTAATCCCGATATAATTGCTGTTATATCATCTCGCTTCGAGAAGTAGCATTGAGCACCTATGCTTGTCAGGTATTTAACTAAACCCGGATCGTCTACGCTGGTTAGAATAATAAGCTTAACTTTTCTCCAGTGATGGTGATTATCGCGGATAAACTCTATTCCTGTAATAATATCCATGCCGCTGTCATAAAGCTCTGTGAAAACAATATCGACGTCACCTATCTCCAACAACAGTTTTAAAGCTGAAAATGATTTCAGATTTGCCAACAATAAAAAGTTTGAAGACTGATTTACTACTTTGCGCAACCCCGCGGTGACGAATGTATCGGGGTCCAGTAAGGCTACTTTTTTATCATCATATTGCCGACAACGGGTTAAGCCCTGGCCTGCTGACTTGGTTTTTATTTATAAGAACAATTTAGTTATAAAAACTTTCCTTTAACAGTCTTCATCATTAAAAATTACAAAACGGAGGTTTATAAATGTTTGGTGGGTATTTTATGTGAAAAAAACCTGAGAAAAGATCATTGTCAGGATTAAAAAACCAGGTCGCGGCCTGTGGAGGGTTTGCTGGCAACATAGTTAACGTTAATTTAAAGAAAACTTTAAATTCCGGGGCGTGGGAATGTTCCTGGATGTAACTGTGTTGGCTTATGAAGAGCAAAAAACAGCGTAGTAGCGACCGTGAGAGCACTCACCCGGAAATAATTATTAAGCATATTCTGAATTAGATCCAGTTATTCATATAAGTAATTAATTTCCATTATTAACTTGTTTGATGGGTTTCTGTTGTTGATGTATTCATGGGTGAATCTTAAGGAAGATTGCATGATGTTTAGCGCGGAAGCAGACAGATTAGTATGAAAAGCAGCCAGAAAAAGGTGGCGGGAACACGATCCCGCTCCAGATATTGGCGGATTGATATCGTTAGCAGGAAACAAGAGTGAGGTCGTTCACAAATTAATTCATTATTCTGCTATCCGGGTAGCAGTTTGCCGTTTTTCTGCTTTCATCTGCGTGATAGCGGAATTCCCTGGCATGGTTGCAGAGCGTTGACGGGTTAAGCGTCGCGCAGCTACAGTCCGATAAATCTGATTGAGGTACGGGTAAAGTCCTACCATCATATTCTTACACGCTGATTGTGAGAGATTATGCGATCGTTGATATCCCACCCTGGCAGGGACCCCATCAATGTTTTACGGTATGAAGTGGTTGTCGCTGGCTCCCCTGTTCTTCACAGCCCTGCTGTACGCGCAGCCATTGCAGAAGACATTCGATAGCTGGCAAATCACCTGTAACAATCTCAACAGCTGTGAAGCGCGCAGCCTGCCGGGTACTAACGGCCTTGCGATGACTATCGCGCGCCATGCTGGACAGGATGATAGCCCGTTGCTGAGAATTGACTACGGAAATCGCTACAGCGGTGAGCTTCCCGGCGGTGCATTACAGGATAATCTGCTACTGGACGGTCAGCGAATGAGGTTAGATCTCAAGCACTGGCAGGCCACTCCCCACCATCTCGTTACCGATCACAGCATCTCAATCAATGGGTTTATCGCCCAGATTATGGATGCTGATTTAATCCAGCTGGTCTATCGCGCCGATGCGTCTGTTCGTCTGAAGGGGTTAAAAGCTGCGCTGCTGCTGATGGATGAGGTCCAGGGGCGGGTGAATAGCAACAGTGCCTGGATTCGGCGTGGCGATCGCCCTGCATGGGATGTGCCCGCAGCCCCCGCGGTACCGCAGATTTATCAACCCGAACGGCCGCCGCAGCCGTTAACGCCAGAGGAAACACGCGGACTGATTGATTTTGGCAGTCTGCATATTAACAGTGAAAGCTGTTCACTGGATATGCAGCGGCGCGAGGTTTCGGTATCACCGCTGACGGATGACAAGGCACTGCTGTTGGTGGGTTGTGAGATGGGGGCTTATAACATTATCGATCTGGCTTTTGAGGTGACGCGCCAGCCTCCTTATATTCCGCAACACATTACTCTGATGCTGCCGTTTGTTCCTCCCGATAGCGACGAGCGGCAGCTGGAGCCGATTAATGCAGAATATGATGCGACAAATGGAGAACTGCTGACGTTCAGTAAAACACGCGGTATGGGGGACTGTGGCGTAGCTACGCGCTGGCAGTTCAACGGGCGGGAGTTCGTCCTGGCCGAGTATGCACAGGAAAGTACCTGCGATGCGTGGAACAGCAGCGATCGCTGGCCGATGCTGTGGGTCAGTCGGGTGGAGAGTCAGCCCCGCAGCAGCGTTGAGATTGAGCCTTAATTTTGCTGTGGCACGGGTAGTGCCTGCCCCCCGTCGGCGCAGGCACTGAAATAACAGGCAGCGGCTTATTCGCAGCGCCCGCAACGTCACATCAATGCGGTTTCAGCAGTGCCTCAGCATGGCTGACAATGTTCTCTACCGTGAAACCAAACTCGGCAAACAGCTTCTCAGCCGGCGCCGACTCGCCAAAACCGGTCATCCCGACAATCGCTCCGTTCAGACCGACATATTTGAACCAGTAATCGGCAATCCCGGCTTCAACCGCTACGCGAGCGGTCACATTTGACGGCAGTACCGACTCGCGATAGGCGGCGTCCTGCGCATCGAACAAATCGGTGGAGGGCAGGGAAACGACCCGCACCTTATGTCCGCTGGCGGTCAGCTTCTCAGCTGCGCCCAGTGTGATTTCCACCTCGGAACCGGTGGCAATCAGAATCACCTCCGGCGTACCGTCACTGTCTTTCAGAACGTAGCCGCCACGCGAAATATTCTCCAGCTGCGCCTTGCTGCGCGCAGGCTGGGCCAGATTCTGCCTGGAGAGGATCAGCGCGGTCGGGCCGTGCTGGCGCTCAACGGCGTGCTTCCACGCCACGGCCGTCTCAACCTGATCGCAGGGGCGCCAGACGCTCATGTTGGGCGTAACCCGCAGGCTGGCGAGCTGCTCAACCGGCTGGTGGGTTGGGCCATCTTCACCCAGCCCGATGGAATCGTGGGTATACACCAAAATCTGGCGCGCTTTCATCAATGCTGCCATGCGTACCGCATTACGGGCATATTCAACAAACATCAGGAAGGTGGCAGTGTAAGGTATAAAACCGCCGTGGTGAGCGATACCGTTGGCGATCGCCGTCATACCGAATTCACGCACACCATAGTGAATATAGTTACCTGCGCTGTCATCTTTAATCGATTTTGAGCCTGACCAGATTGTCAGATTACTCGGCGCCAGATCGGCAGAGCCACCTAAGAATTCATTCAGCAATGGACCATAGGCTTCCAGAGAATTTTGCGAGGCCTTGCGGCTGGCGATTTTCTGCGGATTATCCTGCAGCTGCTGAATATACTTCTGCGTCTCGGCTTCCCAGTTTTCCGGCATACCGCCGCTCATGCGACGGCTGTATTCCGCGGCCAGTTCCGGGTGCGCGGTTTTATAGGCGTTGAACCGGGTATTCCAGGCTTTTTCACGTTCGGTACCGGCCTGTTTCGCATCCCACTGTGCATAAATATCTTGCGGAATTTCAAAAGGAGGGTAATTCCAGCCCAGTTCTTTACGCGTCAGCGCGACTTCCTCTTCACCCAGCGCTGCACCGTGGGATTCTTCCTTACCGGCTTTATTTGGCGAACCGAAGCCAATAATAGTCTTACAGATAATCAGAGACGGTTTGTCGGTGACGCTTTGCGCTTCTTTAATCGCGGCGGAGATCGCTTCAGGATTATGTCCGTCAATATCGTGGATCACGTGCCAGTGATAGGCTTCGAAGCGCTTCGCCGTATCATCGGTGAACCAGCCGTCCGTTTCACCATCAATGGAAATGCCGTTGTGGTCGTAAAAACCAATCAGCTTGCCCAGCCCCAGCGTACCGGCCAGGGAACTGACTTCATGGGAGATGCCTTCCATCAGGCAACCATCGCCCATAAACACATAGGTAAAGTGGTCAACGATCTGATGATCCGGGCGGTTGAACTGTGCCGCCAGCGTGCGCTCGGCGATAGCCATTCCCACCGCGTTAGCCAGCCCCTGGCCCAGCGGCCCGGTGGTGGTTTCCACACCCGGTGTGTAGCCGATTTCCGGGTGCCCCGGTGTTTTTGAATGCAGCTGGCGGAAGTTTTTCAGCTCTTCCATCGGCAAATCGTAGCCGGTAAGGTGCAGCAGGCTGTAAAGCAGCATTGATGCGTGGCCGTTGGAGAGAATAAAACGGTCGCGATCCGCCCAGGCGGGATTGGCCGGATTATGATGCAGGAAATCGCGCCACAATACCTCGGCAATATCTGCCATCCCCATTGGTGCGCCGGGGTGGCCCGATTTTGCTTTTTGTACGGCGTCCATGCTCAGGGCACGGATGGCATTTGCCAGTTCTCTACGTGAAGACATATCTTCTCCCGAAGTGCAGAGAGCGGATTGGAAATCCGCCCTGATGATGGAAAGGGTTGACTGAGGAGCTACAGTTTAGCGGCCAGCACGTCTTCCAGCTTCTGCTGGTCAACGGCGAACTGGCGGATACCTTCAGCCAGTTTCTCTACCGCCATGGGGTCCTGATTGTGCTGCCAGCGGAACTCCGCTTCGGACAGCGGCGCAGGCTGGTGGAAGGCTTCGGTTGATGGCGTGAGCTTGCGTTCAACCGGCGCGGTGCTGGCCTGGAGTTCTTCCAGCAGATTAGGGGAAATGGTCAGGCGATCGCAGCCCGCCAGTGCCAGAATCTGCTCGGTTTTACGGAAGCTGGCTCCCATAATGACCGTGTGATAGCGGTGCTGCTTGTAGTATTCATAGATACTGCGAACGGATTTAACGCCTGGATCTTCATCAACCACATAGGGATCAAGCGGCTTCCGGCTGTTGTACCAGTCATAAATACGGCCCACGAACGGGGAGATCAGGAACACGCCCGCTTCGGCACAGGCACGCGCCTGAGCAAACGAAAACAGTAGCGTCAGGTTGCACTGAATACCGTTTTTTTCCAGCTCTTCGGCCGCTTTAATCCCTTCCCAGGTGGAGGCCAGCTTGATCAAAATCCGCGAGCGGTCGATACCGTGATCCTCATACATTCTAACCAGCTTTTCTGCCTTGGTAACGCACATGCCGCGATCAAACGACAGCCTGGCATCAACCTCGGTAGAGACGCGGCCCGGCACGCTTTTCAAAATTTCCAGACCAAGATTAACGGCGACTTTATCGCTGGCGTTGATAATCTGAGTTTCTTTGCTGCCGCCCTGCTTTTTGGCGTAATCAATAGCATCGGTAATCAGGTGTTTGTAGGAATCCAGCCCGGCAGCTTTAAGAATAAGAGATGGATTGGTAGTCGCATCTTGCGGGTGATAGTTGCGGATCGATTCGATGTCGCCGCTGTCTGCCACTACCGCGGTGTACTGTTTCAGTGCGTCTAGCTGATTCATCTGTCTAAGCTCCTTGTAAGCAATCTTGTACCCGACAGCCGGTAACAGACGCGCCCAGTGCGTTTCTGAACCGCGGGGGTACTGCGGTTGTTGCGAAATAATCTCAGGCGGATCACAGTGCATCAGGCAGGATTGAACTGGAATGCGCTTTTTCTGATTGTTGCAATGGGCCTGCCCAATGGTTTGCCGCAGGCCGCGTATACCGGGGCCTGCAGGCAATTCTCCTGTCCTTTACGAACTTTTGAGCTGTTCGTAATAGCCTATTTTTTCAACTTTTGGCGCTGAGCGTCCGCCTTCAAATTCCGCATTTAGCCATGCTGCAAGAATCGATTTTGCCAGTTCGGCCCCAATGACCCGGGCACCTAAGGTAATGATCTGCGCGTCGTTACTTTTACGAGCGCGTTCTGCGGAGTACGTATCGTGACACTGCGCGGCACGAATGCCGGGAACTTTATTTGCCGTGATGCTCATGCCAATGCCCGTACCGCAGACCAGAATGCCACGCTGATGACGGCCATTTTTGATGGCTTGTGCCACCGTCCAGGCAATATCCGGGTAGGCACATCCGCCTTCGTGCCGGGCATCAGCGCTGTAATCAGCGGTGGTAAAGCCGGACTGGTGAAGATAATCAATCAGGGCATTTTTCAACTCAATGGCGGCATCATCAGCGCCAATTGCAATAGAAAGCATAGCAGATCTCCAAAAGAAGGTGACGAAAGTGGCCGGCGATCCCGCAGATCGTGCCCACCGCTTTACTTACCCTATGCGCAAAATATCAAATGTTCAATACGAGAGCATATGATTAATCTGTTTTAAGCGATAGTAAAAATTAAAAGAGGGATTGATCACAATAATTTATATTAATAAGGGTGTTAAACGGCTAAAAAATCGGTTGTAAGAAGTTTGTCACAGTTTTCATCTTCGGTTGTTGGCTTTCAAGCACGCTATGCGTACTGTTCATTTAATCAATGCATGTTCAAATGATCATTAAGCGGAGACGGATTATGTGCCAGACATGTACAGAACAGAGCCGACGCGTCGCGGATATCCCGCAGCGAATGAAAGCGGTTGTAGCCTATGCACCGGGTGATTATCGGCTTGAGGAAGTGGATGTGCCCAGCATTGGGCCAAAGGAAATCCTGGTAAAAGTCGAAGCCTGCGGTATCTGTGCCGGCGATGTTAAGGCCTATGAAGGCGCACCGAGCTTCTGGGGTGATGAAAAGCAGCCTGCCTATATCAAAGCGCCGATGATCCCGGGCCATGAGTTTATTGCTCACGTGGTAGCGCTGGGTGATGGAGTAACGGAATTTAACCTCGGCGATCGGGTGATCTCCGAGCAGATTGTGCCGTGCTGGGAATGTCGTTTCTGCAATCGCGGGCAGTACTGGATGTGTGAAAAACACGATCTTTACGGCTTTCAGAACAACGTAAACGGCGGCATGGCGCAGTATATGAAGTTTACCAAAGAGGCCATTAACTACGCGGTGCCGGCGGATCTGCCGATTGAAAAAGCCATCCTGATCGAGCCGTACGCCTGTTCGCTTCATGCCGTACAGCGCGCCAATATCAAACTGGGCGATGTGGTGGTGTTGGCCGGGGCGGGGACGCTGGGGTTGGGCATGATTGGTGCAATTAAGAAATCCGGCGCGGAGAAACTGGTGGTACTTGACCTCTCCGACCGTCGCCTCGAGCTTGCCAAAACCTTCGGTGCCGATCTGGTGATTAACCCCGCGCGGGAAGACGCGATAAAAATCGTTAAGGAGATGACCGAGGGATACGGCTGCGATATTTACATCGAGGCAACCGGCGCAGCGAAATCGGTAGAACAGGGGCTGACGATGATCCGCAAACTCGGCACCTTTGTAGAGTTCTCGGTGTTTAAAGATCCGGTCAGCGTCGACTGGAGCATTATCAGCGACCGTAAAGAACTGGATCTCCTCGGATCACATCTGGGGCCTTACTGTTACCCGCTGGTCATCAGCGGCATCGCAGATGGATCGCTGCCGACCGAAGGTGTGGTCACCCATACGCTGCCGCTGGAGCGTTTCGCCGAAGGGTTCGACCTGATGAAGCGCGGCGTTGATTCAATCAAAGTGGTACTCAATCCAAATCTCTGAATCCAGGCCTGGCGGGTGCGGCAGTCCTGGTCCACGTCGGGCGCACTTCCTGAAGGCAACACCGGGAGAATATAATGTTACAGCGAATGATTGCACGTACGGGACTGTCGCCCAAGCTGATGGTGGGCTACGCGGGTGTACTGATTTTTATGATGGGCGAAGGGCTGGAGCAGGGGTGGCTTTCGCCTTACCTGATTGAAAAAGGACTGACCGTGCAGCAGTCTGCACTGCTGTTTAGTGTTTACGGTTTTGCCGCCGCCATTGCCGCCTGGTTTTCCGGCGTGCTGGCTGAAATCTATACTGCAAAGCGCGTGATGCTGGTGGGGCTGGTGCTGTTTATGATCGGTTCGGTACTGTTTCTGAGCATCGGTCTGCCGAGCAATCACCTGATGACTATGATCTCCACCTACGCGCTTCGCGGCCTGGGTTATCCATTGTTCGCCTATGGTTTCCTGGTCTGGGTAGCCTATGAGGCTCCGCGCGACAGGCTGGGTTCAGCGGTAGGCATCTTCTGGTTCGTCTACAGCGGCGGGCTGAGTGTACTAGGCGTGCTGTACTCCAGTATTGCGCTGCCGATTCTGGGTGAAATCCATACCTTGTGGAGTGCGTTGATCTTTGTAATGCTGGGCGCGATGATCGCACTATTCCTCAATCGTGGAAATGATGATGCGGAAGTGCAACGCGAAAAGCCGACGCTGGCCTATGTGCTGAAGGGGATCACCATTGCCTTTGAAAATCCCAAAATCGGTCTTGGCGGTATTGTCCGCACCATTAATACCTCAGCGGCCTACGGTTTCGTGGTGTTTATGCCGACCTACATGATGGATTTAGGTTTTACCCGCACCGACTGGCTGCATATGTACGCCGCGCTGTGGGGCGTCAATATCATATTTAACCTGCTGTTCGGCATCATCAGCGACGGTCTCGGCTGGCGTAACGTTGTGATGTGGTTCGGCTGCATCGGCTGTGCTGTGACCACAGCACTGTTCTTCTATATACCGCAGTGGCTGGGAGCGAACTATCTGGCAACCGTCGTCATCGCCGGACTGTTCGGCGCCTGCCTGGCCGCATTTGTCCCTCTTTCCGCACTGATGCCGTCGCTGGCGCCGGAAAATAAAGGTGCAGCGATGTCGATTCTTAATCTTGGTGCCGGGTTAAGCACCTTTGTTGGCCCGGCGGTGGTCGGCCTGTTTATCGGCCCGTTTGGCGCAGCCGGGGTAATCTGGATTTATACCGGCCTCTATCTGCTGGCGGCGGTGCTGATGAAGTTTGTCACTCTGCCAGCGGGGGACGCGCCTGTGGACAGCGCCGACACCCGCTTACTCAAACAGAAAGGAGCACTCTGATGAGCACAGAACTGACGGGCAAAGTTGCCCTTATTACCGGCGGTGCAGCGGGAATCGGCCACGCCATCGCCGAATGTTTTTTACAGCATGGTGCCAGAGTAGCGCTATTCGATCGCGATCCGACGGTAGCTGGCGTAGCCAGAGCACTGGACCCAGAGCGTGCAATCGGTCTGGTGGTTGATGTCACCAGCCGCAGAGCGGTTTATCAGGCCGTTGAACAGACCGTGGCGCATTTTGGGCGGCTGGATATTGTGGTGAACTGCGCGGGCGTTGCGCTGCTGGCTCCCGCTGAGTCTTTAAGCGAAGAGGTATGGGACCGCACGCTGGATATCAATCTGAAGGGGACCTTCCTCGTTTCACAGGCGGCAGGCCAGCACTTCCTGCGACAGAAAAGCGGCAACATTATTAATATGGCCTCGCAGGCCAGCGTGGTGGCACTGCCCCAGCATCTGGCCTACTGCGCCAGTAAAGCGGCGGTGGTTGGGCTGACCCAGGTGCTGGCGCTGGAGTGGGGGCCGTACAACATTAACGTCAATGCCATTTCGCCAACGGTGGTGTTGACCGAGCTGGGGGCAAAGGCCTGGGCTGGTGAAGCCGGCGAAGCGCATAAAAAACAGATCCCGTTGCGTCGGTTTGCGGAGCCAGAGCACATTGCTGCTACGGCGCTGTTCCTTGCCAGCCCGGGTGCGGCAATGATGAACGGTGCCAACGTGGTGGTCGATGGCGGCTTTACCATTTGCTGAAGCCAGAATTTTGCTAACAGGAGTGACAGATGAATCGCATTATTAACGATCCTGATTATGTTGTAGAGGACGCTATCCAGGGATACCTGAAAGCCCATCCAGCCATTTATCAGGCCACCGACAATCCGCGGGTGCTTAAGCGTCCACAGGCTCCGATTGCGGGCAAAGTCGGCGTGGTGACCGGCGGTGGCTCCGGCCATGAGCCGGCATTCCTTGGCTATATGGGAAAGAACATGCTCGATGCAGTAGCGATTGGCGAGGTGTTTTCTTCCCCGACGGCAGGTGCTTTCCTTGACGCGTTTAAGGCAGCCGACGGTGGCGCGGGCGTGGCCTGCCTCTACGGCAACTACGCGGGCGATAACATGAATGTTAAGATGGCGATTAAAAAAGCCACCGCCGCCGGCATTACGGTCAAAGCCGTGGTGGCGAATGACGATGTTGCATCCGCCCCGGTCAGTGAAATCGGAAGGCGCCGCGGTGTAGCGGGCGAAATTCTGATGTGGAAAGTGGGCGCGGCTGCGGCTGCGCAGGGATACGATCTGGACGGGGTGATTGCTGTTGCGCAGAAAGCCATCGACCGCTGTCGTTCGATTGGCGCGGGCCTCAGCTCCTGCACTATTCCGGCGGTGGGTAAACCCAACTTTCATATCGAGCCCGGCACGATGGAGATCGGTATCGGTCACCACGGCGAGCCGGGCATTGAAGTGATCCCAACCCAGAGCGCGAAAGAGATGGCTGCCACCATGCTGAATTTCGTGCTTGCCGAGCAGGCCGATTCGCCGCCGCCGGAAGTGGTGGTACTGGTCTCTGGTTTGGGTGCGACCCCGGTCATGGAGCTGTATATCTACTATGCGGAAGTGGAAAAGCTGCTGGCTGAAAAAGGCATTCGCGTTCACCGCGCGCTGGTCGGCAACTATTTTACCTCGCTGGAAATGATGGGCGTCACGCTGACGCTGATGACGCTTGATGACGAACTGAAAAAGCTGGTGGACCTGCCGACTCAGGCACCTGGCCTGATGCAGGGAGAATAAGATGATGACGAAACTTTCAACGCAGCACGGCAGCCTGCTGGTCAGCGAACTGGTGACAGTGATTAAAAGTAATCGTGACTATCTGAGCGAAATTGACGGCGCTATCGGCGATGGCGATCACGGCATCAATATGGCGAAAGGTTTTACGCTTTGTGGCGAAAAGCTGGATGAGCGGCAGTCGCTGGCGGAGGCCTTTGATACGCTGTCTGACGCGTTGATGGAGGGGATTGGCGGTTCGATGGGACCGCTGTACGGCAGTTTCTTTATGGGGATGGCCGATAATATTCGCAGTAAATCTGCTCTGACGTCCAACGATTTTGCCGCTATGCTGCGGGCGGGGCTGACCGAACTGCAGGATATCAGCGAGGCAGGGGTGGGTGATAAGTGCCTGATGGACACACTGATCCCGGCGGTTGAGATAGCCGAACAGCGGGCGGATGAGGGCTATACTGTGATGCTGCCGGCGATTCGCGACGCTGCACGCCAGGGCCGCGATTCTACAAAAGATCTGGTGGCGAAGATTGGCCGTGCCAGCCGTCTGGGTGAGCGGTCGCGTGGGGTGCTGGATGCTGGCGCTGTATCCTGTTGCCTGCTGCTGGAACAGATGGCAGCCAGCGCACAGCAGCAGTTGTTGGCGGAGACGGTCTGAGCGCTACGGCAAGAAAAATCCGACCTGCTCGTGAGGTAAAATGGTATAAATTAGCAGCCCGTCATGCGCATAAGGAGCGGCTGTATCCGCTCCTTATGTGATAATTGACATTGATCGCGGCAGGAATACTCCTGCCCAAACAGCACGACTCAGACAGGGAGACGACTGCCCGGATGGAAAAAAACACGCTATCTCAGGATACCGAACTGCTGACGGAAATTGCCGTCGCTTACTATCAGGACGAGATTACCCAGGAAGAGATTGCGCGAAAGTTTGGTATCTCCCGCATCAAAGTCGGGCGTCTGTTAAAGCGTGCAAAAGAAGAGGGCATTGTGGAGATCAATGTGCGCTACCATCCGGTGTTCAGTACCCGGCTGGAGCAGCAGCTGCTGGAACGATTTTTGCTGCAGCGCGCGCTGATTGCACTCGATCATCATGATGACGAAGAGCAGCGGCGGCAGGTTGCTGCGCTGGTTGCCATGCACCTTTCGCAAACCTTAAAAGATAACGCGGTGGTGGCGGTAGGACAGGGGCGCAATGTTGCCGCCGTCGCCGATCATCCCGGCAGCGTACCCACCCGCAACTGCCACTTTATCAGCGGCATTGGCGGAACCCATCGCCCCGGTGACGCGATTAACGCCGACCATATCAGCCGCCGTCTGGCGAAAAAATTCGGCGGTATTAGCGAAACGCTGTACGCCCCGGCCTATGTGGAAAACCGCGCGCTTAAAGACGCCTTTATGCAAAACGGTACCATCAAAGAGACGCTGGACCGCGCCCGCAAGGCGGATGTGGCGCTGGTGGGCATCGGCGATATGAACGAAAACAGTTATATGGTGAAGCTTGGCTGGTTTACGCCTCATGAGATTATCGACGCCAGCCTGAATCAGGGGGTGATCGGTGATGTGGCCGGATACGACTTTTTCAACGCGCACGGCCAGCATGTAGATACAGTGATGAACGATCGAGTGATTGGCCTGAGCATCGACGAGCTGCGCAAGATCCCCTGCGTGATTGCGATTGCCTCAGAAAACACGAAGGCAATGGCAATCCTCGGCGCGCTGCGAACCGGCGCCATTGATATTATCGCCACCACGGCACAGAATATCCGTACCTTACTGAATATGACCAAATAACCTGCTGCCCCGGCGGACTGAACCAGACGGTCCGCTGTCATACCTCTCCTTTAACGCACGAACTGCCGGTTTTTCCGATTGCTCCGTGTCAACGATGTGGGCTGCCTCAAGTTTTTCACTGCGCTGCCACTTCTATACTGAGACGTTTGTACCTACAGAAAAAGGAACGCGTTAATGGACGACCAGTTAAAACAGAGTGCGCTCGATTTTCATCAGTTCCCCGTTCCGGGCAAAATTCAGGTTTCCCCCACTAAACCGCTGGCCACGCAGCGCGACCTGGCTCTGGCCTATTCGCCCGGCGTGGCGGCTCCGTGCCTGGAAATCGCCGAGGACCCGCAGGCGGCGGATAAATATACCGCCCGCGCTAACCTGGTCGCGGTCATTTCCAACGGTACTGCGGTGCTGGGGCTGGGCAATATTGGCGCGCTGGCCAGTAAACCGGTGATGGAAGGGAAAGGCGTGTTGTTTAAAAAGTTCGCCGGTATTGATGTGTTTGATATCGAAGTTGATGAGCTGGACCCGGATAAACTCATTGACGTCGTCGCGGCGTTGGAACCGACCTTTGGCGGTATCAATCTGGAAGATATTAAAGCGCCGGAGTGCTTCTACATCGAGCAGAAGCTGCGCGAGCGGATGAAAATTCCGGTGTTCCATGACGATCAGCACGGTACCGCCATTATCTGTACCGCTGCGGTGCTGAACGGCCTGCGGGTGGTGAAAAAGACTATTTCAGACGTGCGGCTGGTGGTTTCCGGGGCAGGCGCATCGGCTATCGCCTGTATGAACCTGCTGGTGGCGCTGGGTATGCAGAAACACAATATCGTGGTCTGCGACTCAAAAGGCGTGATCTACCAGGGGCGCGAGGCCAACATGGCCGAAACCAAAGCGGCCTATGCGGTGGTGGATAGCGGCAAGCGTACGCTGGACGACGTGATCGCTGATGCTGATATCTTCCTCGGCTGTTCCGGTCCGAAAGTGATGACGCCGGAAATGGTGAAAAAAATGGCGCGCGATCCGCTGATCCTTGCGCTGGCTAACCCGGAACCGGAAATCCTGCCGCCGCTGGCGAAGGAAGTGCGCCCGGATGCGATTATCTGCACCGGCCGTTCGGATTATCCTAACCAGGTGAACAACGTTCTATGCTTCCCGTTTATCTTCCGGGGCGCGCTGGATGTCGGTGCCACGGCAATTAATGAAGAGATGAAGCTGGCGGCAGTTCACGCCATTGCCGATCTGGCGCTGGCGGAGCAAAGCGAAGTCGTGGCCTCGGCCTATGGCGATCAGGAACTGTCTTTTGGTCCTGAATATCTGATCCCGAAACCGTTCGATCCGCGACTGATTGTGCAGATCGCGCCGGCGGTGGCCAAAGCGGCAATGGACTCCGGCGTGGCGCGCAGGCCAATTACTGATTTTGACGCCTACCGCGAAAAACTTACCGAGTTTGTTTATAAAACGAATCTGTTTATGAAGCCGGTGTTTTCGCAGGCGCGTAAAGATCCGAAACGCGTGGTGCTGGCCGAGGGTGAGGAAGCGCGGGTGCTGCACGCCACCCAGGAGCTGGTTACGCTGGGGCTGGCAAAACCGATTCTGATTGGTCGCCCGAGCGTGATTGAAATGCGTCTGCAAAAGCTGGGGTTGAAAATCGAGCTGGGTAAAGATTTCGAGGTGGTGAACAACGAGTCTGACCCGCGCTTTAAAGAATACTGGAACGAGTATTACCAGATTATGAAGCGTCGCGGTGTTTCGCCGCAGCAGGCACAGCGTGCCGTCATCGGTAATCCAACCTTGATCGGAGCCATCATGCTTCATCGTGGCGAAGCGGATGCGCTGATCTGCGGCACCATCGGTGATTATAAAGAGCACTATGCGGTGGTGGAGAAGCTGTTTGGCTTCCGGGGTGACGTGAAGGTGGCCGGTGCGATGAATGCGCTGGAGCTGCCGAGTGGTAACACCTTTATTGCCGACACCTACGTTAATGAAGACCCGACGCCGGAGCAGCTGGCGGAACTGACGCTGATGGCGGCGGAAACCGTACGCCGCTTCGGGATTGAACCGAAGGTAGCACTGCTGTCGCACTCCAGTTTTGGCACCTCCAACGCGCCGGCGGCCTGCAAAATGCGCGAAACCCTTGAGCTGGTGAAGGCGCGTGCGCCCGATCTGGAGATCGATGGTGAAATGCACGGCGATGCGGCGCTGGTGGAAAGTATCCGCAACGATCTGATGCCGGACAGCCCGCTGAAAGGCGCTGCGAATATCTTGATTATGCCTAACGTGGAGGCGGCGCGGATCAGCTACAACTTGCTGCGTGTTTCCTGCTCGGATGGGGTGACGGTGGGGCCGGTGCTGATGGGCATCGCCAAACCGGTGCACGTGCTGACGCCGATCTCCTCAGTACGGCGCATTGTGAATATGGTGGCGCTGGCGGTGGTGGAAGCCCAGACGGCACCGCTTTAAGTCCATAACTGCACTTCAGGCTTCCGGATCTCGTTCCGGAAGCCTGTTTTAATACGCCGGGCCAGTTTAATACTTCTGCCTGAGCTATCAATGAGTTGCTCGCTTAACTGGTTATTTTGCCTTCCAGCCCAGTTGATGCAGCGCCTTCAGCAGTCGTTCAGCGCTCAGCCCTTCAGCACGGTGCCCGTCGTTGCCGCTCATGTTTTTCGCCGCCAGCAGCGCATTGATTATCGACTCTTCAACCGCATCCGCCGCCGCCGCAAACAGTGGAGAAATATGATCGTTGTTTACCATCGCTACTGGTGAAGTCAGCGCGCCTTTATGCTGATAATCCACCATCGGCAGCCCGAGATTACCGGTCGAAAATGCCAGGAAAATATCCCCGCTGGAATCCTCCGTGCCGCCGCCGCAGCGTGCAATGCCCGTTCCGGCCCGCGCCGCGAGCCGCGAGCACTGGTGGGGCAGGAGTGGGGCATCGGTCGCCAGCACCACCACAATTGACCCCATGCCGGGGTGAGCCAGCGGGGCATGAAACGGTGACGGAATATCCTCCAGCAGGCGGCCAACGGGATAGCCCGCAATGCGTAATTCATCGCGACGGCCATGGTTCGCCTGCACCAGGGCGCCCACGGTCCAGCCGCCTTCTTCACTGCTGAGCCTGCGCGAGGCGGTGCCGATACCGCCTTTAAACTCGTGGCAGATCATGCCGCTGCCGCCGCCTACCGAGCCTTCCTGTGGGCGGCCGGCGCTGGCGGCGCGCTGTGCCTGCGCAACGTGTTCGGCTTTGACGTGCATACCGTTAATATCATTGAGCAGGCCGTCGAAGGTTTCCATCACCACCGGCATGGTCCAGTACACCGAATTGTCGCCAACCGGCAGAGATTCGCGTTCCAGCGAAATTAATGCATCGCGTACGGTTCCAACGCTGTGAGTGTTGGTCAACGCCACCGGCGTCGTCAGCAGGCCGGCTTCTCTAATCCACTCCAGCCCGCTGGCATCGCCGTTGCCGTTGAGCACGCTGACTCCGGCAAAGCACGGCTGATTTCTCGCCAGCCCGCCGCGCGGTTCAATTACCGTCACGCCGGTGCGGACCCGGCGGCCATCGCTAAGATCCTGATGCAGGCTGGTGTGACCTACCCGAACGCCGGGGACATCGGTAATCGCATTCAGCGGGCCTGAAGTTCCTGACCCAATTCGAATCCCTAAAGCCTGTGCACGTAAAGACATGGTTACTCTCCCTGGGTGGTTTCAGCGGTAAAGGAATGGCGGTGACGGACCCACAGGGCCACGCCAAGCGCAATAACGAAGATAACAATCAGATAATCCTTCAGGCTGGTGGCGACCAGCAGCGTCCACAGCACCCACAGGCAGAACAGCAGCGCAATTACCGGTGGTAGCGGCCAAAGTGGCATCAGATAAGGATGCTGAAACTGACGACGGCGACTGATAAGCGCAGCTGCGGCAATCACGACATACACCAGCAGCAGCAGGATGACGGTAAATGAGGTCAGCCCCTCAAGGTTGGAACTGAATGCCAGCATGGCAGAAATCACCGTAAACAGCAGAGTGGCAAACCACGGCGATCCGTTACGTTTGCCAATCAGGCAAAGCGCTTTATTTAAACGTGTAAACCAGAAGTTATCCCTGCCGCTGGAGAAAATGACCCGGCTGGACTGCATGGCGGTGGCAATAATGGCGTTAAAGACCGACAGATAGATTGCCGCGCTGACAACGCGGGCCAGCATCGGACCACCCAGTACCCCGAGAATATAGCTTACCGGATCGGCCGACGTGGCCATTTCTTGTAGCGACGGTGCGCCGATCAGCAGAGCGGCAAAGGGCACGATCTCCACGATCACCACCACCAATAGCGTCAGCATAATGGCTTTCGCCATCGGCTTGCCTTTCACCGGCATATCCTCAGCCATCGCAACGGCGGAACCGTAGCCGTTGTAGGAAAACAGCGCGGTACCGGTCATGGCGATAACCGCAGCCAGCGGAACCGGGGACATCAGGCCCTGACCGTTTAGCATTGTCGGCGCGGTGAAAATGGTGGCAGGCTGACTGGGGTGGGTCAGCCCCAGCCAGGCAATAATCAACAGGACGGCAATTTCCAACACCAGAAAAAAACCGGTTAACAGTGCGCTGGAACGGATATTCAGCAGCGCACAGGCTCCACCAACCAGCACGGTTAACATCCCCCCTTCGGAGGGGGAAAAATGCGTGCCTAACGCGGTGTTGAGATAAGGAATGGCACCCACCGCCAGTACGGCGGGAATAAACAGCGTACCTGCGGTGATAAACAGGTACATCTGGATAGCCGACAGGTTGCCGAACAGCCGTTTGATAATGATGTATTCCCCACCGGCGCTGGGGTGAGCAGCACCCAGTTCGGCATAACACAGCCCCAGACAGAGGGCGATACCGGCCGCGATGGCGAAAGAGATCAGGGCTCCGCTGCCTGCGCTGGTAATGGCCAGCGGAGCGATAACAAAAATAGAACTGGCGGGGGTTACGCTTGATGCGGTAATCATCACGACACCGGCAACGCTGAGGTTACCGGTCAACTCGATTGGCTCTTCTTCCATTCTGCATTTCCTTGCTGAGTTGCCAATGCGTCTACCGCGATATATCCCGGGCCGGGACAATCAAACGTTATTTAATGGTTAAAATAGTGTTATGTAAGTAACCAGCAGACAGGCTATTGCAGAATGAAACTGCTATATTTGGCGGGAAGTGCCAGATTTATGGCCAGAAGAAGATCGCGCCCACAAAATTAAACATCGTCATGCCGGGCGCGAGAACAACAGAGAGTCGTGAGGTGTTTAAAGCCAGTCTTTCACCGGCAGGAAGTCACGATAAAGCGCGGCTTCCGGGCTGTCATCGGCAGGCTGGTAATCATATTCCCAGCGCACCAGCGGCGGCATTGACATCAGGATAGATTCGGTACGCCCGCCGGTTTGCAGGCCAAACAGCGTGCCGCGATCCCAGACCAGGTTAAATTCAACATAGCGGCCACGGCGATAGAGCTGGAACTGGCGTTCGCGCTCGCCCCACGGCAGTGCCTTACGGCGTGCAACAATCGGCAGGTAGGCGTCGAGGAAGCCGTTACCCACCGCCTGCATAAAGCGGAAGCCGTGGTCGAAGTCCGGCGTGTTCAGATCGTCAAAGAACAGACCGCCGATGCCGCGCTGTTCGTCGCGGTGCTTCAGATAGAAGTAATCGTCGCACCACTTCTTGTAGCGGGGATAGACATCTTCACCAAACGGCTGGCACAAATCGAAGGCGGTCTGATGCCAGTGCACCGCATCCTCTTCAAAGCCGTAGAACGGGGTGAGGTCGAAGCCACCGCCAAACCACCAGACCGGGTCCGCGCCCGGTTTTTTGGCGATAAAGAAGCGCACGTTGGCGTGGCTGGTTGGCACGTACGGATTTTCCGGGTGGATCACCAGCGATACGCCCAGCGCTTCGAAACTGCGCCCCGCCAGCTCAGGGCGATGGGCGGTTGCCGAAGCGGGCATCGCATCGCCGTGAACGTGTGAAAAGTTAACCCCGGCCTGCTCAAAAACGCTGCCGCTGCGCAGAACGCGACTGCGCCCGCCGCCGCCGCCGGGGCGAGCCCAGCAGTCTTCGGTGAAGCTGGCGCTGCCGTCCGCCAGGGAGAGCTGCTGGCAAATGTTATCCTGCAGTTCCAGCAGGAACCGTTTGACCACGGCGATATCAGGTACGTTCATGAGATAACCTTCTTAGCGAAAAGACCGACGGAGTATACCTCAGCCCATCCGTCTGCCTGCATCATACTCATTAAAAAAGCTGACAATTCCATCGGCGATCGCACCGGCGATCTTCTGGCGAAATGCGGTGGTCCCCAGCAGCTTTTCCTCCTGCGGGTTGGTGATAAAAGAGGTTTCAACCAGTACCGAAGGAATGGACGGCGATTTCAGTACTGCGAACGCGGCCTGCTCGGTGTGCTGGCTGTGCAGGTGGTGCATCGGACGGATCTGATTGAGCACGTGCTTGCCCAGCGTCAGGCTGTTTTTTATGGTATCGGTCTGTACCAGATCGAACAGCACCTGCTGTAAATAGCGATCTTTCGCTGCCACCTCCACACCGCCGACGTTATCTGAGGCGTTCTCTTTTTCCGACAGATACTTGGCCATGGTGCTGCTGGCACCGCGATTGGAGAGGGCAAACACCGAAGCGCCGTTGGCGGCGGGACTGGTAAAACCGTCGGCGTGAACCGACATAAACAGATCTGCGCCGTGCTGGTGGGCAATCTCTACCCGCTCGCCGAGGGGGATAAAGCGATCGGTTTCTCGCGTCAGGCGCACATCAATATGCGGATGTTCGCTGAGCAGATGGCGGATATGGTTCGCGATCTCCAGAACGATATGCTTCTCTTCCGATCCTTCCTGCCCCACCGCGCCGGAATCGATGCCGCCGTGACCCGGATCAATCATTACGATTTTTTTGCCCGTCGCAGGACGCGGAGGGTGAGGCGAAACCGACGCCTGCTGCTGGCGAGAAGTCATCCTGAGAGTGACATCCTCCTCCTCATTAGCCAGTGCAGATTTGCGCGCCATCAGCATCAGTGCCAGGCTGGAAAGGATAAACTGCCGACGCGAGCTGAGCGGTCGGAGCTGAAAAATCTTTTTCATAAGAAAATCCTGAAGCAAAAAGTGCTTATTGTTGTATCGTAACAATGCCCGGGCGGCGAGAAAGGAGCTATTTCATCTTTTTACTTTTTACTTTTTATTTCAGCATGCTAATGACGTTTTTATTATTTTTTTATCCGTACGCAATCGTCAGGCTTGCACCAGCAGAAGAATGCGTGATAATCAGTAGATTATGCTTAACCTTAGGTCTATTCCCATGGAAATCCGCGTATTTCGGCAGGAAGATTTTGAAGAAGTGATTACCCTCTGGGAGCGTTGTGATTTGTTACGTCCCTGGAACGATCCCGAAATGGACATCGAACGTAAACAGAACCATGACCCGGATCTGTTTCTGGTGGCGGTGGTCGGCGGTGAAATCGTTGGCTCCATCATGGGTGGCTACGACGGTCATCGCGGTTCGGCGTACTATCTTGGCGTGCATCCTGACTATCAGGGCCGTGGCTTTGCCAACGCGCTGATTAACCGACTTGAGAAGAAGCTGATTGCACGCGGCTGCCCGAAGATCCACGTGATGGTGCGGGAAGAAAATGACGCGGTGCAGGGCTTCTACGAAAAACTGGACTATGAAGCCGTTGACAGCGTGCTGCTGGGTAAACGTCTTATTGAAGATCGCGAGTACTGATTCTCCCGTCTTACTGGCGATGCTGGGTTCTGATCTCACCTCATTTTTCGCCGGGCGCGTTGTGCCCGGCGGCTACCGTAAAGGCTATGCTCAAATACACCCCCGACGACTACGATGCTCGTGGCCAGCTGCGCCTGCCGCTGAGCTTTTGGGCCATTCTATTATTGCAGGCGCGCACCTGGGTACTTTTCGTGATGGCCGGCGCATCGCGCCAGCAGGGTGCAGCGCTGCTTGAGCTGTTTTATCCGGATACCCACACCTTCTGGCTCGGCCTTGCGCTGGGTGGCCCGGCGGCGGTGGGCCTTCTGCTGACCGGCTATCGGCAGCGGCTGCCGCGCCTCTGGCAGGCGTGGCGCTGGGTGCTGTTGGCGACGCTTGCTGTGATGCTGGCGATGCAGGGAGTGTCGCTGTGGCAGCAGGATGAGCAAACCTCGCCGCTGGTGCTGTTTGTCTCCCTGCTCGATCTACTGGGCCTGCTCGCCCTGTGGCGTCAGCGTCGGCTGGCCGACTGTTTTGACCCAGAGCAAAATCAGTAGCGTCATCCGCCCTGTGGATTAAACTTTTCGGCGATCCGCGACTCAAAGCAGTTCGGACGTTTTGTTACTGATACCTGGAGTTGTAATGAATAATTTTCGCCCGGCGCTACTGATCGCCACTCTTTTACTGGCGGGCTGCGCCGGCTCCGGCAGTCAAACGGGCAGCGCCAGCCAGTCAACCTGGTGGAATCCCGTTTCCTGGTCATGGTCCGGACTGAATCCCGTGAACTGGTTTGGCTCTTCTCTGCAAATCACCGAGCAGGGTGTTGGGGGGGTTAACGGCAGCACGCCGCTGCAGCAGAAGGCGATCGAGGATGGCCTGAAGGGACAATATACGCTGAGAAACGGTATGCGCATGGTGGACGGTAGCGTGGTTTCTTTCTGGCAGGCGCTGGATGACAGCAAGCAGGTACGGATGGAGCTGAGCGGTCGCACTACCGTCAACCGCATTGAGGTAATGGATAAGGATGTGGCCACCGATAGCGGTGTGAAAATTGGCACCCGCTTCAGCGACCTGTTCAGCAAAGCCTTTGAGTCCTGTAAAAAGGGCACCGGCGCGGACCGCGATGGCGTGGAATGCCGTGCGCCCAACAGCCAGCATATCAGCTATGTCTTCAGCGGTGACTGGCACGGGCCGGAAGGGCTGATGCCAGCGGATGACACGCTGAAAAACTGGGCGGTGAGTAAAATTATCTGGCACAGCCAGAACGCAGGCTAAAAATCACAATTATCTTGCGCTTAAGCAGGCTCCTGGCGCTGGCTTCAGGTATCATACTGGCGTAAAAACCGACCAGATATAACCTGAAAGCCAGGAGTTCGCAGCATGTCAGATTTCCAGAGCGGGATTTTGTTAGAACACCGCCGTTTTGCTATCTATCTTGAAGCCATGTGCCAGGGCGATATTGCCGCGATCCGCAGCGGCAGCCATCTTTTCCTTCAGCAGCTGTCACTGCAGCAGCAGCGCTATCCCGATGCCGGTCTGGGCGCGGTCATTGCCTTCGGCAGCGGCCTGTGGAACGATCTCAACCCCACCAACAGCACCGCTGAGCTGAAGGATTTCCAGCCGCTGGGTAAAGGCATTGCGCCAGCCACCCAACGGGACATGCTGATCCATATCCAGTCGCTGCGCCACGATGTGAACTTCAGTCTGGCGCAGGCCGCGCTGGCCGCCTTTGGCGATGCCATCCGTATTGAAGAGGAAACTCACGGTTTCCGCTGGGTGGAAGAACGCGACCTCAGCGGCTTCGTTGACGGCACGGAAAACCCGCAGGGCGAGCAGCGTGAAGCGGTGGCGATTATTGCCAGCGGCGAGAACGCGGGCGGCAGCTACGTACTTAGCCAGCGCTGGCAGCACAATCTGAAAATGTTTAACCGCCTGGCGGTGGAAAAACAGGAGCAGATTATTGGCCGCACCAAAGAGAGCAACGAAGAGCTGGAGGGCGACGCCCGGCCTGCGACCTCACACGTGGCGCGTGTAGATCTGAAAGAAGAGGGCAAAGGGCTGAAAATTTTGCGCCAGAGCCTGCCTTACGGTACCGCCAGCGGCGTTCACGGCCTGTTTTTCCTTGCCTACTGTGCAACGCTGTATAACATTGAACAGCAGCTGCTGAGTATGTTTGGCGAAGCGGACGGCAAGTATGATGCGATGCTGCGCTTCACCAAACCGTTGACCGGCAGCTACTTCTACGCGCCGTCGCTGTCGCAGCTGGCCGCGCTTTAAGACGACCCTGACTCTGTAACGTTCCTTCTGCTGCCGGTTGCTCCCGCCGCTTTGTTTTCCTCCATCCCGGAGTGGCGGCGGGAGTTTGCGGCAATAAGGCAACGAGTTGCTGCGTCAGCTATGTTCGCCAGTCTCATTTTAGGCATAGTATTCCCGGCCACTGCATAATCAATTCCACACCCTTATAGCGTTTTCTGCTTGCAAATCACCAAACGGTATATAAAACCGTTACAGCTTTTACCCGGGTTATAAATAAACTGAAGGCACTTCAGGCGTAAGCCTTTCCATCTCTCTTCAGGGTGCTACATGACGTTACCGACGGTGAAAAAATTAGTCAGCGCGACTGCTTTCTCGTTACTGCTTACCGGTGCCGCGCAGGCCACGGAGCTGTTGAACAGTTCTTATGATGTCTCTCGCGAGTTGTTTACCGCCCTGAATGCACCGTTTGAAAAACAGTGGGATGAGCAGCATCCGGGCGACAAGCTGACCATCAAGCAGTCCCACGCCGGTTCTTCCCGTCAGGCGCTGGCTATTTTGCAGGGGCTGAAAGCAGATGTGGTCACTTATAACCAGGTGACTGACGTGCAGGTTCTGCACGATAAAGGCAAGCTGCTCCCGGCTGACTGGCAGCAGCGCCTGCCGAACAGCAGCTCGCCGTTCTACTCCACCATGGCTTTCCTGGTGCGTAAGGGAAACCCTAAGAATATCCGCGACTGGAACGATCTGGTGCGTGACGACGTTAAGCTGATTTTCCCTAACCCGAAAACCTCGGGCAATGCGCGCTATACCTATCTGGCGGCTTGGGGGGCGGCCGACCGTGCCGACGGCAAAGATAAAGCCAAAACCGAAAAGTTTATGACGCAGTTCCTGAAAAACGTTGAGGTGTTTGATACCGGCGGCCGTGGCGCGACCACCAGCTTCGTCGATCGTGGCCTGGGCGACGTGCTGATCAGCTTTGAATCAGAAGTGAATACCATCCGTAATCAGTATGAGAAAGACGGTTACGAAGTGATCGTGCCGAAAACCAACATTCTGGCTGAATTCCCGGTGGCGTGGATCGATAAGAATACCGAAAGCAACAAAACCACCGATGCGGCGAAAGCCTATCTGAACTATCTCTACACGCCAGCGGCGCAGCAGATTATTACTCAGTTCTACTACCGGGTGAATAATCCGCAGCTGATGGCCGAGCAGAAAGATCGCTTCCCGCAGACCGATCTGTTCCGCGTGTCCGATGCGTTTGGCAGCTGGGAAGAGGTGATGAAAGTTCACTTCGCCAACGGTGGCGAGCTGGACAAGCTGTTAGCGGCAGGACGGTAAGCGGATGTTTGCAATCAGTAAGCGCGTGCTGCCCGGCTTTGGCATCAGCCTCGGCAGCAGCCTGTTTTTCACCTGTTTAATTCTGCTGCTGCCGATCAGCGCGCTGCTTATGCAGCTGTCGCAGATGACGCTGGCGCAGTATTGGGAAGTGATCACCAATCCGCAGATGGTGGCGGCCTATGAAGTGACGCTGCTGGCCGCGGGCGTGGCGTCGATCTTTAATGCCGTCTTCGGCATGCTGATGGCATGGATTCTGACGCGCTACCGTTTCCCGGGGCGTGCAATCCTTGACGGCCTGATGGATTTACCGTTTGCGCTGCCAACGGCGGTCGCGGGCCTGACGCTGGCCGGTCTGTTCTCCGTGAACGGCTGGTACGGTGAGTGGCTGGGGCAGTTTGGTATTAAAGTCTCCTACACCTGGCTGGGTATCGCGGTTGCGATGGCCTTTACCAGCATCCCGTTTGTGGTGCGTACGGTGCAGCCGGTGCTGGAAGAGTTAGGCCCGGAATATGAGGAAGCGGCTGAAACGCTGGGCGCAACCCCGTGGCAGAGCTTCCGCCGCGTGGTATTGCCTGAAGTGGCTCCGGCCCTGCTGGCGGGAACCGCGCTGTCGTTTACTCGCAGCTTAGGTGAGTTTGGCGCGGTAATCTTTATCGCGGGTAACATCGCGTGGAAAACCGAAGTCACCTCGTTGATGATTTTTGTGCGACTGCAGGAATTTGATTATCCGGCCGCCAGCGCCATCGCCTCGGTGATCCTTACCGCGTCGCTGCTGCTGCTGTTTGCGATTAACACCTTACAAAGCCGGTTTGGCCGTCGTCTGGGAGGCCACTAATGGCGGATATAAGCGAATTTAAAGGCGTGGGCCGCGCGCGTTTTCAGTGGGGTAAGTGGATTCTGATTGGGCTCGGTATGCTGATCTCCCTGCTGCTGCTGGTGGTTCCGCTGATTGCCATCTTTACCGAAGCGTTGTCCAGCGGGCTGATGGCCACCTTCAGCAATCTGCAGGATGGCGACATGCTGCACTCAATCTGGCTGACGGTGCTGATTGCGCTGATCGTCGTGCCGGTGAACCTGGTGTTCGGTACGCTGCTCGCCTGGCTGGTCACGCGTTTTAACTTCCCCGGCCGCCAGCTGCTGCTGACGCTGTTTGATATTCCGTTTGCCGTTTCGCCGGTGGTTGCCGGTCTGATGTATCTGCTGTTCTGGGGCGTGAATGGCCCGGTCGGCGGCTGGCTGGATGCCCACAGCATTCAGCTGATGTTCTCCTGGCAGGGCATGGCGATGGTAACCATTTTTGTTACCTGCCCGTTTGTGGTGCGCGAACTGGTGCCGGTGATGCTGAGCCAGGGCAGCCATGAAGATGAAGCGGCGGTGCTGCTGGGTGCATCCGGCTGGAAAATGTTCTGGCGTGTGACGCTGCCAAATATCCGCTGGGCGCTGCTGTACGGCGTGGTGCTGACCAACGCCCGCGCGATTGGTGAATTTGGTGCCGTGTCGGTCGTCTCGGGCTCTGTGCGCGGCGAAACCTACACGCTGCCGCTACAGGTTGAATTACTGCATCAGGATTATAACACCGTTGGGGCGTTTACCGCCGCCGGATTATTGACCCTGATGGCGATAGTCACACTGTTTCTGAAAGGTGCGCTGCAGTGGCGCTTAGAAAGCCAGCAGCACCGCCTGCAACAGGAGGGGAATAATGAGCATTGAAATTGGTAACATCAACAAATCCTTCGGCAAGACGAAAGTCCTGAACGATATTTCCCTGGATATCCCTTCCGGGCAGATGGTTGCACTGTTAGGGCCGTCAGGCTCGGGTAAAACGACCCTGCTGCGTATTATCGCCGGGCTGGAGAATCAGAACAGCGGTCGCCTGAGCTTCCACGGCAAAGACGTCAGCCGCGTACACGCGCGCGATCGTCAGGTTGGCTTCGTGTTCCAGCACTACGCACTGTTCCGCCATATGACGGTGTTCGACAACATCGCCTTTGGCCTGACCGTGCTGCCGCGCCGCGAACGTCCGTCAGCGGCAGAAATTAAGCAAAAAGTGACCCGCCTGCTGGAGATGGTGCAGCTTTCCCATCTGGCAGGACGTTTCCCGGCGCAGCTTTCCGGCGGCCAGAAACAGCGCGTGGCGCTGGCACGCGCACTGGCGGTAGAGCCGCAAATTCTGCTGCTGGATGAGCCATTCGGTGCGCTGGATGCCCAGGTGCGTAAAGAACTGCGCCGCTGGCTGCGTCAGCTGCATGAAGAGCTGAAGTTCACCAGTGTATTTGTGACGCACGACCAGGAAGAGGCGATGGAAGTCGCCGATCGCGTGGTGGTGATGAGCCAGGGCAACATCGAACAGGTTGGCACACCGGACGAAGTGTGGCGCGATCCGGCTACCCGCTTCGTGCTGGAATTCCTCGGTGAAGTGAACCACTTTGACGGCGAAATCCACGGTTCGCAGTTCCACGTTGGCGCGCATCAGTGGCCGCTGGGCTATGCGTCCGCGCATCAAGGTAACGTCGAACTGTTCCTGCGCCCGTGGGAAATCGACGTCAGTCGCCAGAGCAGCCTGCAAACGCCGCTGCCGGTACAGATCCTCGAAGTCAGCCCGCGCGGCCACTACTGGCAGCTGGTGGTTCAGCCCGCCGGCTGGAGCAGCGAGCCGGTCACCGTGGTGCTGGAAGGCGAGCAGTCAACGCCGATCCGCGGCGAGCGTCTGTTCGTCGGACTGCAGCAGGCGCGCCTGTATAATGGTGATACGCCGCTGCGACCCGTTGCCTTTGCGCAAAGCGCCTGATATTTTTCTAAGCTGACCCTTTTTAGCAACAGGGGCTGGATTTTTCCGGCCCCTGTCATTTCATGCCTGGAACCGGACTTTGACCACTCTCGAACACACCATTGGTAACACTCCGCTGATCAAGCTTCAGCGCCTTGGCCCGGATAACGGTAGCGAAATCTGGTTGAAGCTGGAGGGCAATAATCCCGCCGGTTCGGTGAAGGATCGCGCGGCGCTGTCGATGATCCAGCAGGCCGAACTGCGCGGAGAGATCCAGCCCGGCGACGTGCTGATTGAAGCGACCAGCGGCAATACCGGCATTGCACTGGCGATGATTGCGGCGATGAAAGGCTACGTTCTTAAGCTGCTGATGCCGGACAACATGAGCATTGAGCGCCAGGCGGCGATGCGCGCCTATGGCGCAGAGCTGATTCTGGTCAGCCGTGCGCAGGGCATGGAGGGGGCGCGCGATCTGGCCACTGAGATGGCGGCTCGCGGTGAAGGCAAAGTGCTGGATCAGTTTAATAACGCCGATAATCCGCTGGGCCACTACCGCACCACCGGCCCGGAAATCTGGCAGCAGACAGCGGGCAGGGTCACGCATTTCGTCTCCAGTATGGGGACCACCGGGACCATTACCGGCGTGAGCCGTTTTCTGAAAGAGCAGAGCGGAACGGTGCAAATTATCGGGCTTCAGCCTTCGGAGGGCAGCAGCATTCCCGGTATTCGACGCTGGCCGGAAGCCTATCTGCCCGGTATTTTCCGCCCGGAACTGGTCGATCGGGTCATGGATATGTCTCAGCAGGAAGCGGAAGAAACCATGCGGCAGCTGGCGCAGCGTGAAGGCGTGTTCTGCGGCGTCAGCTCCGGCGGTGCGGTAGCCGGTGCGCTGCGTATTGCTCAGGCGAATCCTGGTAGCGTGGTGGTGGCGATCATCTGCGATCGCGGCGACCGCTATCTCTCCACCGGCGTGTACTGATTCCGCTGCTTTTTTTGGTCATCGTGTGGAATCTTTTACCATCCAGGGGTTCAAAACCCGCCGTACGTTCGCTGCCGGACTTGCCATACTGTAAGGATTAGGTAAAACCGGCTGCGGATTATTTTCGGACAGGCGAAAATAGCGGCTGTATCACTAAGAGATCCCCGATGAAAATTTTACTCGTTGATGACGACCTTGAGCTGGGCACCATGCTCAGCCAGTATCTTATTGCTGAAGGTTTTGATGCCTCGCTGGTGCTGACCGGTAAAGCGGGCGTGACCGGCGCGCTTTCCGGCGAATACAGCGCGATGATCCTCGATATTATGCTGCCGGATATGAGCGGCATTGACGTGCTGCGTCAGGTGCGGCAAAACAGCCGCCTGCCGGTGATCATGCTGACGGCGAAAGGGGATAATATCGATCGCGTTATCGGCCTGGAAATGGGCGCCGATGACTATATGCCGAAACCCTGCTATCCGCGCGAGCTGGTGGCGCGCCTGCGTGCGGTGCTGCGCCGGGTCGAGGAGCAGCCTGCGGCAGTGGAAAACAAAGATGTGATTAGCTGGGGGGAACTCACCCTCAACCCGGCAACCCGCATCAGCGAGTGGCAGAGCAAACCGTTCGATCTCACCGCCTCTGAATTCAACCTGCTTGATTTACTGCTGCGCGCACCAGACCGTGTGGTATCAAAAGATGAGCTGTCTGAGAAAGGTCTGGGCCGCTCGCGTGAAGCCTACGATCGCAGCGTGGACGTTCATATCAGCAACATCCGCCAGAAGCTGGCTGCACTGACTAACGATACAATTAATATCGAAACGGTACGCAGCATCGGCTACCGCATCCGATGACCTCCCGGTTCCGCGGCTTCCTGTTCTGGAAGATTCTGCTGGGTTTCTGGTTAACCTACATTGCCATTACCCAGCTGATGTGGCTGGGTTTCAGCCTGTACGGCAATCATCGCGAGCCGCCGGAGAACCTGGCCGCCCGTCGCATCGTTAATCTGCAAATGACCTCTGCTGTATCGGTGCTGCAAAACGGCGGGCCGGAGTCGCTGAGGGATATGATGATTGACTGGCCGGACAGCGACCGCCGCTTTTTCTCGGTTCAGCAGGTGGATTCTCTGCCGCCGGATGTGCCAAAGGATGAATTAAGTCGCGATATGGCCTCCCGCGAATTCCCGCAGCAGGTGGTGGAATGGGTGACCGGTGCCGACGGCAAATTCTACCAGCTGCGTTATGACGTGGCCGGTCTGCGCCGCGACAGCCAGATGAACCGACATCCGCGCAGCATTCTTAATATGCCCGAGCCACTGTTTATCGTCGGCTGTTTCTGCGGCCTGCTGTTCAGCCTGTTCCTGGCCTGGAATTTGACGCGCCCGATGCGGCAGCTGCGTGAAGGGTTCGCGAGGGTTTCGACCGGCGATTTGTCGGTGCGGCTGTATCCTAAAATGCGCCGCCGCCACGATGAGCTGTCGGCTGTGGCCAGCGACTTTGATGCGATGGTTGAGCGTCTGTCGGTACTGGTCAGCGCCCGCGAAGAGCTGCTGCACGATGTCTCCCACGAGCTGCGATCGCCGCTGGCGAGGTTACAGCTGGCCACCGGACTGGCGCGGCAGACTCCCGCCTCGGTTGAAAGCTCGCTGGATCGTATTGATGAAGAGGCCCGTCGGCTGGATAAGATGATCGGCGAGCTGCTGTCCCTCTCCCGCGCCGAGCAGCAGAAAATCCCCGATGAGCAGTATTTTGACCTGCTTGGCCTGCTGGAGGCGGTAACCAACGATGCGCGTTATGAAGCCCAGGTTCCCGGTGTGGACATCCTGCTGACTGCGGACTCGCAGCAGGATTACACGGTAAAAGGGGATGCAAACCTGATCCGCTCTGCGATTGAAAACGTGGTGCGCAATGCGCTGCGCTTCTCCACTCAGGGACAGCAGGTGACCATTACGCTGCGGCAGGAAGGAACCTGGCTGACGATTATCGTTCGCGATCAGGGGCCGGGCGTTGAGGCCGATAAACTTTCCAGTATTTTCGATCCGTTCGTGCGCGTCAGTTCGCCGCTTTCCGGTAAGGGATATGGTCTTGGCCTGTCAATCGTCCGCAAGGTCGTGCTGGCTCATCAGGGGGAAGTGAAAGCGATTAACGCCCGAGAAGGGGGCCTGGAGCTGACGCTTCGCCTGCCGCACTGGGTGGTTTAGACCCGGCGCGTATTTTGCTACGGCAATGGATGATATTTCAGATTTGAGGTTATGGCATGAGCAGTTTAGCTAGCGGCAGGCAGCAGGAAGCTCAACGCATCGTTGACGCATTATCGATTGCTATAGCGCAGCACCGCCTCAGGCCCGGTACACGGTTGATTGAGGCCCAGATCGCCGAGGTGCTTTCTGCTAACCGTAACCACGTACAGGCAGCGTTACAGCGGCTGGCGCTGCAGCATATCGTCACTATCTCGCCGAATCGTGGTGTAAAGGTGTCACAGCCCTGCGCCAGAGAAGCGCGTGAGGTGTTTATTGCCAGGCGAGCGGTTGAGGATGCGGTGCTCGCTGGAATCAGCGCGGAGAAGCTGGCACGTTTCAGTGAGGAGATTGAAGCGCATCAGCTGGCGGAGCAGCAAGCGCTGGCCAGCGGCGACCGCCGCAATATCATTCGTGAACTGAGCGCATTTCACCTACTGCTGGCAAAAATCAGCGATAATCAGGTGCTGAGTAAAATACTGGCGAACCTGATGGTGCGCAGTTCTTTGATTGTCGCGCTTTATCAGCGCAATGGATACCCCGGCTGCCCAGTGCGATGAGCACTGCGCCGTGCTGGACGCGCTGCGGGCGGGGCAGGGCGATGCTGCCCGTTCGATTATGTGTGACCATTTGCATCATCTGGAACAGCAGCTGGATTTGATGGATTCGCCGGCAGAGTCATTGACGCTGCGCGATGCGCTGACCGGCAGCCAGCCATAAAAAAAAGCCCCCTGATTGCTCAGGGGGCTTTCTGGGTTATCTGGGCTTACTTCTTAATGCGGATAACCGGCGTTTCACCGACGGTCACGCTGCCGGTCAGTTTAGTCAGCTCTTTGATCTCATCCATGTTTGAGATGACCACTGGCGTCAGCGTTGATTTCGCTTTTTCTTCCAGTAAAGGCAGATCGAATTCGATGACCACGTCACCTTTCCTCACTTTCTGCCCTTCTTCAGCGATGCGCTTAAAGCCTTCGCCTTTCAGTTCTACCGTATCAATACCAAAGTGAACAAACAGCTCAATACCGCTGTCGGACTCGATGGAAAACGCATGATTGGTTTCGAAAATTTTACCGATGGTGCCATCAACGGGAGCCACCATTTTATTGCCAGAAGGTTTGATAGCGATACCGTCGCCAACAATTTTCTCTGCAAACACAACGTCCGGTACGTCTTCGATATTGACGATTTCACCAGACAGGGGGGCCACGATTTCAATCGCACCAGATGCAGAATCTGACTTATCGCCAAAAAGTTTTGAAAACAAACCCATGTTCTTCTCCTAAGCAGTAATATTGGGCCAGCTGTCTCCGGGCCTTAGCAGAGTGTCTTTTCTTCAATGAACTTGTTGACCAGGTTCATCAACTCGTCCGCTGTTGGTTGTGCCAGAGCCTGCTCTGCTAGCGCCTTCGCGTCTTCAAAATTCGTATTACGAATAATTTTTTTGATGCGTGGAATAGAAATAGAGCTCATGCTGAATTCATCCAGCCCCATTCCCAATAGCAGTAGTGTAGCACGTTCGTCGCCTGCCAGCTCACCGCACATACCGGTCCACTTGCCTTCTGCGTGAGAAGCATCAATAACCTGCTTGATCAGCGTCAGAACGGACGGAGACATCGGATTGTAGAGATGGGAGATCAGATCGTTACCACGATCAACAGCCAGAGTATACTGCGTCAGGTCGTTTGTCCCAATACTAAAGAAATCAACTTCTTTTGCCAGATGGTGCGCAATCACCGCCGACGCCGGGGTTTCCACCATGATACCCACTTCAATGCTCTCGTCGAAGGCTTTGTCTTCTTCACGCAGCTGGGCTTTCAGGGTTTCCAGTTCGGCCTTCAGGAAGCGTACTTCCTCAACGGAAATCACCATCGGGAACATGATGCGCAGTTTGCCAAATGCGGAAGCACGCAGGATGGCGCGCAGCTGCGCATGCAGAATTTCGGTACGGTCCATAGCAATACGGATCGCGCGCCAGCCGAGGAACGGGTTGTCCTCTTTTGGCAGGTTCATATACGGCAGATCTTTGTCGCCGCCGATGTCCATGGTACGCACAATCACCGCCTGCGCGCCTACGGCTTCGGCTACGGCTTTGTACGCGTGAAACTGCTCATCTTCGGACGGCAGTGATTCACGGTCCATAAACAGGAATTCGGTACGGTACAGGCCCACGCCTTCAGCACCGTTGCGCTCTGCACCGGCAACGTCACGCACGGTACCAATGTTGGCGCAGACTTCAACCTGATGGCCATCAAGCGTGATTGCCGGCAGGTCTTTCAGTTTAGCCAGTTCGTTCTTTTCAGAAGTGTACTGATGGGCAACCGCCTTCAGTTCATCAATCACATCGGCCGTTGGGTTAACGTAAACTTTGTTGTTTACGCCGTCCAGAATCACGTAGTCATCGTTTTGAATCTGGCTGGTCACATCACCGGTACCTACGATGGCCGGCAGCTCCAGAGAACGCGCCATGATAGAGGTGTGTGAGGTACGGCCACCGATGTCGGTAATAAAGCCCAGCACCTTGTTCAGGTTCAGCTGTGCAGTTTCAGACGGGGTCAGATCCTTGGCAATCAGCAGCACTTCTTCGTTGATCGCGCTTAAATCGACAATATGCAGACCCAGGATATTCTGCAGCAGGCGTTTGCCGATGTCGCGAACGTCAGCAGCACGTTCTTTCAGGTATTCATCGTCAAGCTCTTCCAGGGCTTTAGCCTGGCCTTCAATGACGGAAAAGGCAGCAGCATCCGCAGTCGCATGCTCGTCTTTAATCAGGGCGATGATTTCCTGCTCAAGTTCTTCATCTTCCAGCAACATAATGTGGCCTTCGAAGATCGCTTCTTTCTCTTCACCGAAGGTTTCCCCGGCTTTGATTTTGATCGCTTCCAGCTGCACGGCAGCTTTTTTACGACCATCAAGAAAACGCTGAACTTCCTGATCGCATTGATCGGCAGAAATCTTTTTCCGGTTGATGACAATTTCATCTTCTTTCAACAGAAGAGCTTTGCCGAAAGCGATACCCGGTGATGCTAAAATGCCTGAAATCATAACCCTACCTTTCCTGTCTCTGATAATCATCGAAAGCGATGAACCGCTGATGACTGCATCGGTTAATTCACCCAGCGAACCTGACGTTGTCTGTAGCCGATCTTGTCAGCTTTTGGCTATTTTACGAAAGCAATAACGCGGACGTGCTGTCCGCGATCAAGATACTTACAGTATATCCGCTGACTTTTATCCTGCCGCTGTGTGGCAGCTAAGTGCTGCGATGACCTTCAGCCAAAGTCTTACGCTGGATGATGGAAAAACGACCGTGATTACTCGAGCTCGGCCATCAGTTTAACCAGATGCTCAACCGCTTTCTGCTCGTCTTCGCCTTCAGCAGATAGGGTTACAACGGTACCCTGAGTCAGGCCCAGAGTCTGCAGCTTGAACAGGCTCTTAGCGCTGGCGGATTTGCCGTTAGAGGTCACGGTGATTTCAGAAGAGAATGCTTTCGCTTCTTTAACGAACTGAGCAGCAGGGCGGGTGTGGAGGCCGTTTGGTGCGGTGATGGTAACTTCTTGCTGGAACATTATATTTCCCCAACTTAATTTGGTTTGGTGTTGTTGGCCTAAAGTTCAGGCGAAAGCCGGAACCTTAGCCGGTATGAGTCGCGCTGGCCTGGTACAAAGACTCGCCAAAAAATGCGCTGATAAGGTGGAAGTCAGACTGAGAGAAAATCCGCGATTAACCTCTCGCTTTTCCACACTTCATTATGCCGCTATTTATCACAGTGCGCCAAACCAGTAAAACGATTCAGGTCACGCGGCGATTAATTTTACGGATCGAAATAATTGGCAGCTTAAATACCAGACACTGGAGGTTAAAAGCAATCTGCAGGATGGCAAAAGTTTGACGGACTCCACAAAAAAGCACCCAAATGGGCGCTTTTTTGAGCAAATCGTGGTGTCGGCGATTACTGTTGCAGCTCTTTTTCAGTGAACAGATCGGCGAACAGGGCGGTAGAGAGATAGCGCTCACCGGAAGACGGCAGGATCACCACAATATTCTTGTTGGCGAAGGCTTCATCTTCCTGCAGATTCAGCGCTGCGGCGACGGCTGCACCGGAAGAAATACCCGCCAGAATACCTTCGTCTTCCATCAGGCGACGTGCGGTAGAAATCGCTTCTTCGTTGGAGATAGCGACAACACGGTCAACCAGGTTCAGATCGAGGTTGCCCGGGATGAAACCGGCGCCGATACCCTGAATCTTGTGCGGGCCTGGCTTGATTTCGTCACCGGCCAGCGCCTGGGCGATAACCGGAGAGTCGGTTGGCTCAACCGCAACGGTAATCAGCTCTTTCTTGCCTTTGGTGTTCTTAATATAGCGGCTCACGCCGGTCAGCGTACCGCCGGTGCCCACGCCTGCGATAAACACATCGACTTCGCCATCGGTATCTTCCCAGATTTCCGGGCCGGTGGTTTTTTCGTGAATTTCCGGGTTGGCCGGGTTGCTGAATTGCTGCAGCAGCACGAACTTATCCGGGTTGCTGGCAACAATCTCTTCGGCTTTAGCAATCGCGCCTTTCATGCCTTTGGCGCCTTCGGTCAGTACCAGGTTTGCACCCAGCGCCTTCAGCAGCTTGCGGCGCTCCACGCTCATGGTTTCCGGCATGGTTAGCGTCAGCTTGTAACCGCGAGCAGCGGCCACATAGGCCAGAGCAATACCGGTATTGCCGCTGGTTGGTTCAACCAGTTCAATGCCAGGTTTAAGAATTCCGCGTTTTTCTGCGTCCCAAATCATATTGGCACCGATACGGCATTTGACGCTGAAGCTTGGGTTGCGTGACTCAACTTTCGCCAGAATGCGTCCATTACCGATGCGGTTCAGTCGAACCAGCGGCGTATGACCGATTGTTAACGAGTTGTCTTCATAGATCTTACTCATAGCCTGTCCTTAACTGTATGAAATATTGGGAACGGTCTAGAGCATACCGTGTTCAATTTATCAAGGAAGTGAAGAAATCGTATATATATATGTTCTGTCGAAATAAGCCCTGCCGAAACGGCATATAGATAAAACTAAGGCTGCACAGGGCGTATTGGCACCCTGTCGCAGCGAAAGTATCGGGCGGCTCTGGCTTAACGGCTCAGCCCAAGCGTAGCGCGGTAGCGGTCCACCCACATGGCGGTAGCACCGCATACGGCCACCGGCATGATCGCCAGATTCAGGATGGGGATCAGGGTGAACAAACTGACCAGCGCGCCGAATTGTAAATTATCTGTCTTATTCTGACGCAGTGCTGCACGCATCTGAGTAAAACTGACTTTGTGGTTATCGAAAGGATAGTCGCAGTACTGAATAGAAAGCATCCATGCGCTGAACAGGAACCACAGTACCGGGGCCACCGTCTGACCAAATCCGGGGATAAAATAGAGCAACAGCAGTACGATGGCGCGCGGTAAATAATAGGCCAGCTTCTGCCACTCGCGTTTCATTATGCGTGGAAAATCTTTTACAATTGCCGCCCAGCCGCTATCGGGCAGTGGCTGACCGGTGAGCCTGGCTTCCAGCTGCTCGGCCAGCAGGCCACAAAACGGTGCCGCAATCCAGTTAGCGATAGTGGAGAAAAAATAGCTAAAGACTAGAATAATGGAGAGAACGACCAGCGGCCAGAGCAGGTAGCTGAGCCACTGCAGCCAGCCGGGTACCATGGCCATCAGTTCGGGTATCCACTGGCCAAGACGTCCAAACAGCCAGATAAAGGCACCGCCCATCAGAAGGATATTGACCAGCAGCGGCAGGATGACAAAGCGGCGAATGCCGGGCAGGCGGATCAGCTGCCAGCCCCGGGAAAAATAATGGAGTCCGTTATGACCATTGTTGGAATTATTTAGTACCATATAATGCTTTATCTCCTATTCACATGCTGGTTTCGGCTATCATAACCCAGCTGTTTGCGCTTTCCAGGGCAAGATTGCGCGAAATTACAGCAAAAAAGCGTCCTCGACTCGGGATATTTGTCAGAAAATACTGCACAGACTTGCACTTGTGTACTTGGGCAAATACAGTTAGAGGATAAAGTTTGCCGCGGTGGCAAGGTATTGGAACAACAGAGAATACAATGATGCAGGATTTGCGTCTGATATTAATCGTTGTTGGCGCGGTCGCAATTATAGCGCTTTTACTGCACGGTTTGTGGACCAGCCGTAAAGAGCGTTCATCAGTTTTTCGCGACCGCCCGCACAAGCGTTTAAAGCAGGACAGAGAAGAAGCTTTCGAGGATGACGAAGAAGGTATGGATGACGTGCGTGCCACGCGCAGCCCTCCTGAACAGTCGGACCCTTCCTTCGGTGGATTCAATGCCGGGGATGAACCGCCGCGTCAGCCTAAACCTCGCCCGGAGCCGGTTCGTCACCAGCCTCCGGTCATTGAGGAACAGCCTGAACAGGACCCGTTGTTCGACGGCGACGTGAGCCATAGCGCACAGCCAGAGCCTTATCATGATGAGGTTCCGACACGTCGAGCCGAGCCCGTGCTGAACGCGGAACCCGTTGCCCGCGCTGAAGATCCGGAGGCAAAACCGGTTTCTGCCCCAGCACCCGAGCCGCAGCGGGCTGAACCAGTACAGCAGGCGCCTGCTCATACCGAGGCTCCGCGTGCAGCAGCACCGAAGGAAACCGTTCTGGTCCTGCACGTTTCGGCTCACGCCGGTGGCAGTATCAGCGGTGAAGCCCTGCTGCAGGGTGTGCTGCAGGCTGGTTTCCAGTTTGGCGAAATGAATATTTTCCATCGTCATCTGAACCCGGCGGGCAGCGGCCCGGTGTTGTTCAGCCTGGCGAACATGGTGAAGCCGGGTTCATTTAATCCGGATAACATGTCGGACTTTTCCACCCCTGGCGTCTCTATCTTTATGATGGTGCCGTCCTACGGCGATGCGAATCAGAACTTCAAGCTGATGCTGCAATCCGCGCAGCGCATCGCTGATGATGTGGGTGGCGTGGTACTGGACGATGAACGTCGTATGATGACGCCGCAGAAGCTGGAATCGTACAAAGGGCGCATCCGCGAAGTCGTCGAAGCCAACAGCCACTAAACGTTTTTCTAATCTCGCTTAACTAACCCCCGATTTCGGGGGTTTTTTATCTCTGATGGTGCCGCATATGCAATCCGTACAAGACAAACTTACCCATCTGAAAGCTCTGCTTCACCACCATGAATACCGGTATCACGTGCTGGATGCGCCGGAAATCCCGGATGCGGAGTATGATCGTCTGATGCGTGAGCTGCGCGAGCTGGAAACGGCTCACCCGGAGCTGATTACTTCCGATTCGCCGACCCAGCGGGTGGGAGCTACCCCGCTTGCGGCGTTTGAGCAGGTCCGCCATGAAGTCCCGATGCTGTCACTGGATAATGCGTTTGATGAAGAGAGCTACCTGGCGTTCAACAAGCGGGTACAGGATCGCCTGAAGAGCAGCGATGGCATCCTCTTCTGCTGCGAACTGAAGCTGGACGGTCTGGCGGTCAGCCTGCTGTATGAAGACGGTCTGCTGGTTCGCGCGGCCACCCGAGGCGACGGCACAACCGGTGAGAACATCACCTCCAACGTGCGCACCATTCATGCTATTCCGCTGCGCCTGAAGGGCGACAATATTCCGGCCAGAGTAGAAGTGCGCGGTGAAGTCTTTATGCCGCAGGCCGGTTTCGAAAAAATGAACGACGAAGCGCGTCGTACCGGCGGCAAAGTGTTTGCCAACCCGCGAAATGCGGCGGCAGGGTCGCTGCGCCAGCTGGACCCGCGTATCACCGCCAAACGCCCGCTGACCTTTTTCTGCTACGGCCTGGGGCTACTGGAAGGCGGTGACATGCCGCGCAGCCACATTGAGCGCCTGAAACAGTTTAAAGCCTGGGGATTACCGGTCAGCGATCGTGTGCGCCTGTGTCACAGCGCCGATGAAGTGCTGACCTTTTATCGTCAGGTTGAGGCCGATCGCCCGCAGCTGGGTTTTGATATCGACGGTGTGGTGATCAAGGTGGATTCGCTGGATCTGCAGGAGCAGCTCGGTTTCGTTGCCCGTGCGCCACGCTGGGCCGTGGCGTTTAAGTTCCCGGCGCAGGAGCAGATTACCACCGTACGTGACGTTGAGTTCCAGGTGGGGCGCACTGGCGCGATCACCCCGGTTGCCCGTCTGGAGCCGGTGCTGGTTGCCGGGGTGATGGTCAGCAATGCCACGCTACACAATGCCGATGAAATCGATCGTCTGGGGTTAAAGATTGGCGATCGCGTGGTGATCCGCCGTGCCGGAGATGTTATCCCCCAGGTCGTCGGCGTTGTGGAATCCGCTGGAGATGCGAGGGAAATAATATTCCCGACCCACTGTCCGGTTTGCGGCTCGGACGTTGAGCGCGTAGAGGGCGAAGTCGTGGCCCGCTGTACCGGTGGCCTGATCTGTGGCGCACAGCGTAAAGGTGCGTTAAAGCATTTTGTCTCCCGCCGGGCGATGGACATCGACGGCATGGGCGAGAAGATTATCGATCAACTGGTGGATAAAGAGTACGTACTTAATGCGGCCGATCTGTTCGATCTCACTGCCGGTAAACTCACCGGTCTGGATCGTATGGGGCCGAAATCGGCGCAGAATGTGGTTGATGCGCTGGCAAAAGCGAAGCAAACGACCTTCGCCCGCTTCCTCTACTCGCTGGGTATCAGCGAAGTGGGTGAGGCGACCGCCGCTAACCTTGCCGCGCATTTCGGCACGCTGGAGGCGCTGATGGCGGCCGATATCGACGCGCTGATTGCCGTACCGGACGTCGGTGAAGTGGTGGCCAGCCACGTGCGTAACTTTATGGATGAAGAAAGCAACCGTGAAGTTATCCGCCTGCTGGTTGAGAAAGCTGGCATTCACTGGCCGGAAGTGGTGGTGGTGAAGGCCGAAGAAATCGACAGTCCGTTTGCCGGTAAAACCGTGGTGCTGACCGGTTCATTAAGCGTGCTGTCACGCGACGACGCCAAAGATCGCCTAACGGCGCTGGGCGCGAAGGTGAGCGGCAGCGTGTCGAAGAAAACCGATCTGGTGATTGCCGGAGAGGCCGCAGGCTCTAAGCTGGCGAAGGCAACCGAGCTGGGCATCGCGGTGATCGATGAAGCGGAAATGATTCGTCTACTTGGTGAGTAATATGGAAAAGGAACAGCTGGTTGAAATTGCTAATACGGTGATGCCGTTTGGCAAGTACAAAGGGCGGGTGCTGATCGATCTGCCCGAGGAGTATTTGCTGTGGTTTGCCCGCAAGGATGAGTTTCCGCAGGGCAAGCTCGGCGAGCTGATGCAGATTACGCTGGCGATCAAGATTGAGGGGCTGGAAGGGCTGGTTAAGCCGCTAAAGCGGGGATAGCGGTTGGTGCTTGTTGCCTGCGGGCTATGAGATAGCCTGGCTGGCTGTTCCCCTGCCCACCATGTACCAGCCATTCAGCTCAAAGGCAGTATCGACCTGAAACCGAAGGAACCGCAAAGCGGCGCGAGGACCGCCCGGCAGCCGCAGAGGCTGTTCCCCAGCCCTCGATGCGCCAGCCATGCAGCAAAAAATAGCCGCTCCAAAATGAAGCGGCTATTTCAGCATTCCGACAGGTCGCAGGCTAAACGCCCATCCAACCAGACTACTTCTGCGACTCCACCAGCGTCTTACCCGTAGCCGACTGCGCTGCCAGCTTCTCGCCGGACTTTTTATAACGCTGCGCCAGCATTGAACACACCATCAGCTGCACCTGATGGAAAATCATCAGTGGCAGAACGATAATCCCCACCGCCGACGACGGGAACAGAATATTCGCCATTGGTACCCCGTTCGCCAGACTCTTCTTCGAACCGCAGAACAGAATGGTAATTTCATCCGCCCGGTTGAAGCCAAACAGACGCGCCGCAGCAAGGTTGATGACCAGAATCAGGAACAGCAGAACCAGGCTACCGACCACAATCCATAGCAGAGTGCTGACGCCAACACGCGTCCAGATGCCGTTTACCACCGCTTCACTAAAGGCGGAGTAAACCACCAGCAGAATCGATGCCTGATCGGTCTGACCGATAAGCTTACGGTTTCTTTCCACCCACGCACCAATCCAGCGGCGGGAAATATGCCCGACAATAAACGGCACCAGCAGCTGCAGCATAATCTTACCGATCTGCTCAAAATTCCCGGTGGCCGCATCGCTATTAACATTCATCAGCAGACCCACCAGTAGAGGCGAAATAAATACCCCCAGCAGACTGGATGCCGACGCGCTGCAAACCGCAGCGGCAACGTTGCCGCCTGCCAGCGAGGTCAGGGCAATCGCCGACTGTACGGTAGCAGGCAGAATGCACAGGTACATAAAGCCGGTGTAGATCTCGGTAGTGAGCGGCAGTGGATGCCACCAGACGAGCAGCATACCCAACGCCGGGAAGATGACGAAGGTACTGAACATCACCCACAGATGCAGCCGCCAGTGGCCGCCCCCGGCAATAATTTTCTCTTTCGAGAGTTTGGCGCCGTGCATAAAGAACAGCAGGGCAATTGCAGCAGTGGTCAGCCATTCAAAAAAATCAACGAAGTGGCCGCGTGCAGGAAGAAAAGAAGCCAACAGGACGGTGGCGATCAGTTTCAGCATCAGCGGATCGAGACGAAATTTACCCATTGTTAACGCCTTGTTATACAAACATGCGGCTATTGTGCGACGGGCGGGTTTAGAAATAAAATTGATTTATTAAATGAATATATGAGAAAAATCGATGAATTACACGTTGCGTCAGCTTCGGGTGTTTGTGGCGGTGGCCGGGCAGGGCAGTTTCAGCCTGGCAGGGCAGGCGATAGGCCTGAGTCAGTCAGCTGTCAGCCACAGTATTAAAGAGTTGGAAGGGGAAATGGGCATTCGTCTGCTCGACCGCACAACGCGTGAGGTCGTGCTGACGGAAGCCGGAGAACAGCTCGCCAGCAGGCTGGAACATCTGCTGGAGGAGTTAAACAATACTCTGCTGGATGTACGCAGTTACGGCCAGCAGCGCAGCGGTACGGTGCGCGTTGCCGCCAGCCAGACCATCTCAGCACATCTGATGCCCCAGTGCCTGGCTGCCGGGCAGGTGAACTATCCTGAAATCCGGGTGATGCTGCGCGATCGCCCGCAGCAGTGGGTGCTGCAAAGCATTCGTAATGCGGAGATGGATTTTGGAATTGTTATAGGACCGCTTCAGTCTGATGATCTGGAGTGCGAAGCCATTCTGGATGAGCCTTTTCTGCTGCTGTGCCGCATGGACGATCCGCTGGTACAGCAACAAACCATCCACTGGCATATGCTTAACCAGCGCACGTTGGTGCTACAGGATTATGCTTCAGGCAGTCGGGTACTGATTGATGGAGCGTTGCGCATGCAGCAGGTACAAGCTGATATTGCGCAGGAGATAGGCCATCCTGCCACGCTTTTTCCGATGGTAGAAGCAGGGATTGGCATTAGTATCCTACCCGCTTTGGCGCTTCCGTTACCGCAGGGACGACCGCTGCTGGTCAGGCGGATAGTGCCGGAAATTAACCGCACGATAATGCTGGTCCGGCGCAAAAACCGTTCGCTGACCCCCGCCGCAGAGGCGATCTGGCAGGTGGTGCGGCAGCAGGCTGAATTGTTGAACCAGCAGCGCGCGTCAGCACCGCCTTTTTAGACCGAAATGTCTGGTATGCGAATGGCCACCACAGAATTAATGCGAACGGGACAAGCTGGGAAGGGGGCATTCTCAGCTCACTTATTACTAATCATTAATGTTTTTAAGATGTTAATTATCCCTGCATGCTGAAAGGATTTAGGTGAATTTTATTTCGGATGGTATAATCATCACCTGTAACTTTACTCAGGGGGAGAATAATGCAGAGATTAACAGGACGTACCGCACTGATTACCGGTGCTGGTTCCGGTATAGGACAGGCTACCGTTCATCGTTTTTTACGCGAGGGCGCGCGCGTTATCGCCGCTGATATTGCACCTGAAGGTTTAGAGAAAACCGCACGCTGCGCTCACGAAGCGGGACTGGCTGGCCAGCTCACCACCGTTGAGGTTGATATTTCTCAGGAAGTTTCCGTCCAGAAGAGCCTGGGCACTGCGATCAAGGCGGCGGGTGGGTTGCAGATATTAGTGAATGCCGCAGGCATTCTTCGCTCATGCCATACCCATCAGATGACGCTGGATTTCTGGAATCGTATGCTGGCAGTGAATCTGACCGGGACTTTTCTGGTCACCCGTGAGGCGCTGCCGGCGCTGCTGGATAATCGCACCAGCGTCATTGTTAACTTCAGCTCTACCTCAGCCAGCTTTGCTCATCCTTATATGGCAGCCTATGCGGCGACTAAAGGGGGCATCCAGTCCTTTACGCATACCCTGGCATCGGAATATGCCAAACAGGGGCTGCGTGCGGTTGCAGTTGCACCGGGCAGTATCGCTTCTGGCATGACGAACGATCCCGGTATTCCATCTGATGCAGATATGTCCTTGTTCAGCAAAATGATGCCCGCTATCGGTCAGGGTTTTGCTTCACCGGATTCCGTCGCGGGGGTTATTGCGATGTTTGCGTCTGATGATGGGGAGTTTATTACCGGTACTGAACTGCGCATCGATGGCGGTACGCATATGTAATCGTGCCGGTTCAGGCTGGGAAATGGTTCAAATCCCGCCCGAATCGCGCATAGCAAAAAGGCGCCTTTAGGGCGCCTTTTTACATTGGTGGGTCGTGCAGGATGACTTCGCTCTGCGGGCTGCTGCTATCGCAACGTTGTCTCGCTTTCGCTCGACTCAAACCTTTTTCGGTTCTCATCCTTCACGATTTATATCGTGCATCACCTGAAGTGATGGTGGGTCGTGCAGGATTCGAACCTGCGACCAATTGATTAAAAGTCAACTGCTCTACCAACTGAGCTAAC